>JBAYRN010000222.1:0-5955 GCA_041676625.1 Vulcanimicrobiota bacterium
CCGGTTCCGCCGTATCGGCTGAAGGTTGTGTGATCGGCCTGAGAAAAGGAATCGAAAATGGTTTGCTGGCGCTCCTTGGGAATACCTATGCCAGTGTCCGTCACCTCGAAATGGATCAACTCCCGGTCGGGATAGACCCGCACCGAGAGGCCTCCCTTCTCGGTAAATTTTAGACCGTTACCCACCAGATTGATCAAAACCTGGCGCAGGCGATTGGGGTCGGCGGTCACCCATCGGGGAATCTCGCTGTGGATGTGATAAGCCAACTCCAGGTTCTTGAGGTGGGCTTGCAAAGCCACCGCCTTCAGAGAATCCACCAGACATTCGTGGAGATCAAACTCCACCGGATCAAGCTCCAGCTTTCCCGCTTCGATCTTAGAGAAATCGAGGATCTCGTTGATCACCCCCAGCAAGGCGTCGGCCGAGTGCTTGACCGCCTCCAGGTACTCCCGCTGGCTACTGCTCAGCTCGGTCTTCAAGGTGAGTTCAGTCATGCCCATGATGCCGTTCATGGGAGTCCTGATCTCGTGGCTCATGTGGGCCAAAAACTCGGACTTGGCCCTGGTCGCTTCTTCCGCCTTCTCCTTTTGCAGCGCCTCGGTAAAAAGCCGCTGCAAGGAGGCGGCCTGGTAGACCAGCATGTAGGTGAAGACCAGCAGGAGCACTCCGCCGGCAAGGGGCGCGAGCGCGGAGATCTCTGGAGGGGCCACGAGGAGCGCCCGGACCACGAAAAACACGGTACTGAGTCCGCCCACCAAGACCACCACTCGAGAGTCGTAGCGCAGAGCCGAAAGGGCGATGACAAAGAAGAACAGGGCGATAGGAAATAGGGTCTTCAGATGAGGTGGAGCAGGGGCCAGCATGACCGAGGTGATCCCCCCTGCCAGCAGCACATCCAGTATTCCCGATAGATACTTCCTGTGGGAGAAGTAGGGCGGATTCTTGCGCAGATAAAGTTCGACCCCCAACAGGGCCAGGATCGTACCCCCCATGGCCGATACCGCCGCTCCGGGCGAAGGAATTCTGAGCCAGCCGAAAGCCCAATTGCTGCCGTGAATGACAAAACCCAGACAGAGCACGGCAATTCGCAGCCGATTGATCAGAATCTCACTGGCTGTCTCGCGAACCCTGCGCTGCTCCTCCAAAACGTCCACCGCTTGCACTCTGCTGCATTCTTTGTGGGTCTCGGGACCCCTGGCGGGATGCACGGCAGCACTTCAGGCAGGCTGAAGGGAATCTTGATCTAAACGGTTAGTTCACCTGAAATTTAGATCCTAACTCAGACAGGTGCGCTGATACTCTCCATAGAGTCTGGCCATTCCCAGGCCGATGATGACACCCACGGGAGGAAGAAGTATTGTGGCCAGTCCTCCAGTGAGGGAAAGTACAACACCGATCACCGCGCTGGCTGCCATGGGCAGCAGGAGTAGGACGAGGTAGTCGATTGGGGCGCGGGTAATGACGGCCATTGCTTGCCCGAACCCAAAGAGAGCTCCAATCTCTTCAGTTTCTGCAAAGCGAATACTGAGAGCAGGCACGAACAAACTGATGAGCAAGCTAAGAATTATGCCGATGGCAAGAGCACCCATCGACATCGCTCCACCAGCCATTCCCACCGCGGCTCCTCCCGACTTTCCGGAAAACGCGGCGATGAGAGACATCAACATCGCTCCACCGCCGCCGATCATCAGAGCGGTTGGAACAAGAAACAGGATGAACATACCCACGCTGTATTTGAGACCACTGAGAATGAGGGCTCCCCAATCGTCCCACTCGGGTAGATTTTCCTCTTGCCCTTCCGAAGACTGGCGCAAGACTTTAAAAAAATAGCCCATGAACGCCCAGGTCGGTACAAGAAGAAAGGAGAGAATATGGAGCACGGTCCCGATCAAGACTTTCTTGATCCAATTCTCGTCGCTGAACAAAGACTGCAAGCTTTTGCTTATATCTATTTTCATAGGTATTCTCCTAAAATGGAAGCAAAGTATAGTCGGATGCTTCCGGTGAGATCTTTAGCCTACCACAGATGGCAGGTATAGCTCAAATTTTTCAAGCCCCCAAGCAAACGCGCACCTGTCATAAAAGTTAACACAAATTCAACAAATGGAGCCTTGAAAGATGCCCTGACTGAGGCATACTGGAGTTATGCAGTCCAACTCCATTGCTTACTCGGTGGATGAATTTTCTCGTTCCTTTCAGCAGAATAATCAAAACTCGCTGGGTGTGTATGGTACGGGGTTCATCATCGATATCCGCAGTGATGACATCTCCCTGGAGCAGCAGTCTTACTCGGCCGTCTTGCAGAACGGAAACTCCTTTGAAGATCGATGCGAGAAAGTCATCGAGAAGCTGTATGAAGAAATCGCTCCCACCCTGCGAAAACACCCCTGTTATCGCCTCTGGCAGAAATGGACACAGGAAGTTGGTTCGTCCGGTCTTCAAGCACGCCACAAAAAGTTCTGGCAATCGGCCTATGAACAGGCGCTAGCGGCTGTCAATTCGTTGGACAGTATGTATCTGGGAGAGCGAGAGTGGACCTTTGAAACCGCAGTGGCCGACCGCCTTTTAGAAGAGGGAGCCAATCTGTACCTGGAGTCCCTGGAAGAGTTGAAAGACGCGCCGGGGGAAGACGGTTTGGCCTGGCTTGAAGAATCACTTTTCTATCTTGTGGCCGTTGAGAAATGGGAGGCCGTGCGTGTCTAAGATCGACTCCGGAAATGTCGGCCAGCCCAAGCCCACTCAAGTGAATAAACCGTTTGCCCGGACCCAAGCACCTAAAACCTCATCGGTTACCGAGAGCAAGACAGCAGCGCCGCCTCCGGCGAGCGTTCAATTAAAGGCCATGAAACTCGCGGATCTCCGGGGTACCGAGCCCAAGCAGGAGAGCACTACCGAGGGCAGAGAGACCCTTAAACAACAGGCAGGGATCGCGGGGAAGGTCCTGGGTGGTGCCGTCTCCATGGGTGCTCTCCTAAAAACTCCGCTCAAGCTCGATTCCAAGAAGGAAAAGCCCATCGCCCAGTCCTTGACTCCCCCTCCTCTCCCCAATAACACCCCCACAGTCGACTGGGATTCGGTGAAGCCCGGCGACGTCATACCTCCTCGAAACGAGGGAGAACCTGGCTGGGTCGCCGTCGGGGAAGGCGAATCGCTCAGGCTGGAGAGGGCCGGTCCCGAGGCCAACGACGGCGGTCAAAACTGGACCGAAGTATTTGAGCGCACAAACTGTCTTCCTTTCCAAGAACGGACTGTAACAGCGGAAGACGGGCAGGGCGACTGGACCGAAAGGCGCCAAAATGGAAACATGCCTGGGGTCAAAACCCGGCAGGTGCCCGACCCTAACGGCGGTCCCGCTTGGACCGAGACCCAACGCGGATTCGCCCCTTCGATCAAATCCAGGCAAGTCGAGGACCCTGAGGGTGGTAATCCCTGGACAGAAACCCTCAATTCGCAGACCGGAGGAATCACCCGGCAACGAACCGAGCCTCACGAACAGGGTGGGATAGCCTGGAATGTAAGGGTCGATGAAAACGGAGTCGAGTTTCGGCAACGCGAGTATTACGACGAAAACGGTATTCGTTGGATCGAGTGCAAGAGTGGCACGAACCACTGGCGTAATAACGTCGACGCACGTCAGCGAACCATCGAGGCAGGCCCCAACCAGGTCCTCACCATGCCTGGTCCCAACGGCCAAAATCTCGATATTCAGGTCCACGGGGCAAGCCCGGAAGAACTAGAGAGGGTCCGTGCTCATCTGGAGGCTCTACCGCCAGAAATGAGGGCTTCCACCGGAGTGATCGTGATCGCCGACGACATCGGCCAGTTTCTTAACGAAAAGGGAGAAGTCGTTGGCAATGTAGCAGGCTTCGGTGGTCATGGCATGATCACCCTGGATCGAGACTCGGTGGCCAATGACGGCGGAATGTCACACGTGTTGTACCACGAGATGGGACACGTGCAAGACTACGGGCAAAACCCACGAATCTCGTCGGCGCCGCCCTGGGGCGACGGCCACGCCGTAAGCCCATACGGAAGGAATAATCGGGAAGAGGACTACGCCGAGGCGCACCGGGTGGCAATGCAGAATGTGGACCATTTTAAGAGTATGAGCCGAGAAGCGATTCTGGCCGGATATCCAAACGGCCACCGAGTTGTGCAGATCTTGGATTCTTACAACTTCCAGTACGGAGCGGGTACCGAAGTTCCACCTATTCCCGAACTTGGAAGCTACTCTCCACCTCCCATGGGAGGCAATCTGGGCGATCTCATGAAAAAAATGATGGAGCAGATGGAACAGCAGAATCAACAAGGTCAGGGCATCTTCGGTGGATTTCAGGGTGGGTTCGGCAATAATCATCAGATAGGCTTTGAACCTTGAGTCGCTATCGAGTCCATCCCAGAAAGTCTGGAGGCATCGGCGCTCCCCCGGTTCCGGACCTCCAGACCGTGATCGCAGAACTGGAGGTGGATGCCGAGGGAGTTGCCCGTTGGGCGATACTCGTGCCTGCTTATACGGCAACCCTGCAACCGCTCTTCATGAGCCAGCCCTTTAACGAATCATCCGTGCTAGATGGCCTGTCTCCCCACGGGCTGACCCTGGTGGCGTCGTGAAAATTCTAATTTCCCGCCTGCTTCGGGAAAACGAGGAGTGGATTCTGAACCCCGACCGGCCGGTAGCTCTGCTGGATATCAGCGCCGCCCAGCCGCAATGGACCTTCTATGACGGCGCCTTTAAAGAGAAGCTGCTCAAGCACTTTGAAGAGCCCGTCTATTTCGATCAGCAAGGAGCCCTCCAGAAACCAGAGCCCTACACCATGGAGGCCCTTCGCTACCTGTTTGAAGAGCATTTGCCTGCCATGGGACTGGGGGCGTGCGAAGTCAACGCCGAGATTTCGGGTTAGCTGGTGCAAGTCTCCTAACAGATCTACGAGGCTCTTGAAGTATCCACATTTCAAGTAAAAGGACCGGGGAAAGAGATCTGCGAAACCGCTGTTCGGAGGCAGGATGACAACAGGGAGTTGGTTGGGTCAGTTTGGCTGTCGTGATGTGCGGGAAGTGCAACTCGACCCTGGGATCAGGATGTTCCACTGCAAAGTACCACCAGTAGGACAGTTGCCGTGGTACGAGCTTTTCTTTACGGAGGGGCTCTCAGCGACGAAAAACTATGAATTCGTAGTTCGCGTGACTTCCGAATCCGTACTCGCCCAGCCGGAGTAGGTCGCGATCGAGTCCAATATCGCCGGTTGGGTAAAAGCGGACGAAGAAGTCGCACCCTACCATCATCTAAGCTTCGTGGCTTTCCCCTTTCCCTGGAGAGTGGAAGGGACAGGCAGTACGGATATGCTTCTACTCCTCGACCCCATCTTTTCCGTTGCCTCAAACCGCCCGCCCGGTCTTCAGCAAGCAAACTTTCTGGCCTGGTGCTGCCTGCATCCAGAACTCAGTCTCAGAACCCAGGGCATCGATCCCAAGCTTTTGGAACCCATGTTTCAAAAACTGAGGCCGGGTCTGGTGACCAACCTCGATAAACCTCTGTTGCCGAACCATGAAATCGCAGCAACTCTCAGAGCCATCGGCCGGGAGCACGGAAGAAAGTTGGCGCTCAAAGGACTGACCTACGAGCTTCGCCTGCGAGAAGATGGTCAGTCCCTGGATATCGTGGTTGGTCCTCGCTGGGTGGCCGATATCGTGCATGGTTTAAACCAGGTGTTCGAAGACCCCGAGGATACGAAAAGCCAGCTTCTAACGGCTAACGAAAACGGCTACGGGATTCTTGAGTTCCGAAGCTCCCATGCATCCGGAGCCTCCCCCGGGCCGGGTCAGGCATCTTTCGAACTAGGGCCTGTGGACATTCAGCCTTCGGTCACCAAACTTGTTCATTTTCCACCTCCTGAAGCGAAATTTTCCTCAAATAGGTCCACTATTCCACAGAAAATTCCACTCCAGGAGGAGAAA
>JBAYRN010000223.1:0-5890 GCA_041676625.1 Vulcanimicrobiota bacterium
AATTCAAAGTGCCTAGCTACCGGACCGAACAGGCCAGAGAAAGGAAGGCCACTGCAAAGCCTCCTGAATGATCCGGTAATTATATTTGTCGTCACCTGGGAAGAATAGTTGACGTTAGTCACCAGGAAAGCACAAGGTACTTTGCCATCGGGTGCGGATCATCGATACCTTGCCGGAATCATCCGCAACGATCATGAAAAGCGTCACCTACTCGAGTTCTCTGAACACTTGTTTCAACAACGAGTCCGTCTCCACGATTTCTCGCTCGCTCCCCTAACCCGCTTGGCGGCGAGGATACGGGCCACAAAGACATTGTCCGAACTCCCTCAAAGCTTCGTCTCCCTGGCACTTCAAGCAGAGTACGAAATTGATTTCCGATTCTGGACCCAAGCAGCCGCTGATGCCCTGGCTGCTCTTCCCAGACAACAAAGACCCTCGCTATATCAACATCTCTGCCGACTCATCGCCGGGGCATTCAAATCTAAAAGAGAGCGTCGAGAGATACTCGTTGACCGGCTTGCCACTGCAGCGACGTCCCTGGCCGCCTAAGCTTTACAATCTCATCCAAGTTCTCAGGCTAGCTCCTTGACGGCTCTGAAGCCTTGATCTCACAGCGCCGAAACCTCGAGAGTCTCCCCTTGCAATGGTGAACGACAGGTGTTTGACAAGCGCCGGTCGGCTGACATCTCACATACAGAATCGCCGCTGACTGGCAGTCCGGAGATTTTGGTTGTTAGACGCTTGACAACCGCAGCTAGGCGAGCTGGCTCGGACAGACCAAGTGTTTCCAGCTATCCAAGAGTTCTTCACGCTCGACTGTTAAATCTATTCCCGAAATTGAAATACTACAAAGCTCTTGGTTGATACGGATGTGCACACCCTTAACCACCATTATCGAAGCCACCAGTGCGACTAAGACCATTATCGAACTTCGTCTTTTGTTAGCCATATTATTAACGAGACGGTGGCTGTCCAACCACAGTCATAGTAGGTGCACCTGGGACCCTCTGGGGTAGATTTCCCCCTTGTATATCCCCCAATGCTTGCAAGGCTTGCCTCGCAGCAACTGGAATCTTGATGTAACCGTCCAAACCGATGAAGGTCGTTCCTGGGTAATCACTAGAGCTAGGAAGGCTTTCAGAAGTATTGCATCCGTTCCAAAAAAGAATCTCTGGAAGTTTCTTCGCCTTGGCTACTATGTCGTTAGGTGAAAATTTTCCGTCAGCAAAGAGAAACTCTCCCGTGTCATTATAGTGATGGCCGGTGATTATTACCACTTCGCTTGATTCTAAGGCTTGAATAGCTTCAGACGATGACGCTCCATTGATAACCGTGACGTCTGGAAATTGAGATTGATCAAATTCTGGAATTGAGCCAAGGAAGGTCGCTACTCCATTCACCAAAGTGCTAGTGGGGTAAAGTTGGTCCATTAGACCAGGGTCTGCATATGGCTCTAGCCCGCTCGGATCCACAAAGTTAACCGGATTATTCCCACCGTACCGATACACGTTATAATCCACCGCCTCCCCCAGTGGATCCCGCGAAATGAACCTCCGTTGCTTGGGATCATAGAGCCGGTAGGTGGCTAGATCCAACCCGGAAGGTTCGTGGTGGAATAGCCCGGCGAAGCCCCAACCCGTGATGCGGCTACTGCTTTTTGAAGAATCTGTTGTAAGCTCTTTCTGCAAAGTCTAGAGCATCGCTCGGGGCGTCTGATACCTTATTCTGGGATGTTGCTATTCGTGCTGAAACTGACGCCTTGCATGGTGAGCTTTCGGCAAGCGTGCTTTGATTAGGCGGCGCGATCGGGCATGATCGCTTCCACCAGGAGGTAGTAGATCATGGCGACAGCAGTTTACGAAAAGCAAATGGAAGCACTTTCTCTCGAGTTAGAGCAATGGCGTAGTGTGCGCCAGCGTCCGGGAGGCAGGCTCCCTGAGAGATTCTGGTCTCGAGCTGCCGAGCTGGCCAGGGAAGTTGGCCCCGAACAAGTTTGCTCGAAGTTGCACCTCTCCGCTGCCGGGCTTACGAAGAGGTTAGGCCTATGCGGGAGCACCGCAGCGGTACCGGTCCGGAAAGAACCGACGTTCGTGGAGTTGCTGGTCGGTACACCAACTGCCGGCTCGCTTACCGAAGCACCTTGCGGAAACTGTACCATCAAGATAGAGGCGGTCTCCGGAGCGAGAATGCAGGTCGACGTCTCTAACCTGGCACCCTCGGGACTGGCCACCATCCTTCGGGAGTTCTCCCGCTGATGTTTCAGGTAACCCCTCACATGAGGTTGCTGGTCGCGGTAGATCCGGTGGACGGTCGTAAGGGAATTGATTCCCTGGCCCAGCTGTGCCGGGAGAAGTTTGCCGAGGACCCGTTCTCAGGTTGCATCTTTGTCTTTCGCAACAAGAGCGGAACGACACTAACCCTGCTTAATTACGACGGGCAAGGCTACTGGATTGCTCGGAAGCGGCTTTCGAAGGGACGATTCCGATGGTGGCCGACAGGGGATTCTCCAGCCCAGACGCTTGAAGCCTACCAGGCCCAGATCCTGATGGCCGCGGGCGATCCCTCGGCCAAAGCGGCTCCGGTGTGGCGGACCGTCAAGATGCCTCGAGCCAGCTAAAAAAAGTTTGGTATCTTGCATGATTTGTCGCGGCTAGCGAGAAGAAACCGTTCTCTATGGCTGCTGCTTCTCAGCGAAAACGGAAAAGAAAAGCCAAGCGCCCGAAGGTCGAGGTCGATCTCAAGGAGCTTGACGGCATCGTTGACGCGGCTCTAGAGGGACCCTTGGCGCAAGGGGATGCCGACAAGCTCCGGACGGCGCTCCACACGATGGCCGAGCACATTCTGGCCCAGCGCCGGGCCTCCGAAAAGCTTGATGCCGTAGCTAATGAGGTCGCCGAGAAAGATAAAGAGGGCAAGCCCAAGGAACAGAGCGTTCCTCGGCCCGGACATGGCCGAATGGGAGCCGACAACTACTAAGTGGCCATCAAGGTGTCTGTTGCTCATTCCGAACTCAAGCCTGGCGATAAGTGTCCGGGGTGTGAAAAGGGCAAGCTCTCGCAGAAGAAGCCTCGTATCTTGGTCCGCATCAAGGGCGCCGCTCCTCTCACGGCCACCGTCTACGAATGCCAGAGGTTGCGCTGCAATTTGTGTGGGGAAACGTTCACGGCTGAGCCCCCTGAGGGAGTCGGAAAGCAGAAGTACGACGAAACGGCAACTTCGATGATCGCCATCCTCAAGTACGGTTACGGAATCCCGTACGACCGATTGGAGAGAATGCAGAAGAGTCTGGGAATTCCGATGCCGGCCTCCACTCAATACGAGTTACTAGAGGACGGAGCAGTCACCCTCAAGCCGATCCACCAACATATGTTCAGGGAGACGGCCGCGGCTGGTCTGGTTCACACAGACGATACCAGGATGAAGATCCTCAAGATAAAACGAGATCCTGAAGATGAGCGTACTGGTCTTTTCACGACCGGTATAGTTGGCGTGGCCGAGACGCATAAGATAGCTCTCTTTATGACCGGACCTCAGCATGCCGGCGAGAACCTAGCCGAGGTTCTGAAGCTTCGCGCCGACGAGCTTGAGAGCCCGATCCTTATGTGCGACGCTCTCTCCTGGAATACGTCGAAGCTCAAAGCTCCGGGAGCGGTGCGATTAGCCCACTGCCTCGCTCACGGGCGCCGAAGGCTCGTGGACGTCGCCCCCAACTTCCCCGAGCCTTGCCTTCATGTCCTCGAGGAGCTGGCCAAGGTTTACCATCATGACGCGATTACCAAAGAGCAGAAGATGGGGCCGACGGAGCGGCTGAAATACCACAAGCAGCACAGCAAGCCAGTCATGAAGGCCCTGGAAGAATGGATTGACGAGCAGCTCGATGGTAAGGTGGAGCCGAACGGCGGTCTTGGAAAGGCGCTCAAGTACTTAAAGAAACACTGGAAGCCACTGACGCTCTTTCTCAAGGATGGTGAGGCTCCGCTTGATAACAACCTGTGCGAGCGCGCTATCAAAAAGGCTGTTCTGAATCGCAAGAATGCGATGTTCTACAGGACCTTGAACGGAGCACAGGTGGGCGATCTTTACATGAGCCTGGTCCACACCTGTGAACTGAACGGCGTGGACCCCTTCGTCTACCTGACCACCCTCCTCCGACAGAAGACACGAGAACTGCAGGACAATGCGGCATCCTGGATGCCGTGGAACTTCGAGGAGCGGCTCAAAACCCTTAATAACGAACTGGTGCAACAGCCGGAAAATTAGGCCGCACGCTTGCCGAAAGCTCACCAGAAACGATGGCGAAAGCTTCGCGGCTTTCATCATCTGGCCGAAGTCATCAACGGCGTGAAGTTCGTCGATGGAATCAAAGTTGAAAACAAGGAGGCCGGTGGGGAAGCTGCTGCTTGATTTCCGCGCCGTACACCAGATTTGACTATAACTCACGATGACGCGAGCCCTACACTGACGAGGAGCGGAAAGCTGTCGAAGAGGGTCGCGCCAAAGCTGCCAGAGGAGAAGTGTTCACCCTGGAAGAGATCGAGAGACCTGGACTGTGGTCCTCGTTAAGAAGGCTCGAAAGCAGTTGGGGAAGCTCTGCGCTTTGCTTCAGTGTTTCTGGCGTGAGGATCACGCCCACTTGATATTAAGTCAGTGGAGACGTTCGGGGATTCATTAAAAATTTGGAACATCATCAGCTATTCTGAGAAGGAGGATTTCACTATTGTCCTCCTCAAAAAAGTAAACATCGAATGCACACTCGAGATTAAGCTCTGCGAGGCCAGTCATCTGTTCAGGCCATAGAGTTGGTCCGCCGCTACCTTTGGACCACCAAACGCAACGAACATAGGTCAGGAATTCAACTTTCTGCTGAAGGGCAGAAAGTTTTTCTTTACGGGGTATCAAGTTCGAGAGCAACCAATCCAAGTGATGCCGTAAGTCAAGAGACTCTACAAAAGACTCTGAGCAAAGAAACCAAATGTTGTACTTTTCAATTCTAGTTCTATTTCGACTATTCGTCCTAGATCTTCCCTTTATTGATACATCAGTGGGCTCCAGCCGGAGTTCTTCAGAAATGATATCAGGGTGGTAGTCACCACAATTTATACATAAGGTGGCATGGGTTCTTTCGCACGAAGCATAGTTAATATCTGGTTGGGTCAAGCGACTATCTGTCGGTTTTCTCAAGGTAAAAAGTCCTCGATATTGCCTAGATAATTGCCTGATTGGTCAAGATAGTCCCCATTGGATAGTAGTTTCCCGTGATGACTAGGTGGTAAATTTAGGTGGCCTTTCATTGACTCCAAAGCGCGCCCCAGATCTCTTTTATGGTAATTTGTACCTAAGTAACGGTTTAGCAGGCTTGCCGTATCTGCATTTATTTTGTGTCCACCAGTTTGTAGGACTCTCGGACCAATCTCTCCAGCTCCAGCCGCACCGATATTCGCACGAAGCCCTTTAAGTGATCCAGTACAAAGATTCGGTCTCGGGCCAGCATCGCCACCTACTGCAAACCCGAAACCAAGTTCGACCAATGCAGCCGCCAACTCAGGTTGGGTCAAAATCAGATATCTCAAGCCTGTCGTACTCGCCGAAAGCCCACCGCCTGGTCCAGCAAGTAAACCAACGCCGACTATAGAAACTCCGTTCCGAAAGTCTCTTCCAGATCCGTCGATACTCCGGGAACCATCAAAGTGGCGATTTGTGAGAGAAGAAGCACGGCCGAGAGGCTCTAACCCCTCCGGATCCACAAAGTTGACCGGATTATTCCCACCTTCAATCCGGTTTGAATGACCCGCTTTCAAGGGGGACACGCCCGAATAGGGGGTTTTTGAAATGGCTAAGCTGGGGACGGAACTGGCCAGGAAAACCAACAGCAAGAGCAAGGCGAAGAATC
>JBAYRN010000224.1:0-5806 GCA_041676625.1 Vulcanimicrobiota bacterium
CCAAGGTTGGAGACACCATCACCCTAGCTGGTAAGACCGGGGCGCAGGAGCCGCTGCCAGGCTATCGCGAGGTCATTTCGATGGTCTACTGCGGTCTTTATCCTATCGACTCTAAGGACTACGAAGACTTGCGCGAGGCCCTGGGCAAGCTGACCCTCAACGATGCTGCCCTGGTTTACGAACCGGAGACTTCGGTTGCCCTCGGCTTTGGCTTTCGCATCGGATTTTTGGGGCTGCTCCATATGGAGATCGTGCAAGAGCGACTCGAGCGAGAGTTCAATCTGGAGCTGATCGCCACCGCACCTTCGGTGATCTACGACGTTTATCTCAAGACCGGAGAGATGATCAAGATCCAGAACCCTTACGACCTCCCCTCGGCCGGAGACATCGACCACATCGATGAACCGATCGTCGACGCCACCATTTTGTGCCCGGAAGAGTACGTGGGCGCGGTGATGGAACTGTGTCAACAGCGTCGCGCCGTTTTCCGTAACATGGAGTACCCCTCGCCCGGACGCTGCTCGCTGCACTACGATGCGCCCTTGGGGGAGATCATCACCGACTTCTTCGATCAGCTCAAGTCGCGCAGTCGCGGCTATGCCTCCCTCGACTACGAGATGAAAGGAGTCGCCACGGCGGACCTGGTGCGGCTCGACGTTCTGGTCCATAAGGAGAAGGTCGACGCGCTCTCCACCATCTGTCATCGCGAGAAAGCTTTTTTCGTGGGGCGTCAACTGGTGGAAAAGCTTAAAGAAGTGATCCCGCGCCAGCAGTTCGAAGTTCCTGTTCAGGCCGCCTTGGGCACCAAGGTGATCGCGCGCGAGACGGTCAAGGCCATGCGCAAGAACGTCTTGGCCAAGTGCTACGGTGGTGACATCAGTCGCAAGCGTAAGCTTTTGGAGAAGCAAAAAGAGGGCAAGAAGCGCCTCAAGCGGGTCGGCTCCGTTGAGATCCCTCAGGAAGCGTTCCTGGCCGTTTTAAAAGTAGGGAGTGAATAGCGAATGTGGCGTCTTCGGGTAGGTTTCCATCGTGTCGCGCTAGTCTTGGCGACTTTTTGTGCTCTCGGGCTCAGCGCGACGGCCGGCTGGGCCAAGGCTTGGGAAGTGTCCGAGCTAGGGATACGATTTGAGACGCCCGAGGGCTTTGACAAGGTGCCTAAAGAGCATCGCACGAGCACGCTTGAGATTTTTAACCCGAAGCTGAACACCGAACTCATCGTCTCCGGCGGGCACCCCGAGAAGCTTCCCCTGAAGACCTTTGCCGACGGATTCCCCGACTGGGCGAAGGTGGACAGCGCTAACATCGCCCACAGCCAGCAACTGTCTGCCGCTCCGGGCAGCGCGGTGGCCTTTGTCATACACAATCCGCGGGCGCAGATGGTGGAGTCGATCTACGTCTACGTGGTACCGCCGAAGGGGCTACCGTTTAGCCTGATCGCCAGCTACCCGTCCGAGCAACGAGAGCAAACCATGGTTTGGCTCAAGGCGCTCGTAGGCGGACTGCGCTACACACTTTAAGACCTTACTTGTGGCTGTAGCTTGAACTCGAGGAAGAGCGAGAGGGGGAGGAGCGCCCTCGCACACTGCTTCCCACCACGCCCGCCCCGGCTGCCCTGGCGACCCCGTGGGACTTTTCCACGGGGTCAAAAAACGTAGCCGAAGCGTTCTCGATCTCCCAGAGTTTGACCTCGAACGGCTGTACCGAACTAAGAGCCTGCTCTCGGACTTGAGAGTCCACCACCGCTTTGATGGAAGAAGAGGCGAGCAGCAGCCGCTCTGTCTGCTGAGCCAAGTCTTTGCGGATCTGGGTAGAGGTCCGCTCGGTGACTCCCCACCCTGGGGCAAGCTGTGAGGTTTTATTGCTGAGCTGGCTAGCGCTCAGTCTTTGCCTGGGAGAGGGCTGACTGCGCGACACTTGGGCTCTTTGCTTTGAGCCGAGCCAGAGCAGTACCAAGAGCGCAAAAATGACGTAGGCTTTCTGCCACTTATCCAAAGTATGCCACTTAGCCATAGTCAGACTCTGCCCAGCGTCGTTTTTCAAAGCTGTTGGCGAAGTTAGCCGACAACAACAGGGGAAAGGAAAGAATCAGCACGGCCAAAAAGAGCCAGCCGTATCCCGGGGCTGGAGCTAGCTGGGTCACCTTGACATCAACGTGGAATTTTTCTTTCCGGTCGGCATCGGCTTGGTTAGTCCCGCGGCCGGAGGGCTCTCGCAGCAGCGGAATCGGGCCTTCTGGTGGCCCAGAGCGGGCCTCCAGGCGCAAAAGCCCTGGAGAGGAGACCAAGTGCGAGAGAAAAAGCACGCCGACCACTGTCCCTTGCCCCGTGGGGTTCGACAGCCGAGTCAATCCCTCTCGAGGTTTGCTGTACTGGCTGGAAGTGAAGGTGCTGTTGATGTCTACGAAGCGCTTTTTTAGGTCAGAAGAGCTCAGGTCTAAGCGAAGGGTTCCGCTGGCACGTGGGAAACTACGTTCGACCAGAATTCCGGCGTCACGATAGGGGATATTGTTCTGCTGCCACAGCACTTCTTCTCCTTTTAATAAAAGACCGCTAGAGACCATGACCAAGGCGGCAAGGCATGCCAGGGCAAACTGAGGCAGGTATCGCCTGGCCCCGTGAGGGTTAGGCTGATTCGGCGCGAGTGTCCAGGAAGAGGCAAGATCGGGCAAGTTGGGGATCATCTCCCTGAGTTCCTGATGGTTCAGATAGCGCCCAAGACTCCAGGTCATGTCGCTGTCGGCGACCGAGGCGGAGAGCAGGTAGGGGGGAGAGATGTAGTCCCAGCTTGTGCTGGTGGCTCCGCGAGACAGACGCCAGTAAAACTCTCCCACAACTCGTTCGGTGACGACCCGAGAGGTCTGGAAGTGACGAAATCGCATGCCCTGATAGCGCAAGGTGTCGTTGCTGGCCTCCCCTTGAGGTCGTCTGCGCAGGGTCAGGGGCACCTCGTGTAGCTGACGGTAAAGGGTGAAGTGGGACTCCGTCTGGGAAAGCCAGCGATACCCTTGACTGCGATGATAGAGCAGGTACTCTTTCCAGAAATATTTCTCTCCCTCGACTCGGGTAGAGGACTCACAAAAACCGATCAGGCGGAACACTCCCTCGGGTAAGCGGACCTGCATGCCGAGTTTTAAGGTGGCGCTGTCGGCTAACTCCTGAGCTTTGTCGACGGCCTTGCCCAGTTGGACGAGCTCAGGGTGACTGCTGTCCATCGATGTTCCACAGTACTGGCAGACGTAGGTGCGGCTGACGGCACCGGTGACGAGCTCGAAGGGTGCACCGCAACCGGTGCAGCTGACCGAACGGACCTCGGAGGAGGCTACCGGAATTTCCGGATCGACTTCGGCTTTCAGGTTGGAAAAGGATAGGTCGGAAAAATCTGTCCAGCGCCCGCAGAAGATCTCTGGCGCTCCGGTCTGGTAGTCGACCGAGAGACCGAATCCCTCGGGACTTCGCAGGTCTACCGTGAGGTAGGGTCGATCGGTCCTGGCCAGGGCTGGCAGTTCGCCTTCGTAAGACGAGACCGTGACCGACTTTCGGTCTAGCGCTGTGTAGTGTTTTCTGTCGAGCTTGATCACCGCCCCTAAGGAGGGCGGAGAGCTCAGAGCGGAAGGGACTTTCCCTCGCGTGCGCTGGGAAGAGATAAAGTACTGCCCGAGCGCCTCACCGAGCCAGCCTGTGGAGCCGTCGTCGTAAGCCAAAAACCATTCGTTCCAAAAACCGTCTCCGTAGCGTAGCTGGGTGCGACCCGTGACGGTGAACAGGCGATCGAGGTCTTGACCACGGGTTCCTACCTGCAGCAGGCTTCCGTCGGGTTGGCACTCGGCCACCTCGCCCAGAAGTTCTAGTCCGATCTCGCGCTTGATCAGCATCTGGCCGCAGGAAGAGCAGACCGAGTAGAAGGCGCGTTCGGTTCGGAAGGTTATCGGGGCGCCGCAGCCTGGACAGTTCATGGTTTTAAGCTCGCCTTCTGCAAGATCTCTTTGCTGAGGTTTTGACCTTTGGCGGCAGCCTGCGTGGTGGTGACGATGCTGATCAGATAGACGGGGCTATTCGGTTTGAGCTCTTGGGGGAAAAGGCACAGCGAGCGACAGCTGTAGCCCGGCATGAAATCTTTGATCTCAGCCGAGTACGCCTCCCCCCCTGGCCAGGGAGTGATTTTTGATGCTGTGACGCTCAGTTTCTGGTTTTTCATCAGGGTTTCAAAGTGTGCCTGGTAGAGAACCTTGGTCGTCTGAGGATCGCTTCCCGGTCGCAGATGGAACAGGCGAACCGTGACCCAGAGCGAGCCGGCGGGGTCGCTCAGCAGATAGCTTGAAGCCCCCGGGGACTCGCTCGACTTGGGGTTCCAGCGGGTTGACGAGCCCTGGCCTTCGGTAAATCGCTGGAATCCATCCATGCCGGGGAGTCGCAGGCGGTCGTTGAAAAAGCTTTGCTGGGCTGAAACCGTCTGACTTAGTAGTAGAAACAGACAGAGGGCGGGGAGAGCACAAAAAAAACGATTCAACTTCCGACCTCCCGCCAACGATGTCAGCATGGCTTTCGCGTTTTTCTATCGAGTCCCCTCGTTGTGAAGTATGAAGGGCCCCTTTCGGGGCCCTTCATACAGGTCTGTTTTTGCTCGAGCTACTGATATCGGGCGTTGGAGTGTCGGAACAGATCGTAAGTGTCGACCGCGCTCACGCCTTCGAATTTGTAGAGCTCTTCATCGGCGAACTGCTCAGGGAACTGGTTGCCCCAGGTGGCTTGATAGAGAGCCCACAGCCGGTCGACGTTGGCGTGATGGATGAAGAAAGCCGGGTCGTTAGGGGACGAGCCGGTCTGCATCTGTCCGCCCACGTAGACGTGGACCGCGTTGTGCATGGCTGAGCGGCCGGGCCACCAGCCTTCGACGTAGTTGCGGAAGGACTTGGTGATATCGGCCGTGGTGTCAAACGGGGCGGAGTCGTAGGGACGGTAGGTGAGGACCGCATCGATGACCTCTTCTCGGGTCGGCATGGCGCCGTCACCGAATTTACGCTGGAGGGGTCCGGCCTTTAGGACAAGGTCGATGTCTCCGTCCCACTCGTCGTCCGTCTCGTCAAGCAGTAAGATCTCCCACTCTCCGGCGCGAAAGGGACCCGTCTTGACCCGATGGTCGTCGTTGGGGTCGCCGTCGCCGCCCAGAAAGTCATCAGCAAAGACCGACTGGAAAGAGTTGGGGTCCGACCAGTCCCAGTAGGGTACCGACAACGCCGGGTCGTTCCCGGCGCGCTGCAGTTCGTGGTCGAAGCGGCGAAGAAACTCTCGGTGCCAGGGCAGAAAGTTGGGCTGCATGTGGGCGTTTGGCATGGAGTGGTTTCCGTGCTCGTCCACGTGATGCTTGAAAGCTTCGGTGTGCAAGATGACAAAGTAGTCGTAGGCGTTGACCCCTTCTTGGTAGCTCGAAGGGATCTCTTTCATCTGCTTGACGGCGTTGACAAAGGCCTCTCGCTGCTGGGCTGACAGGTTTTGGACGCTATGTCGGACCAGACCTCCGGAAACGTCGTTTCCGCTGTTGATGGGCGGAAGGTCCTCAAAAGACGAACCGCATCCGGCCATCACGAGCGTGCTGAAAAGACCGAGCAGAACTCGGCGAAGTGGAGTCGAAGTGAAGTGTTGTTGTAGTGACATTTCGGCTAAGTCGCTGTCGAGTGAGATCATCCCTCCCTCTTCAAGGGAATGAATTGGAACTTGAACAGTCTCAGCGTCCGCCATCTCATTCGTTACTTCAACGTCTTGAAGAATATTTGTCGACCCATCATCGTTGACACGAGCAACCCAGTAAC
>JBAYRN010000225.1:0-5652 GCA_041676625.1 Vulcanimicrobiota bacterium
GATTTCCAGCGTTTCGTGATATATACATTTAAGAATTCTAGAATTTCTAGTGATCCTCTAATATTCTTCACCTTATCGGGTGTGCTATATTAACCCGCCATTCTCCGGACGGAAGATAATAAAGATATGTTACAAGCTCTGCTGAAAAAAGTATTTGACTCGAACGAACGCGAAGTCAAGAAACTTCGCAAAATCGTCGACAAGATCAACGAATGGGAGCCAGCGCTGGAAAAGCTCTCCGACGAAGAACTGAAAGCCCAGACTCCCAAATTCAAAGAAAAACTCGCCTCCGGTGCCACCTTGGACGACATTCTAGAAGAGGCCTTCGCCACCGTTCGAGAAGTCTCCAAACGAATCATGAAAATGCGCCACTACGACGTACAGATGGTGGGAAGTCTGGTGCTCCATCAGGGTCGGGTGGCCGAAATGAAGACCGGAGAGGGGAAAACCTTGATGGCGACCAGCGCCATCTACCTCAACGCCCTGGAAGAAAAGGGCGTGCACGTGGTCACAGTCAACGACTATCTGGCCAAACGTGACGCCATCTGGATGGCTCCGATCCACCACTTCCTGGGCCAATCCGTGGGCGTGATCAACCACTCCGTCTCCTTCCTCTACGATCCCGACGAACCGAGCGAAGCACGTGAGGTTCATCGCCGCGAAGCTTACGCCGCCGACATCCTATACGGAACCAACAACGAGTTCGGATTCGACTACTTACGGGACAACATGGTCTGGGAACTACCCCAAAAGGTGCAGAGGGGCCACAACTTTGCCATCGTGGACGAGGTGGACTCGATCCTCATCGACGAAGCCCGAACTCCCCTCATCATCTCCGGACGAGGCGAGAAAGACGCGGTGGACTACAAGAAGTACGCGCAACTGGTGGACAGTCTGAAGCGAGACGAGCAGTACACGGTGGAAGAGAAATCCAAGTCGGCCTCCCTTACCGACGAAGGAACCGAGGCCGCCGAGGAATACCTGGGCCTGGAAAATCTCTGGGACTACGAAAACGCCGAAGACGCCCACCGGATAGGCAACGCCTTGCGAGCCAAAGAGTGCTACCGGATCGACAAGGAGTACGTGGTCAAGGACGGCGAGATCGTCATCGTGGACGAATTTACCGGCCGCTTGATGTTTGGGCGTCGCTACTCCGACGGTCTGCACCAGGCCATCGAAGCCAAAGAAGGAGTGGAAGTCCGTTCAGAAGACCAGACGCTGGCTTCTATCACCTTTCAAAACTACTTCAAGATGTACAAGAAGCTCTCCGGCATGACCGGTACCGCGGCTACCGAAGAGCGCGAGTTCCGGGAGATCTACAACGTGGACGTGGTGGTGATCCCGACCCACCGTCCCATCGCCCGGGAAGACCTGTCGGACCTGGTTTATAAGGACAAGGCGGCCAAGTTTCAGGCGGTGGTGGAAGACGTCATCGAGCAGAACAAAAAGCAGCGCCCCGTGCTGGTGGGCACCCGTTCCATCGAGGAGTCCGAGTCGCTCTCTCGCTTTCTCAAAGAGCGGGGAATCAAGCACAACGTGCTCAACGCCAAGTATCACGAGCAGGAAGCCGAGATCATCGCCCAGGCCGGAAGACCCGCAGCGGTCACCATCGCCACCAACATGGCAGGTCGGGGGGTCGACATCGTGCTTGGTGGCGCCCCGGTTGATCCGGAGAATCAGAAGCTGGTGAAAGAAGCCGGCGGACTTTGCATCATCGGCACCGAGCGTCACGAGTCACGCCGTATCGACAACCAGTTGCGGGGTCGTTCAGGACGTCAGGGAGACCCCGGAAGTTCGCGTTTTTACATCGCCCTGGATGATGAACTTATGCGGCTGTTCGGTTCCGACCGCATCAAAAACGCCATGGAGTGGCTGAAGATCGAGGACGACGTGCCCATCGAGAGCAGCATGGTGACCAAGGGGATCGAAAACGCCCAGAAGAAAGTCGAAGGCCACCACTTCGACATCCGTAAAAACGTTTTGAAGTACGACGACACCATGAACGAGCAGCGTCGTATCATCTACGAAGAGCGGGATCGCATCCTTTCCGGTGAAAACCTTCGCCCCCACGTCTTGAACTTCGTGGAGCAGATCGCCCAAAGCTGGATCGAGACTTATTGCTCCACCGAAATGAATCCCGCCCAGTGGGAGTTTGAAGAGCTGTGGGGTGAGATCAACCATTTTCTGACCCTGCCCGAAGAAGCGGAACTGGAGACCCTCTCCCAGCTCCGCAAGCCCGGGGCCATGCTGGCCCAGATCAAAGCCTGGGCCGAGGAGCACTACAACGCCAAAGAAGAGCTCATCGGCCCGGAGACCATGCGCGCCTTTGAAAAATGGTGTTTGCTACAGACCCTTGATCAGAAATGGATCGACCACCTGCGCAACATCGACCAACTCCGAGACGGCATCGGTTTGCGGGGCTACGGCCAGAAGGACCCGCAATTGGAGTTCATTCGGGAAGCCTATGAGATGTTCACTTCCCTCAAACACCGCATTCTGGAAGACACGGTGCGCTTTATGTTTAAACTCGAGGTCCGCCAGGAGTCGGAGGTCAAGGCCGAGCGCTCCATCGAGGAAACCAAGACCAACCGAGACGAAGGGGAAGATTCTTCAATTCAGCAGGTGCGGCGCTCCGGACAGAAAATCGGACGAAACGACCCTTGCTGGTGCGGAAGTGGCAAGAAATGGAAGAAGTGCCACTATCCGCAAGAAGAGTAAGGCTCTCGAATACGTAAGATCTTAATCTCCCATTTGGAGGGACATTGTGCTAGGACAGTACGAAGATCGGTTGGAGGAATTTCGCGCGCGAGTATCCCGTATGCGCGAGTATCTTTGACCTGGAACTCAGTCGACAAAAGATTGCCGAGCTGGAGAACGCCGTTTCTCAACCCGATGTCTGGAACGATCCGGAAAAAGCTCGCAAGCTAAATCAAGAGCTTTCCCGTCACCAGGGGATTGTGGAACTCTGGACCTCGTTGCAGGACAAGCTGCAAGAAGTCGGGTTTTACGCCGAAATGGTGAGCGATGAGCGCGACCCGGAGGCCGAGGAAGTTGAGCTGGGCTTTGCCGATCTGGAGAGCGTGCTGGAAAAGGCCGAGACCCAGGCGCTACTGGCCGGTGAGTACGACCAGGCTTCTGCCATTCTCAGCGTACACAGCGGGTCCGGGGGAGACGATGCCCAGGATTGGGCGCAGATGCTGCTCCGCATGTATCTGCGCTGGGGAGAAGCCGAGGGCCTGAAGATGGAACTCGCCGAACTTTCCGAGGGTGAGCACGGCATCCACTCGGCCACGGTCTTTGTGAGTGGCGAAAACGCCTACGGTCTCCTGCGCTCCGAGCGCGGAGTGCATCGACTGGTTCGCATCTCCCCCTTCGACTCGGCCAACCGGCGCCACACGTCTTTTGCCAAGGTGGATGTGGTTCCGGAACTCGAGCAAGCCAGAGAGGTGGAGATCCGATCCGAGGACCTGAAGGTGGACACCTATCGCTCCTCGGGTGCGGGCGGACAGCACGTGAACAAAACCGATTCCGCCGTGCGCCTCACCCACCTTCCCACCGGAGTGGTGGCCGCCTGCCAAAACGAGCGCTCGCAACACGCCAACAAAGAAACCGCCATGCGGATGCTGCGGGCCAAGCTGTACGAGATGCAGGTTCAGCAGCGAAAGGACCACCTTTCGGAGCTGCGGGGTGAAAACACCGAAGCAGCCTGGGGCTACCAGATCCGAAATTACGTGATCCACCCCTACTCGGTGGTCAAGGACCGGCGCACCGGCTTTGACGACAGCCAGGTCCAATCGGTACTCGATGGCAAGCTCAACGGGTTTATCCGCGCTTATCTGGAGGCTTGCGTGCGGTTAGGCCGCGAACCCCAACCCGGCGAAGCCGGCGGTGAGGACGATTAGGGCCTGTTGATATTCAGATAGGGAAATCGTATCCTGACTGTCAACTTACACCCTGGACGGCATCCTGAAGTTTACAAAGCCGACCAACCTCGCATGAAATCGTGGTTCTACGGCCTTTTGAAGCACCAGGACAATCATGGGGGTTGCATGCCTCGAGCAAACGGGGTATAACCCGCAGCAATCGATCACAGAACTTTTCTTTTATAAAGAAGGATGTTTTACCAGGTCGTTAGAAACGGCCGGTCACAAAATAGTGATGAAAATTTTTCCTCTTTCCTCAGAGGGAGGGAAACAAGAGCAGGCAATAACTGCTCAACCGAAAGAGGCTCCGGTCTCTTCGAAATAACAAAATAAAACGAACTTGTTTTTTACTCGGCTTCGGTCGAGTGGAAAATAAAAGCCGGCATCTCAGTGCAGAAGACATCTGGGGATAACCGCGAGGAAACAAAGACACTCGATGTTCCCTCCTCGGGCGGAATCAGCGGAGAGGTCCCGGCTCACTAAGAAAGGGATAAGTCATGAAGAAACGCATATGGTCTATTTTGGCCTCAATGCTCATGCTTTCAATGACGCTGCCTGCACTGGCGGCACCTCTGTTCCCCGATGTTCCGGAAAACCACTGGGCGAAAGACGCTGTAGCAGCTCTGGCTGCTAAAGGTCTGGTCGAAGGTTATCCGGACGGAACATTCAAAGGCGATCGCGCTGCTACCCGTTGGGAAACCGCGATGATCGTAGCCCGTCTTCTGGCGAAGATGGAACAAGCTCACGCCACGTTCGCTACCAAAGCCGAACTGGATGAACTGCGCAAGCTGGTCAACGCTCTCCGTGAGGAACTCGACGCCCTGGGCGTTCGCGTCACCAACCTGGAAGAGAACGTAGCCCGCATCGACAAACGGGTGACCGAGCTCGAAAGAATCACCTTCTACGGTGAAGTCGACGCTCGCGCCACCTTCCAGTCGTTCAAAAACAACGGCGCTCACGACAACGACTTCCTCCGCGCTGGTAATGGTTCTACCGCTTTCACTAGCCCCAGCCTGGTGGGAAGCCCGGTCGGTAACCCCGGAAATCCGGGAGCTGCCCAGTACCTGAACTACGACGCGCTCGTAGGAACGGCTGCCGGTGCTGCTCTGAACCCCGCTCAAAACGGTGTTTGGCCGGTGATGGACTACCGCAACGGTCGCGCCTTGACCAACGGCACCGGCTTCACCGCCCGCGCCTTGCTGGGCCTGCGCATCCGCGTCAGCGATGACATCGATGCCGGAGTCGAGCTCAGCGCTTACAGCTCCCAGGGCGATCAATTCATTGACGCTTACTGGGGTGTGCAAGCTCCTTACCTGAGCAACCAGTTCACCGGAAACACTGCGGTAGCCAACAACTTCCTGCAGCCTCTGGACAACGTGCCCTACACCCGCATGAACCTGGATAACTTCTGGGTCATTCACAACCCCTCCAAAACCAAACTCGTGGTTGGTGCTTTCAGCGAAGACAAGATCGACAACATCATCTACGCTGGACAGTACAACCCGAACGCTTTCGGCCCTCGCTTCAACCAGAGCTACGGTTGGGACCTGACCGGCCTGTGGGACATCTCCGACTGGGGCGTGCTCCACTGGGAGGTCATGGGCACCAAGCTGCCTGACGGCGTGGGTGTGGGTTATGAGCCCTGGTTGTTCGGTGGAAGCCTGGCCCTGGAATTCGAAGGTGGTTTCGTTAAAGGAAACTACGCTCGGGTCATCCAGGATTCCAACAA
>JBAYRN010000226.1:0-5489 GCA_041676625.1 Vulcanimicrobiota bacterium
CGGGGTACGCCGGGCCCTGAGCGATGTTGAAGACGACCCGACCGGACTGCGTCGCCTTTTGGATGATGTTGAAGCCCCCGGTCAACTCGACGAACTGGCCGCTCGCATCGACGAAGTCAGCGGTGGTCCCAGGCCCGGTGGAGTGGGCGATATCGTAATGGAAGGTCGCCGCAACATCCTCAACTACCTGCGCGACAACTTCGACAATCTGGATCCCCGCACCGCCCACAACATCATTCGAGGTCTCTTCGCCGATAGTGACCCGGCTGCCCCGGCCTTTCTCACTCGGCTGCGCCAGGGTGACCGGGTTTTCAGAGCCTTCGGGGGGGATACCCGGGCCACCGGCGGATACTTCGGTAGGCGCTCCGACCGAGCGCTCGGTTCGGCAGAGCAGATCTCCAACAACGCCCTGCCGACCAGCAACCCGGCCACGCGCGGCGTGGAGTTTGCGGTGCAAGAAGATTCGGTAGCTCTGGTCACCCGGGTAGGAGACCAGCGCAGCAACTTCGATATCAGAGATGGACGTCGCCTCTTCGGCGACAATACCCCGGGCGGTGGCTGGCAAGCTCAGCTCTTGAACGACGCCGATATCCGCTCCGCCCTCAGTGCTATAGCCGATGACGGCTCCCTGCTCCCTCCCAGCATCACTCGCTTCAATCCGGGGGAGTTTCAGGGTCCTGTCCTGCCTGGTCTTGGTCCGGCGCTGGCGTTTTCGGATGTGTTGGAATCAGAGGGTGAGATGGAATCGAATTAGGGCCTATCCCAGGACTTCGCTCAATACTCTCCGCAACTGTTCCAGTCCAACCGGTTTGCTGAGATAGCCTTGGAAGCCGGCTTCCAGATAGGTTTCCCGATCGCCGGGTAAGGCGTGGGCGGTCACTGCTATGAAGGGGGTCTCCAGCTCCGGGTACATCTGCTTGAGTCGGGTGAGGGACTCCACCCCGTCCATGACCGGCATCTGGATGTCCATCATCACCACGTTGTGGTGGTCGGGGCGAAGGGTGGCGATAGCCTCGCTACCGTTGCAAGCAAAGTCTAGATGATGGAGGCCGAGAGAGGAGAGTTGCCGGCGGATGACTTTCCGGTTGACTTCGTTGTCTTCCACTACCAAAATTTTCAGATCGGGGGGAAATGGTGGAACGGGCGCAGGCTGATCTCGAGACACGGAAAGTAGAGATTGAAGATCTTGTTCAGGCGAGACCGCCTCGCTGCTCGAGGGCTCCAGGAGAAAGGGGAACTCCAGCTCGAAACAGGTACCCTCGTTGGGCACGCTTTCTACCGTGATCCTGGCTTCCATCAGTTCGGCCAATCGCTTGACGATGGCCAAGCCGAGCCCTGAGCCCTCGCGTTTGCGCGTGGAGGATGGGTCGGCCTGGGAGAACGGTTGGGCCAGCTCTTCGAAGTCTTCCACCGGAAAACCGATCCCGGTGTCGATGATCCGGACCCGAGCGACCCAGTTGTCGCCTGCCAGATGACCATCGAGATCAAGGCGGACACTGCCTTGATCTGTGAACTTGATGGCGTTGGAGAGCAGGTTGAGGACGATTTGCACAAAGCGCCCTTTATCTCCCGAGACCAGAGCCGGGGTGGAAGGGTCGTACGAAGGTAATAACTCAAGCCCTTTTCCCAGCGCGGTATCTTTCACCACCCTCAGGACTTCAGCCAGCGCCCCCACTAGGCTGAACGGTCTTCTCTGCAGTTTGACCCTCTGGGCATCCAGGCGGGAGAAGTCCAGGACGTCGGTGAGGTGGGAAAGGAGTATCTTTCCGGCCGAAAGGACGGACTCCAACATTTCTCGCTGGTCTTCGTTGAGGGGGGTGTTCTTGAGGAGTTCGACCTGCCCGATCACGGCGTTGAGGGGGGTCCTGATTTCGTGACTCATGTTGGCCAGGAAAAGCGACTTGGATCGGGCGTTTTCTTCAGCATTTCGCAGGGCCTGTTTGGTGGCCTCTTCCTGCCGCTTCTGGCGAGTGATATCCCGGCCTACTCCGTCCAAGACGATCACGCTCCGATCATCGGAGCGATCGACGAACCAGCGGTGCTCGATCCAGAACGGCTCACCCTGTGCGGGAAGAAAGCGAACCTGAGTGACACCCTGCTTGGAGTGATCTTCAGCCATCATTTTTTGGAGCATCCTGGTATCTTCCGGATGGATGTGGTTGAAGGCCACCCTGGCGTCCTGGTAGAGTTCTTCGCGAGTACAGCCCATCCAGGTCTCGATGATAGGGGAGATGTAGAGGATGCGATACACCGGATTGATCTGAATGCGATAAATGAGGTCCAGGCTCTGTTCGGCCAGGCGGTACATGCGGGATTCGTTGACTCGGGTGACTAGGTCGTGATCGAGCATGCCAAAGAGGAAGCGAAAGGCTTCCTGGTCGTTCGCTTCAGTCTGAGCTAACCGCGCCAGCATGTTCTTGACTTCGGGGCACTCGCAGGCGGGCGGGGGCAAAGTTTGCAGGACCTGGGCCACCAACTCCTCTTGGAAACCGATCCTTGACACGAGCTGCCGACGGGAATTTCGTCGAGCCGAGGCCAGCACCACCAGGACCGGTGAGACAAACAGCATCAGCCCTTCTCCTTCTGGAAGAGCCAGTTCCCCGGGTTCGAAATGGCGGTACTCTACTCGTTCTCGCAGTAGAGCTAGACTTTCGTTGTCCTGGCCCGGGGGATAGCAGGTCAGCATGGTGGCCTGGCATCCGTGCTCCTCCACCACCCTGTTTAGACCCTGGTAAACAAGATCCAGATCCATCGTGGCCAACCCAAAGGAGGGAAGCTTTGCTATTGACTCTGAGTGGAAATAGGAAGCCACCTCGGTTAATTCATTGTCGATTGAAGAGTGCCTTCCTAGCCCAGGGCCTCCGGGTTCAGACCTTTAAGCTCCGGCAGCACAAACTTGCCGTCTTTGCGAATGAGGACGTCGTCGAAGTAGATCTCGCCTCCCGGTTCTTGCAGAAGTACCAGATCCCAGTGTACCGAAGAGCGATTGCTGTTGTCGGCTTCTTCGTAAGCCTGACCCAGAGCCAGGTGGAGGCTGCCCCGGATCTTTTCGTCAAACAGAATGTCGCGCATGGGTTTGCTGATGAAGGGGTGGAAGCCCAAGGCGAATTCACCGATGTAGCGGGCGCCTTCGTCGGAGTCCAGGATCTTGCCCAGGGCTTCGTCGTCGGAACAGGAGTGCTCGACCACCTGACCGTTTTTGAAGACCAACCGGATGTCGTCGAACGGAGTGCCTCGATAGATGGTGGAGGAGTTGAACTGGATCTGCCCGTTGACAGAGTCGCGCACCGGGGCAGTGAAGCACTCTCCGTCGGGGATGTTCATCTCGCCGGTACAGGGGATGGAGTTTAGACCCTTGATGCTAAACCGCAGATCGGTGTCCCTGGCGGTGATGCGCACCTTGTCGGTTTTGTCCATGAGTGCTTTCAAGGGCTTCACGGCTTCCGCCATTTTCGCGTAGTCGGCGCTGCAAACTTTGAAGTAGAAGTCTTCGAAAGCTTCGGTGGAGGAACCGGCCTGCTGGGCCATAGAGGGAGTGGGCCAGCGCAGGACACACCAGCGGGTGTGCTTGACTCGCTGCTCGGAGTGCACCGGTTTGAAGACCAGATCGGCGTGCAGTTTCATGCGCTCGGCGGGTATATCGGAGAGTTCGGTGATGTTGTGGCTACCCCGCAGGCCGAGATAGGCATCCATCTGTTTCATTCGGTGGAGTTCCAGGTCGGATTGCAGCTTCAGTCGCTCTGTCAGGAGTTCATCTGAACCGCCTTTCAAGAGTATTCGATTGAGGCGCTCCTCTTTGCGATCGAACACAGGTAGGGCTCCGGCGGCCAGGATCTCTTCGCAGAGTACGGCTAGAAAGGAGTCCGGGATCTCCGTTGATTCGACCAGAATTTTATCGCCCTTTTTCAGAGCGCAGGAGTGGGATACGAGAAGGTTAGTTAGTTGCTGGTATCTAGGATCGGGCATGCAGTCGTGTTCCTAAAAGAACCGCCTGCTCCTTCTCGAAATTTAGAGGCCCAAGACCAACACAGGCCCGCTTTGCTGTTCCAATTCTCCGTAGAGAGCTTCCAGAGATTTTTCCATAGCGTAGACGAGTTCTTGAGTGTCGGATTTCAAGCTTTGGGCTTGAGCCGGGTCAGAGGTTGTCTCTAGCAATGCAGCTTTTTGCCGGATCAACTCTCTGGTTTTATCCAGTTGGCGAACTTTGTCAGGGGCGAAAGCTTGCAGGTTGTCCAGTTCCTGAACCCACAGGCTCTCCTTCTCTCCCAGCCATTCTCGATACTCGGTCACTGGTATCTCTTCCACCGTGCGGTTCGTTTCAGCAAAACCAGTAGCACAGAGCAGGATGACAAGCAGAACAGTTTGGACAAAGCATCTCATAGGACACAGTATCGCATTTGTTTTAAGCGGAAACGGTAGCGAACCGGCTCGAAAACCCCCATACCAGGGGATAGGATTTGTGAACTGGTGACACGGCACTGCTTTCAGGCCCTAGCAGGGCGAGCCGGAGAAACTGGGAAGGCTCATGTAGCAGTTTTATCAGGCGAAAAGAACCTGGGGATATAGTGGATATGAGCCCTAATATAAGTAGGGGTGGAAGTGGGGGTTTCAGTCTAGCCGAAACGATCATAGCACTGGGAATGATGGCAGGAGTCTTCTTGGTGGTAGCCGCGCTTTTTACCCAGCTTCTAAGAGGTACCCAAAAAGAAGCGGATGTGACCGCCGGCACGCTGCTGGCCCAGAAGGTGATGACCGATCGGCTTCAGAGGATCTACGCCAATCTTGATCCGGTATTCCCTTCCAAGGACCAATTTTTCTCCACTGACGCCCCGGCACTGGAAGGCACGGTTATCCTCAACAAGACCACCTATTCCTACCGGATCACGCACCAGACCATCGACAACGTAGACACTGGCGGGCCGCTGGGCGGAGACCCCTCCAACCAGAACCGGGTCAAGAAGTTGGACGCTCTGGTCTGGTGGGGAGAGGAACCTGAGGCCGTTCGCAGCGGGACCGGTCTACAGAGAATGCGAGCTACCCGGTTGATCAATGAGAACTTTAGCTTTGAATAGGCGAGGGGTCACGATCCCGGAGTTGCTCGTTACCATCTCCCTCTTCACAATCCTGATGGCAGCGCTCTTCTTTCTTTTCCACAAAGGTTTAAGGGCGGTTCGAACCGCCAACGCCCAGCAGCAGGCCCAGATCAGTTTGAACAAAGCTCACTTCTGGTTGGAGCGGGACCTCCAGCAGGCCGATCCGCAACACCTCCAACACAAGCGGGTCGCTTCCCCGGCGGGCAACGGCGATGTGGTTTGGTTCCTGTCACCCGAGGACCCCAGGCAAACTGACCCGGACCTGCGTTACGGGTACGGTGGAGAGAACGGGGCTCCAGTGTTCCAGACTCAGATCCTCTACTATCTGATCCGCCCAGTGAACTACCAGGAAGTCTCCGGTGGGCTACCGGCCGCCGTCGATCCGGACCCGAACTC
>JBAYRN010000227.1:0-5388 GCA_041676625.1 Vulcanimicrobiota bacterium
CGGCAATCGAGGCGGACTCTGATAAGCCGCCCCAAATGATTTGGCACCAATAAATGACAACGTGAGATCCTTTTAGACCGTTATCTCAGATCGGTATGAAAAAACACTAAAAGGATCGTTCGTTGGCTCGAAGGAAACCATCTCCCCGATGGAAGACCGCTAGAACATCAACGATATCCGGCGACGTCTTTCAAAAACTCTTCCAGTTGCTTGCTCAACTCCACCCACTCATACTGTCGGCTTGCCGAGAGACAGTTGCGAGAGAACTCCTCGCGGTTTTGTAAGACTTCGGCTATGGCTGCAGCAAGGCTGTTTGGGTCTGGCTGCGCAACAATGCCTACGCCTCCCCGAGAGACGATCTCTTTGGCCGCGTTGAATTCCGACTCCACCGTCACCGAGGGCACACCCAACGCCATCGCCTCGATAACCACCATGCCCAGACCCTCCCGCTCAGAAGGTAGCACGAGGACGGATGACCGAGCCAAAGTCTCGGTCAAGACCTCGTCAGCCAAAGAGTGCAGGAACGTCACCTTCCCCATCAACCCCAACTCGTTGGCGAGCGCTTCCAAACAGGACCGTTCAGGGCCTTTTCCCACAATCGTGAGTACGATTTTCACGCCTTTCTGGTGAAGAACGCTTTGGGCACGCAAGAGCAGGTCGACTCGCTTATGAGGTTGCAGCCGGCCTACATAGATCATGCCACCCTCTCCCTTTGTGGCCGTTTCGCGTCGTTCAGAGAATCCAGCTTCAATAACCCGCGATCGGGTGGGAGAGTGACCGATCTTCGTTAGCCTGTTCAACGTGAACCGAGATATCGACAGCGTGCTGCGGGAGAGGCGGAGCAGGCCGGCTTCCAATAGCCTGCCGACTACGGCCGCCGGACCTCCCACCTGGTTCCAGTAGTTTCCCGTATACTCCAACCAGGTTACGCAGTAGGGCCTTCGTCGTAGCGAAAGGTAGGTCGCTCCCAAGAACGGAGCCAGGTAAGGAAAGTTGCAAAACTCCACTACGTCAAAGTTCTCCTTCCTTAAGACCCTCAACAAATGGAACGCGTATCTGAGCACGAAGGCATAGGTGCGTAGACCTGCTCGGGTGGAGGAGTCCGGCAGCGTCAGCCCCGTCGTCACTACACCCTGATCGAGATAGGTGGTCGGTCCCACCCAGAATTTCCCACAGTAGTAGTGGACCTGGTGCCCTCGTCTAGCCAGACGGATCGCGAGCTCGCGAAAGCGTTTCTCGGCGCCTCCCAACGTATGAGGATAGATCAGGTCGTAGAAGATGGCTATCTTCATCTTCTCCCGCCCGTGATTAATACGCAACCGTGAGCCGACGGATTCCGTTCCAACTGTCTGGCCAGAAGACCCTGCGTAAGCACGGGAATTCCTAAGAGCAAATTCAGAAAGGTTGATACAGCCGTGGGCCGACTTAAGGCTGCCGAATTCTGTTCGATATGCTCCAACTTCTTCCGTCCACCGTGAAGGGCGTAGACGAGCCCGCCGGTGGAATTAGCGTAATACTCCCAGATTCGAATTTCCACGGGGCTCAGATAGGGTATCGCCCGATCCACTGAAAAACCTGAAGAGCGGAGGAGTTCCTCCCACTGTTCCAGCGAGCGATAGTACGGCACATCAGTCCGCTTATTGAACTCGTCAACATAGGCGGTCCTTGTTTTAGGGAGGTAGAGAGTAGCCGGAAGACGCGGACCGAGCAGAAGGTCCGGCAAGTTCGCGGTTGGTACGGTAAAGGCGAACCTACCGGTGGGCTTGAGCACCCGGCTCAACTCTTTTAGGACTGAATCCAAATCGGCGATATGCTCTAACACCGAATTGGAGAAAAGAAAATCGAAGGAACCGCTCGGAAACGGAGTACGGTCTCCCGGACAAACGACAAGCTCGTCGTAGAGGCTCTTAGTACGAGCCTGCCTGACCTCCCCTCCATCGAGATCGAACCCGACCAACTCCTGAACGTCCGGCCAGAACGGCCGTAAAACTCTCGTGATACCTCCACTTCCACAGCCTACGTCGAGCAGCCGACCGAAAGGCCGAACCTCTGAGAGGACAACTTCAAGCTCCACTGTTCGAAAGAAAACGGTGGCCGGTCGTAACCTCTCTTCACCGGCTAGTGAGTACAACAGCCTGTAATATCGAGCGATGCGTCCGAGTTGGTTCAACGGCTCTCTCCTTGGGTCGGCAGTCGCCATACGGTATACGGCCCTTGGGTTGGCACGGACAAAGGCGAGGCGCCAGGGAAACGGGCCTTAACCCAGGCAGCGTCGCTCTCCCTCCCTCCACTTACCGCTATTAAGACCGGCTTCGTGAGAGAAGGGTGATTCTGAATGAGATCTGGACGATAGTATGGCGATCTCGTGTTTAAAAAGAGGACCTTCTGACCATCGCCCCCAGGAACGGGCGGGATCTGCGCGGTATGCTCGGCTATGAACGACCGAATCCCGAAAAGCAGGACTGCGTTGAGGAGTAAAGCACTGAGAAAGGCGAGGAGGGCGACCGTGGGACGGGCTCTAGCCACCCGTTCAGACGTCGGGTGAGTTATAGCTAAGGCTGCCAAAATAGGAACCACTCCGAACGCTGAATGGAAGTATCTGTTCCCCCAACCGTGGCCCTGGGAGAAAGTGAGGAAAACGTACCCCGCGAGAGTTAATCCCGCTGACCATAACATCAGCACGGGGTATGGGGAGCACTCGCGTTGTCGGCCCTCCTTGAGGCAGGCCAGTAACGGGAGGCCCGGAACGGTCCAGGTAAAGAGTTTGAGGAAGTTAAATCCAACCCAGTGAGGTTCGCCCCATCCGAAAGCGTGACCGTAGCTGTCCCAGCTCTCCCCCCGAAAAATGCCCCCAGCTCGTATGTATAGGTCCATCAATACGATCTTCCAACCCACGCCCACGAGCAGCGATAACGGCAGGTAGCCGAGAAGAAGTGTGCCAGCTGAGCGTGGATGGCGAAAGAGCAAAAACACGATCCAGGGGGCAGCGAACAGAGTGTGAGCGAATGGTTGATGAAGAACCAGCGCCAATGAGCCGACAACACCAGCCCAGAAGGCTTTCCGTGGAGTGGGGTCGAGAAGCAAAAGAACAAAGGCCAGATTCGCCGCCATGTGAGCATTCCAGGAGTAGTAGGATATCGCGTAGGCGATAAATACCGGCGAAGCGACGGTGAAGAGTAGCGCCCAAACTGAGGTCTGGCCATCGAGCGATAGTTTCTTACAGATACGGTCGATCAGCAAAAGGTTGAGCACGCCCAGTAGGGGATTGAGTAGCCAATCAGTTCCGATCATCGCAAAAGGAGTCATCAGTAGCGAAAAGCCGGGCCAGTACCGGGCGGCGAGTTCTCCTGTGGCAGGAACACCAGTGAAGAAGTTACCCAAAAAACCAGGATGGAAAAAATGGAAGATGTCATTTGTTTCCCAATCGGCCGTCAGCCGTCCCATCGCGAAGACATGAGCCTGAAACCAGGCTGCATATTCGTCCATGGAGAGAGGCCAATGAGAGTATACAATCTTTGTGGCCGGAATGAGAAAGAGAACTGCTCCTACAAGGAAGTATCCTTTTTTATCCTCGATAGTTCGGAAAAGTTTGAGACACCGTGGACCGTACTCAGAAAAAACGAAGGCTAGAAACAGGAGAACAAATCCGGCCGCCGCGCTTAGTACCTCGAGTCGGGCGAAGAGGTGCTCGAAGATCTCGAGGCGATAGGGGTAGGCGGGCGAACTGAGGATCTTGAAAGCGAGATAGAAGGTAACCCCGTAGATACACGTGAGCACAACCCCGAATTTGACAGTCAAAGAGCCGATCGGCTTATTGAACTCTCTCTTCAAGGTAAGCAAGACGGTTCGCGACGAGTTGCAGGCAGGCGTCAGCGACTCGAGACACGGCCATTGTACTGGCCACCCAGAGCAGCCAGGCCATTACGACAAACCGAGACCAATGTTCATGAACCCGACCACTACTGAGGTAGGTCATGAAGCTATCTGAGACGATGGTCAAGGCTGCCATCGCCAAGAGGATAGGAACCGACCAGAACCAACGCCACCTCAAAAACCGACCTACCAGCCCGGGGCTGCTCAAGTCAGGCCCGACCAGGCAGAGCGATACCGCAGTGCGGGCTAAGTGTCCCACGAAGAACAGAAGGCATGCCACCGCGCCTAACAGTTGTGAAACAAGAAATCGGTACACGAGCCACTCATCCACCGTTTGAGTGTGCAGATATCGAACCGTCGGCCCGAACATGAGAATAACGGCGACCAAGAGAAGTGCCAGGGCAAATAGACCCATCAGACGGGAAGGGGCGTGGAGAAAAGCAGTGTGTGTGATCACGCGAAGAAAGCGAACTCCGTCCAGGATAGGATTAAGCTTCGATCGCCCTTCCCTTTCGCTATACGGCATATCCACTTCGGTGATCTTTAGACTCGGTGTCAACATAGCGCGAGCGCTCATGGCGGGGGTGAAATGGAGGCCAGTCGGAAGCGGCATCAACTTCGAAAGGACAGAACGACGGACAACCCGCATGCCGCTGGCCGTATCTTTGACCCGAGTGGAAGAGAAGAGGGTCAAAAGAACCGCGAAAATCGTGTTGCCTACACGCCTTACCAGTGGCATTTGGCTGAACTTATTGAGACGGCACCCCAGGACGATATCGGCCTCTTGTGACTCCATGATTTGGCAGAGAGTGGCGAAAAATTTGGGGTCGCAGGTGCCGTCGGCATCTAAGAACCCAAGTATGTCGGCGTCGGATTGCTCCCAGCCCTCCATAATGGCGGCACCGTACCCGCGATTTTTCTCAAAAACGATGAGCTTTATATCCGGCTCGTGGGCTTGCGCCAGGGGAACCGTTCCATCGGTGGAACCGTCGCTGACGACGGTTATGTCGACTTCGTCGACAAAGGAGTCCCGCACGATCGTGTCCCTCGCTTCGAGCGATCGCTTGATGATGGATTCAATACTCTGCTCCTCGTTAAGAGCGGGAATGACGATAACGAGCTTCACGTTTTCGAGGGTTCAACAGCTTGAACTCCTCTCCTCTCCAGTTCTGTCCCCACCGATCCCGCAACGATGAATTCCTTGGAACCATGCGGACCTGCAAAGGAGGCGCCTGTAGCCCTGCCAAATGTTTCGAGCAATGGCTTCGATCGCGCATCACCCACCAACCCAGCACACTGAAGAGTTGCGAGAAACCAACTAAGATGAGCCTACGAAGAGCCGCCTGCTTCTTCTATGCGCTAGCCTTTGTGTTCTTTTACCGAACATGGGCGTTGGGAAAGACTCATTATCCCGCCGATATCCTGGCCTCTTACCCTCTTTTCTATGACGGAGTATCCCAGGTCCAGAACCCGGATCTCTTCGACGTCATCAACATTTTCTATCCCCAATCAGCC
>JBAYRN010000228.1:0-5214 GCA_041676625.1 Vulcanimicrobiota bacterium
TTTCTATCTAAATCGATTTGAGTGCGCGTATCGGGAATACGTAAGCGAAAATCGATGACGATAGAATTCGGGTGCCCTTTGGGCGCTGGCCGCCCTCGGCCGAATTTTGAAGTTTGACAGAGCGCTAGGCTCTGCTACTCTTTGCCCCCGATGATCAATAGCACCAGCGAATCCTGACAAGCCCTCAGACCGTGCTCCAGATCAGCCGAAAAAACCACACTTTCGTGAGATTTTAAGAGCTGCTCATCCTGCCCGCTGGAGAAAGCGATTTCGCCCTCCAAGACAATGGCTGTGGCGGGACCGGGTGCGTGATGCTCCTTGAGCTGGGAACCCGTCTTCAGCGCCATCAATACCATGCTCAGCGCCTGGCTTCGCACCAGACTTCGGGAGTTTTTGCCGACTTTTTCGTAGGGCGCCCCCTGGCGTAACTCCTTGCCGATAGCCTCCAGGGCCAGATGGGTGAGCGATTGGTTGACGGGCTCAACAGGGCGATTGTAATCAGTCATGTCCAAACTTTCCTTTCTTGAGTACAGGTTTATCCCTCGGTTCCGGGATCCAGACGGAAAGATCCTCCCTTGCCAGCTAGCTCAGAAAGACATTAAAGGTGTATCCCAGTCCTATGCCCAGGATAACGGTTACTGGAAAGGTGAAGACCCAGGCTAGAAAAATCTTGGCCCCGGTGCCCCACTTAACACTTCTCGGATTGCGCACCGAACCCACCCCCAGGACGGCCCCCGTGATGGTGTGAGTGGTACTCACCGGTACCCCTGCAGAAGCCGCCATCTCCAGTACCAAACCGGCGCTGGCCTCGGCCGCGAAGCCCTCCACCGGACGGATGTGCGCGAGCTTGGCGCCCAGGGTGCGGATCACTTTCCACCCTCCGGCGGCGGTGCCCACTGCCATCATGGTGGCGCAGGCCAGCATGACCCACAGCGGGATCTCCGGACTACCGTCGACCACCTCAGGAGTAAACCATTCCGGAAACCCCTGCAGAGCCACCGCCGGAGCGGTCATCAGTGCCAGGGTGATCACCCCCATGACCTTCTGGGCGTCGTTCTTTCCGTGCTGGTATGCCATCATGGATGCCGACAGAACCTGCAGCGTGGCAAAGAGCCGCTTCCCGGGCAGGGCCCGGAGCTTGGCTTTGTGGCTGAGCCAGACGGTGATCACGAGACAGATATAGGCCAGGATGAAGCCAGCCAGGGGTGACAAGAACATAGCCACGAAAGCGGGCAGGATCCCGCCCCACTTGAGGATCCCCTCTGCGCCACCAATAAAAAGGGCGGTCCCTACGGCCGCCCCGACGATCCCGCCCATCAGTGAATGGGAGCCACTGATCGGCATTCCTATAACCGAACAGTAAGCCACCCAGACCGAAGCCGCGGTCATGGCCGCCCCGACCCCGGCCACCGTCATCAGATTCTCGTCTACGAAGTTGCCGGCGATAGTTTTGGCTACCGCGGTACTGGCCAGAGCCCCCACGAAGTTGAGAATCGCGTTCATGGCCACGGCTTGCCAGGGCTTCATGACCCGAGTCGAGACCACCGTTGCGATGGCGTTGGCAGAATCGTTCCAGCCGTTGCAAAAATCGAAGATCAGAGCCAGCAGGACGACCAACAGAATGAGGGCCGCGCCTGATTCAAGCATACTTCACCACCAGGGTCTCGAGGGTGTGAAAAAAGTCCTCGCAACGATCCAGGAGGCTCTCCAGACGCTCGTAAAGCTCCTTCCATTTGAGTAGTTCGTAGATCTCCACCCTCTCTTCAAACATGCGCCCGATGGCGCGCCGACACAGTTCATCGGAACGCTGCTCACAGCTCTTTACCGTTTCCCGAAACTCGGCCGGAGAAGCCCCGGTCTGCAAGCAACTCAGGGCGCTCCCCAGGGCGGTGATCGCGGTTTTAGCGAGCCTCAGCATCTCCAGCGCATCTTCAGGCGCTTTCTCCACCCGAAAATAGATGGCCCGGTGAGCCGACCCGTGAAGAGCATCCAGGACTCCGTCCAGTCCGGAAGCGAGGCGATGGATATCCTCCCGGTCGATGGGAGTAATGAAGGCGTTGGCGAGCTTCAAGTTGAGATCGACGATCAGACGGTCCCCTTTGGTCTCGAAGTCTGAGATGGTCGCGGCATCGGCTTCCGTGATGGGAAGGCTGCCAAAGAGTCGTAACAGTTCGTCGGCGGCCTGGTTGGCCAGGCTCGCAAGTTCGTGGAAGACGGAATAGAAAGCGTCTTGCTTTCTCAGAACTTTGTAGATCACAGGTTCTCCTTGCTCCACACCCAGTTTTGGGCGGTGCGGACGGTCAAGATCTCATTTTCAAGCGGTCGCTTTGGTTCTCTTTCGAAAGTCCCTGCAAACCTATTCACCCAAGATCGCTATTTCTTCGGCCTGAGTCTAGTGCTCTATCAAACTTCAAAATCTGGCACCAGCAAAATGTCGTGGTAGCTAGATTTAGGGCCTGGAAGGCTGATACGTCAGCAGAAACCCGGGCACCTGGGCCACCGGGAGGGTGACGAACCCGCCCTTTTCATCGGGTAGGGTCACCTGGGCGTCCGGGGAGACGGAGGCGATGGCTTGAAACGAGTCCCAGGTGATCCGGTCGGGGATCTCGCCCTGGTCGGAACGGCCTCCCACCAGAACCAGGCGCTTGATCTCATCCTCCCCATTCATCATGGCTTCTCCCAGAGCCATCCTTTCGGCCTGGGTGGAAAAGGATGAAGTCTCCATTCGAATGCCGGTGTAGATGTGCCCTGAGGCTGTCTCCACCGCCGCCCCGACGGGTTCGTTGCTGCGGGGCACGTAGGAACGCGAACGAGCGATCATGGCCTGGGCGATCAAAGGGTCGGAGTGAGACTCCTTCGGGGGTTCAGGATTGGGAAGGATCTCCCGCTCCCGGCGGTAGGCCTGGGGCAGCATGTCCGAGGTGCGGTAGACCTCCACGCTGCGGCCGTCCGGGCCCAATAAGATCTGGTCCATCTCAGGGTTGAGTTCGAAGATCGCCTGGCGGCAATTGCCGCAGGACGTTTTGTTGGCCTGGTTGAGATAGTCTTCGGGGGTTGGCCCACCCTCTTTGGCCACGAAGGTAGCGCAAGCCACCAGATCACCCGGTTTCTCTCCGGCAGCCAGGGCCCGGGCCAGAGCCACCTGTTCCCCGTGATCGGCGTAATCGGTGGTCTCGAAGTTGGCCCCCTTATAAACCTTGCCGCTGCGTGTGAGCACCGCCGAGCCGACCATGGAGCCGGAATTCGGAGCGTAGGCGTGCTCGCGGGCCTCGATCGCTCGATCCACCAGGTCGCGGTACACTTCGGCTTGCTCCGAGCCCACTTCGACCGACTCCGTGGCTAAGGGCTGGTTCGGCTGGAGATGAGTGGCGTGGTGATGGTGACCGGCGGCTGCTACATTCATGGCTATCATAGAAACATTGTAAAATGGAGGACTGATGGAAATCTGTCCTACAAAAGTTAATTCTTTGTAAAACTTACCGACCGGACGAATAAGGTCCCCGCAAATACGACCTGAAAAGCTGGGCTCCGCAACCCTCCTTTCTGGGCCCGGTCGTCCTGCCTGAAAAATAACCATCGGGCAGAGCGATTAGTTACGGCCCCCCAGCTGAGGCAAAATTATAGACGAGTTCTCTCACTTCAAACTTCATACCGGTGGCTTCTTCCAACCACCTCTGAAGCTCCCAGGGCTCGTGCCCCACCAGTGCCAGCGGCCCGAGATCTAGTTCCGTCTTCAGGTAGAGTCCGTGCTCCGGGTGCATCTCCAAACTGGGGGTCAGGACCAGGCGATCAATCGGGTTCAAGGTCCGGTCCTGGCCCAGGCGAAGGCTTCTCCCTTCCACGTGCAACACCCTATATCCAAGGCCCATCCTAGCGCCGAGTTCATCGACCCTTTCTGCTGAAGGTGCCAGGCCTCGGAAGTTCAGATCTCACGCTTTAGTTCCCTCTGTCGCTTCTTACTTTCCCAGCGAACGATGACTCGTACCCCTACAGTTTGGCCCGCGTCGGCCCCCGCTGGAACGAAAATCTCACGCTGCAACTTAAATTTGGGGTCCGGGGAGGGTATGTCTTCGACCCCAACCGTCAGATTGGAAAGACCCGCGGCCCGGGCTTCTTCCACCAGACTCTGGGCCAAGTTTTCGGCCTCCATCTGCTCGCCGGCCCCATGGCTTGCCACGATGGAACTCGGTAAAATATTGATAACCAGACCCACGATCAGGCCTAGAAGAGCAAGCGACACCACAATTTCCAGTAAAGAAAACCCACCCACTCGTTTCAAACAGTCTTCAACCTCCCGTTACTTGAAAGCCCGTCGTCTCATCATCTTGCGTCGTACTATTTGGTAGCACGACTTCGACACGGGATGTCCGAATCTCTTCCGGGTTCATCGGCCTCTTTGGAACTTCCCAGGCCTCACCACGGGCTAACGCGGCCAGTCCCTCCTGCACCACGCGCAAGGATTCGAAGCGTTGTTCCGGGCTCTTCTCCAGCATTCTGAGCAAGATAGCGCCACAACTGGGAGGCAATTCCGGATTTAGCTTCAGGGGATCGACCGGCACCTCGGAGAGGTGCTGCATCAACAGCTTGAGGGGGTTCTTCTCTTTGAAGGGGCGATGACCGGTCAGAAACTCGTAGAGGATGACCCCGAGAGAGTACTGGTCGGCAGCGGGCGTGGGCCGAGCGCCGGTGATCTGTTCCGGCGGAATGTACGCAGGAGTACCCATGCTACTGCCGGTCTGGGTCACCTTGTCACCCTCCTCGCCTCTAGCCAACCCGAAGTCCATGAGCTTGACTTCGCCCGTCGTGGTGATCATGATGTTGTCGGGCTTGAGATCACGGTGTACCACACCCCGATCGTGAGCATAGATCAGAGCATCCAATACCTTCTCCAAATACGGATAAACCTGGGTAAGTGAAGGGGCCTGAGTGGAGATTCGCTCGGTTAGTACCTGGCCTTCTACGTACTCCAGAACCAGATAAAGGCTGCCCCCGTGCTCTCCCCAATCCTCCAACCTCACGATATTGGGGTGGTCGAGCGCCTGGCAGACCTTGACCTCTCGCCGAAACCGTAGCTGAAACTGCTCTTCTCGTGCTAGGGCCTGTGGACATTCAGCCTTCGGTCACCAAACTTGTTCATTTTCCACCTCCTGAAGCGAAATTTTCCTCAAATAGGTCCACTATTCCACAGAAAATTCCACTCCAGGAGGAGAAAAA
>JBAYRN010000229.1:0-5053 GCA_041676625.1 Vulcanimicrobiota bacterium
CTCCCGCAACATGCTCCAGTCGATCAGGCCGTTTTCGGCAGCCCACGTTAGTTTGGGTAGAGACAGAAGGCTGCGGGCCACCCGGCGACACTCCCGCGCCGCCCTCTTGTTCATTCCCAATTTAGCGGTGGCGTAGTGGATCTCCGAAGAACAGCCGAACTTCTTGAACCCTTTCGACTCTCGCATAGCTAGAAGGCAGCGTCCAAGGATCAGGCGATAAGTGGTCAGAGTGGCGGTGGCTCTGCGGGCAAACTCATGAACCTGCGACACCCCCAGAGTGAGCAACATGTCCAGACGAAAGTAGGCAGGGTTTGTGATGTGAGATTTCATACCCTATTTTAACCCACACGGGCCATTTAGTCAAAAAATAGACAATGCCAAAACCGCATAACCAAGCCGTTTAAGAGGTTTTTTAGAAATGATCTAAGGGGTCTAAAAAGAGGCTAATGAGAGAAATTTCCAAAAGATTGAAGCGGTGCCATAGAGAGGCGTTGAGTGGCTCCTGAAGAGGTGTTTGAAGGCGAGAGCCTGGATCCTCGGGTCTGCTGGCCTGGGGAGAAGAATATCCACAATTCCCTTCAACCACTTGACCACCGGAAGGCCGCCTAGACGTTCAACTAGGGCCTGAGTGTAGATAGTCTGAGGTTCCTGGGTACACTTCGACATCCGTGGCCGAGGCGGAACCGGCTGACAGGCCTCACACCGGGTGTTGTAGAAAGCGACTCGAACGGCTGGCCGCCCACTTTCGCAAACTCGGCGAAGACGTGAATTAAGTCCGGCAACGACAAGGGAGCGAGCCTTGAGCATTCCACACAGTACCATCGCACGGTTGTTTCGAGAAAGCTTTGGCCAGACTCAAGACGCTCTTCTGCTCGTCGGGGAGCAAGATCGGGAGGCGTTCGCCGAGCAGGTGAGGCAGCGAATTCAAGGGTTGGAGCTTGTCCAACTCGAGCCGTACAGATTCGGGACCGACAGAAAAGAGATATTCGTGATCGCAAGGCTACGTGTCAAAGACCCGACTGTTCGTTACGACTATGAGAACAATTCCTTCCAGCTCCTGACCGACGCACAGCACCGGTTGAAATTTGGAGATCCTAGAGAACCGGTCCCCGTCGGCGACATCGAGGAGATCGTGCGCTTCGCCGTTCTCTGCCAAGAAGCCGCCGCTCGCAGGGTTGCTCAAAAGAAAAAACGAGAGAAAGTCCGTGCGCTCAGGACTCAAGCCGTTATGGCCCAGGTCCGGCAACTGGTGCAATCGGAGGGCATAGAGTACACCGCCGAGACGAACCAGCGTGGAGTCAAACTCTACCTCAACCTCGACAACAAGGATTGCCTGGAACTCGAGATCCCCTTCAAAGGCTTTGAGCAGGCCCTCCCGCATGTGCGGGAAGCTGTCCAAGCACTTCGTGCTTTGACCGACGTCAACATGCGCTTCCGCTTGCATCAGATGAGCGGATCCTACCGCTGGGATAAGATGAACTGGATGAATGTGCAGCCGTGATCATCCGTCTTGACGCCCGAGAGCTCGAAGAGATCCTGCGCCTGACCCCACCGGACCAAAACATCCTACTGGCTGGCCGCCACGGCATCGGGAAATCGGAGATCATCACTCGCTATTACCGCCAAAAAGGCATGCGCGTGGTCTCCTTCTTCCTGGGTCAGATGAGCGATCCGGGCGACCTGCTCGGCTTGATGCACAAAGAGGAGGAGACGGGACGCTCCATCTTCCTTCCACCCTATTGGTGGCCCGACGACGGCGAGGCCATTGTACTGTTTCTAGACGAACTCAACCGGGCACGGCCGGAATTGCTCCAGTCCATCTTCGACCTGGTCTTGAACAAGACCCTGGCCGGTCGCAAACTGCCCGAGGGCAGTGTCATCATCTCAGCCGTCAATAAAGGCGACGAATATCAACTCACCGACCTCGACCCGGCGCTGGTCTCCCGCTTCAATCTGTACGAGTTCGCCCCCACCGTCGAAGACTGGTTGATCTGGGCAGGCGACAACGAACTCGATCCTCGGGTCATCTCATTTCTCCAGCGCCACCCAGAGCAGTTGGACGGAGCCTTCTTGCAGGCCGAGGAGTCGTGGCAGGCCACGGGACTCATCAAGCGCCCCGACCGGCGCGCATGGCGCAGAGTCTCCGACTTCCTCAAGCCAGTCTCTCATCCCGAAGAACTGCACATCAAGTTGCTGGCCGGGATGGTGGGTGCCGCTGCCGCCTCTAGCTTCCGTCAGAGTTTGAAGGCGACCGGCCTGGTTAGCGCCGAACATGTACTACGAGAATTCCCGCGCCATCGTAAGAAGCTCGAAAAATTCTCCATGGCCACTCTGACCGAACTCAACGAAGCCATCATGTTGTGGTTGCTGAGCCACGACCCTGACCCGGCCGAGGCTCAGGCAATGCAGGCCAATTTGCTGCTCTACTTGCAGACCCTGAAAAAGCGCAAGCAAAACGAAGCGCTGGCTCACCTGGCTGCGCTGATGGAAAGCCCCAAACTTGAAAAGGCCTCGGCCTTTCTAGCAGCCTCCTTTGAGATCGTCTCGTTGATGACTGACTACATCGAGGGTATCCAGACTTGATGAAGGCTGAAGAGCGGATGCGGTCCGTGGTGGAACGTTGGTTTCTGATAGAGCCTCTGTTGTTCGCCGCCTGGACCACTCACAGCCTTCACTTCGACGCACGCCGGTCTAACATCCGCGTGAACCGAGGTCGCATCGAGGCCAACCCCTCTTTCATCGACAGCTTGAATCCTCGACAACTCGACGAAGTCATGCGCTGCGAAGCCACCCGCATCTTGCTCAAGCACCCCTATCTGCGTCGCCGAGAATCCCCCACCATCGCCCATCTGGCCAGCAACGTCACGCTGCAAGAGTACCTGCGCACCGGCCTGCCCCTACCTTACGCTAAAGACCTTTTCGGCAGCGATGCCTTCGACCGCCGGTTCTTCGAGTTTTACTACCAGAAGCTCGCCGAGGAAGGGGGAGGCTTTAGTGGGGATGCAGGATCGGTTCTGGAAGCCTACGCCGATTCCCGAATCGGCGGAACGGAAAACACCGAAGGCTGGGATAGCGACGACTTCCTGGCCATCCGCATCAACGACCAGATCCGCACCGCTCTCGAGACCGGAAACTGGGGAACTCTGGCTGGAGAGGTACGCGAGCGGATCCTTGCCACCCTTTGGCCGGGTCTCGACTATCGCGCCGTTCTTGCACAGTTCCGAGCCAGCATCCTCTCGAAAAAGAGGGTCCTGACGCGGATGAAGCCCAGCCGTCGGTACGGATTTCTGCAACTGGGCAGTCGTTACGAACTGGCCACGCGATTGCTGGTGGCAGTCGATGTTAGCGGCTCTATGTCGAGCAAAGATCTGGCTCGCGGCTTCTCCCTCATCAACCAATTTTTTCGCCACAACGTGCTCGGCATCGATGTCGTCAGCTTCGATACTATCGTTCAAGGCCGACCCCTTCGTCTCACCAAGGCGTGTTTGCAATTCGACATCCGTGGCCGAGGCGGAACCGACTTCACCCCCGTTATGGAGCTGCTGGACGAGCGCCCCAACTATGACGGTCTACTCATCTTCACCGACGGCCAGGCCCCCGTCCCGCCTTTACCGCGTAACCGTAGGACCCGAATCCTCTGGATCTTCAATAGCCATAGCAGCTACCGCCAGATGCACAACCAACTTCGCCACATAGGCCGGGCGGTCTACCTCAAGGAGGCGTAAGCGCCAGCGCGCAGGTTACGGTCCCTGTCGAGATTCGGCGTAAGTTGGGGCTCAAAGCTAAGGATAAGGTGCGTTTTGAAATCGATGGAGAGGTGGTCCGACTGAGACCGGTTCCAAGGGCGGATTTTAGGAAAGGTTATGGCGCAGTTTCTCCGCGCGAAGCACCCGAGGACTTTGCCGGCGTTCGTGAGCAGCTGACCAATGGGAAGGACCCCCCAGTGGACTTTCCATCCTCCCATCGCTGCCATAGCCGTCGCAGGGTGGTCAATGTGGATAAATTCTCAGGTACTAACCTGACGGGTTCCCACCCAGGTAAGTTTGGAATTTATCCAAGTGAGGTGGGAGGGCCCCTCTCAATGATCTCGTTCCCTCTCAGGTATCTGCCCTTCCACCTCACGGCAGTGTCCACGCTTCCGGGTGGATTCTCGAGTTCGCAGTGTCTCACTGTCAAAATCTGACACCCGGTTCCCCCAGGATCATACTCAGGGAGTCCAGAACTGCCACTACTACTTGAGGGGATTCATTTTGCCAACCACACTGCCTACAACTCAGGAAATCGATAGACTTCTAGCCATTCAATTCATTGTGGCCTGGGCCGGAGAGTCGGCCGAAGACCCAAAACGCCTCGGTTGGTGGCAGAGTGACCTGGTGGATCCGCTCGGAGGCGGCGACTTCCTGAAGAGGCTCTTGCCCGGTACCCATCCCTGGGCTACTCTCCAGTCGGCGCGTAAAGTAGCCCAAAAGGTCGACAGTAAAGCCAGGCTCCAGCTCCCAAACCCAGATTCGGTCCGGACAATTTTCTTCTGGGGCTTTGACATCGACCATCGAATCGAAGACCGGATTCGCCATCTCAAAGCTCAACAGTTAGCACCGAAGGACGCCCTGGAGCTACCTTTTGAGCTGGGTTCTGACTGGAACGAAGACACGTTCCTCAAGTATCTGAATGAGCTGGACGCCGATGGCTCCTACACCGATAAACGCGAAGGTCGAGAACTCAAGAACCCTGATCACGAAAGTCAGGTCCAGGCCATCAAGCAACTGACCAAGGCCCTGGCTCCTTTCCAATCTTCCTATCAGCTCCCTTATTTTCGGGTGAGAAGCGCTTGAAAGCGGTGTCCCCACCTCAAGAAGTCCGCGAGATTCACACTCGGCTGCTACGCTTGGGCATGGCTGTCGACGAATCTCGTGCATACTGGCGCAAGTACCAGCCCGGCCAAGATCGCAAAGAGGCCACCGAACAGGCGTTCGAAGAACGATGGTTCGGTGCCAAGAGTTATAAGCGCGTTGAATACCTTATTTTCTCCCTCGGAACACGATTTGAGGGATTC
>JBAYRN010000230.1:0-5035 GCA_041676625.1 Vulcanimicrobiota bacterium
CCACGCCAGGGGAGGGGCTCCGCAGAAGTGCAGTTGGTCCGGTCCCCGGAGGAACTGGCCCCCTACCTGGGAGATTCGCGATTCTGCTTTCAGGAGTGGCTGCCCGACGATTCCGAGGAGTACACCAGCGGGGTCTATCTGGGCGAAGACGGTCAGGTCAAAGGGATCTGCATCCTGAAGCGGGAGCTCAGGCACGGCTCCACCGTGAAGGCCCAGCGCATCATAAATCGAGACTTCGAAGTCCAACTCACCCGAATCGCTTCTCGGCTTGGCCTCAAGTATCTGAACATTCAGGCGCGCCTCAAGGGCTCGGTCCTTTATCCCTTCGAGTTCAACGGACGCTTCTCGGGCACCACCGGGATCATCTCCCGGGTCTTCAACGCCCCGGAAATGCTGCTCCGGGAATGGTTCCACGGTGAGTCGATCGAACCCATCGATTCAGACGAAGAGTTCATCGCCATGCGATACGACGAAGAGATCTTCACCACCCCGGCGGACATTGAAGCTTTAATGCAAAGGAGCGAGGATCTTGCCGCAAGCCGTAATTTTTGATTTTGCAGAGACTCTTGCCCACCTGGAACCGGATAAGGGAGAGACACTCCAAAACTTCGTGCTCGAGCGTGGCGGCCCAAAGCTGGATGCGGCTGACATCGGACGAGCCTTCAAATGCCTCGAGGTCACCAACCCCTACAGTTCGGTAGAGATACGGAAAAACGAGCAGCGGGAACATTTCTATCGGCTCTACAATCGCCATTTGTTTCAACTCCTCGGAGTCGAGCATCTCGTTTCGAGCGACGAGTACTACACCTACGCCATGAGCCGAGAACGACGATGGCAACTCTCCCCCCACGCCCTCCCGCTTTTACGAAAGCTCAAGACTCACTCGGTACCTATCTATCTGGCTTCCAATTTCGACTCCCGACTCCGAAAAATGCTCCAGGAGCTCAAGATCAGTGAATATTTCGAGAAGGTCCTTATCTCCCAGGAAATGATGCTCGAAAAACCTGACCTCGACTTCTATCGAGCCGTCTTGGAAGCGACTTCTCTTCCGGCTCCTTCGGTTGTTTACATCGGAGACAGTTATTCCCTGGACTTTCTACCCGCCCGGCAAACAGGTTTCGCGGCGTATCTGCTGGACCCGCTCGAACTTTACCCCCACCTCGACTTCCGCATTTCGAGCCTGGACGAAGTTGATGCCCTCATGCTCTCCAAAGTGTCGCTCAAGGACTGCAGTCGATGAGCACCTCGCCCACGAGCAAAGACAACGACTTTCTCTTGAGCCTGGTGGTACCGGTCTATTATGAGGAGGACTGCATCCACCAGTTCATCACTGAGGTCAGCCGGGTGCTCGATCCCCTGTACAATTGGGAAGTCGTCTTCATCGACGACGGCAGCACCGATCGAACCGTGGAGCTGATCAAAGACGCAGCCGCCTCAAACCCCCGGATCAAGCTACTGGTACTCTCCTACAACCACGGCAAGGAAGCCGCTTTCACGGCCGGTGTGAACCACGCAGAAGGCGACTACCTGCTGTACATGGATCCCGACCTCCAGGACCCCCCAGAAGAGATCCCGATGTTCGTCGAAGAGATTCAGAAGGGCTATGATCTGGTTTTCGGGGTTCGGGCAGAAAAGAAGGATGGTCTCCTTAACCGGATGTTCTCCGCCCTCTTCTGGTGGCTGCTGGACAAGTTCACGGCCCTAAAAATTCCTCGGAATATTGCGGTGATGCGTATCTTCAATCGCCGCTTTGCCAACGAGTTTTTGCGCTACAACGAAGCCAATCGGTTCATTGAAGGCATGTTTATGCGGGTGGGCATGAAACGAACTACCCTCACCATCTCTCAGCGAGAGCGGTTTGCCGGAGAGAGCAAATTCACGTTTAAACGCAAGCTGGCGCTGGCCTTGCGGGCCATCTTCGATTACTCCGAACTACCTCTAGCACTGGCCACCAGGTTTGGTATGTTTCTGGTCATCCTCAGTGGATTGGTGGGAATCGTGCTCGTGGTCCTTCGCGTTTTCTTTATCGAGTTCCAAATCGGTTGGCCTTCGCTTTTTTTAACCCTCACTCTAGGGTTCGGACTACAGATTTTTTTCATGGGCCTGATCGGTACCTACGTCGGAAAGATCTACCTCGAATCCAAACGTCGCCCTATCTTTTCCGTGAAAGAGTTCATCAACCTGGAGACATGAGCATCAGACTCGCGATCATCGGCTCCAGGGATCTGGCCCAGCTAATCGCTTACCACGCCCGGCAAGCTCACGATTTCCAGATCGTCGGATTTTTCGACGACTTCCGGGAATCGGGAAATCCTACACCTCTGGGGCCGGTATTGGGAAGCCTGGATTCTATTCAGCGCGATTATCAAGAGGGGCGATTCGACCAGCTTATGGTGGGAATAGGCTACAAGCATCTCCAGTTGAGAGAAGAATGCCACACCCGTTTTCGAGAAAAAATTCCCTTTGCCCGGGTGATCAGTTCAGGGTGCTATGTGGACCCTTCAGCATCGCTGGGAGAAGGAAGCTTCCTTCTCCCCGGCTGCACCCTGGATAGAGGCGTTCAGATCGGAGCGAACTCTGTGTTGAACACCGGGGTGACCATCGCCCACGACTCCAGCGTAGGGACCTCCTCCTTTCTGGGCCCCGCGGTTAGTCTGGCGGGCTTTGTCCGGGTGGGCAACCGGTGCTTTCTCGGCATCGGTACCACCGTCATCGACTCCGTGGAGATAGCCGACGGCACTCAGACCGGAGGAGGCGCAGTGGTCACCAAGACGATCACAGAGCCGGGGCTCTACCTGGGCGTACCGGCCAGGCTCTACCGCAAAGGATAAAGAGATTCAAACTCTGCTTCCCAATTTGCAGTGAACCCTTTTCCTGCCTTGTAAGTAAGCGTCCCAGCGTGGTTCCAGGGAGCATCTTCAATTCGATTATTAGCATCGAAATCGATTAAAAAATCCACCAGTGCGAGCTTATAACTTACACTTATCGTATAGTCTTCGAGATTTACCGTCTCTCTTTCAGCCCACTTTTCTATAAATCTAGACCAGGATTCAAAAACCTGATTTAAGTCGCTACCTTCTCCCCTAAAGTAAAAGGTCTCAACAACCCAGAGCCGCCCTGTTGTCTCCGGATACTCTGGGTATCCCTTTAACGTATATGTGGGAACCAGCAAAGTCGTTCCGTCTTGCCCAATCAATTCAAATCGTAGGAGCGGCTTTTGAAGCGTGAAGTGAGCGTCAACATAAACCGGGTGGGGAACTGTACCTATGAAGTTAGATAAGTCATGGTTTCGTTTATGCAAGAACCGCCTAACCTTACCTGGCCAGGATCTACTTTCGTCCACCCCTGAAAACTCTACAATGTAGAGCAATTGAGAGACGATAAGGACAGCAGAAATCGCAGCTCCGATTCGGGCTTCTCGCTGATTGTCGGCCCGAGGAACAACTCTAGACCCCTTTGCGAACAACTTCTCCCAAGGGAGATAAATCATATAAAGGGCACAAAGCAGGAGGCCGAACCAAGGAATTGGGAAAAAAACAACAATGCCAAGATGAAGTGCAAGCCCTATCAGAACTACAACCGGGCGAAACCGTTTAAAAAGAACAAGGGGAAATAAGACTTCCAGGGCCAGTGCTGCGTGGCTGGCCAATTTCATAACGATGGGAATCTCGAATGATTCCTGAAAGACACCGGTACTAAAGTGCGGCATGGCTGCCGGGTAGTAAAATGCCAAACCTTCCATCCAGAGTCGACTTCTGAACTTATGAAAAAGACTGTCAAAGTATATAAGTTCCGTGCCCAAGAAGATCAGAACGAAGAACCATTTCGAGACATAGTTGGGAGGGGGACTCGCCCTGCACTGTAGGGCGTCAACTGAAAGGGTCGATGACTCGGGTGCGAATAAAAAAAGGAAAGAAACGCAATGAATTACATGGTCGATATGATAGTGAAAAGTCACTTTATCGAGGACCACCAAGACGAGTATATAGTTTAAGAACTTCAGGTAACGGATTTTCCACCCCACCGCCAGCCCTAACGTGATTGCAAGCAAGAGGTGTAGCGCAGCTCTTCCAACCCAATCATGGTCGTCGAAGAAGAAGTTTCGGTAACGGTATAGTTGAACAAACTCACAAAACGTTACGATAAAAAAGGAAAAGCGAAAGACACTGAGAGCCTGGTGAGACATCGTAAAATCTGGCTGTAGCCACGCTAAGCATTTCCGCATTATGTAAAGTGTGCTTCTTACCACTTCCATCCTGCTGGAGTTCACTAATAGGCAGGTCAACACTCCCCCTCGCAGAAGCCCGACCCCGTCATGCAATCCCTTCTAATCACCGGTGGGGCAGGCTTTATCGGCTCCCACGTCGTCCGTCATTTTCTCCAGACTCAAGCGGGCCGCTACCGTGTCGTCAATCTCGACAGCCTGACCTACGCCGGCAACCTTGAGAACCTCACGGATATTAGTGGAACTCCCAACTACGTCTTTAAGCACGGCGATATCAATGACCGGGAGCTGGTCTCGGCCCTATTCGAGGAGTTTGATTTTGACGGAGTGATTCATCTGGCGGCCGAGAGTCACGTGGATCGCTCGATCGATTCCCCCGGGCAGTTCGTAGAGACCAACGTCATGGGAACGGTTTGCCTTCTGGACATGGCCCGTTCCCACTGGAAGGAGCACAGCGAAGGCCGCTGTTTTTGCCACGTTTCGACCGATGAGGTCTACGGGAGTCTGGGGGAGCACGGAAGTTTTTCCGAAGACACGCCTTACGACCCCCGGAGCCCGTACTCGGCCTCCAAGGCCGCAGCCGATCACCTGGTGAGGGCTTATCATCACACTTACGGCCTACCAGTGAAAATCACAAACTGCTCCAACAACTACGGTAGCCACCAGTTTCCAGAAAAGCTCATCCCTCTTTGCATATCCCGCATCCTCGACCACCAGCCCATTCCGGTTTACGGCGACGGGCTCAACGTTCGAGACTGGCTTTACGTGGAGGATCACGCCCGGGCGATCAGCACCGTTTTTCATTCCGGC
>JBAYRN010000231.1:0-4964 GCA_041676625.1 Vulcanimicrobiota bacterium
GAAAGAGTGGATGCCGAGCTGAGAGAGGAGGCCGCCGGTGGGTGCGGAGGCGATAGGACCGCCGTACTCCAGGATGAGTCTGGGAGCAAGCTCCGGGTTGCCCGATTCTTTGGAGAGGAAAGTGACCTGGGAGCCCACATCCTGGTCGCGGGTGATCAGCCAGCCGTGGTTGGCGCCAGCCAGCAGGTCTTGAGTCACATCGAAGATCACCTCTCCGCTCTGGTGGTTCTTGATGGTCACCGTGGGGGCGGTGGAGGGGGCGGCGTAGCTCGCGCCTCCGTTCCAGTTTGCCGCCGAATCGGCCTGGCTGTTGCTGATATTTGAGTCTATGGGGCTGAACCAGGTCACTCCGCCACCGCTGCCGGAGCTTTGCTGGTTGTTCGGTAAGCCCAGCTTTTTCCCATTACCTTCCGTCCAGGCGGTCAAGAGTCGCTGAGCCCGAATGGCCCGACCGTTTCCCCAGCCGGTCACGTTTTGGGTGGAGTCGATGTCCAAAACCAGGCTGGCTTTGGTCAGCCCGGTGGTATCGATGCCCGAAGTATCAAACCCCACCACCACCTGAGCGGGCTTGCCTGTTACTTTCTTGAGATGCAAACGAGGGTTGGCCCCTTCGTTTTGGTGGGGTTCACGGATGATGAGGGTGGAGTCGGAGGTGGCGGGGAGGGTCTCGGTAGTGGGGCCAGGGGGTGTTGTGGTGACCATGAAAGGAATGATCTTTTCCGTGATCTGTCCATCTCCGGCTTCCTTAATGGCTACCCTGTAGGTGTGTAAGCCTGGGGAAAGTGGAGTCGCAGGTGTGTATCGAATGGTGAGTATCTCGAAAAGGGGGCCCTGGGCGTCGATCTGTGATTCAAGAATACAATCGGAGAGAATATCCTGGCCGTCGAGTTCGATGGCTGAACTACCAAGATCTATCTGCCGAGAGCGGATATCTCCGTCATAAGCTCTTACCAGTAGACTGGCTTGACCGGGAGAGACTTGACTGCCCAAACCAGGACTCAAGACTTCCACTGTTGCTGGAGTCACGTCCAGGGTATCGTCGAAGGTCTCGTAACCACCTATTTTCCCTAAGAAATGGTACTGTAATCTATCAAGGGCACTACTATCTGGGAAGCTCTGGCGGACAAAAAGAAGAAAGCGCACTTTTTCCTCATCGGTATCGCCCATTCCCAGATAGGTTCCCAAGATGTAAGTACGGTACTGGATAGGAATACTCTCACCTTTTATTCTACTCACCCGACCGACTCGAATATCTTCTACAGTAGGTACGCCAACCTCGGTGAATAACTCAGCCATCCCTTGAGACTCTCCGCGAATAAGCCCAAGGCGAGCTTGAAACCAATATTTCGTATCGGGATAACGCTCAGCAATATCCATCCAACGGTCATCGCGTTCGGCTCTCAACTGCGTGGCCAGGGCCGAATCGCCTTCTCTTTCAGCTTTGTTGGCCCAAGAATGCAACTCTTGAGCCTCCCCCACCAGCGCAGCCGCCTCGAACTCGGTATTCGGATGGGCCTGAGCGATACGTCGAAACTCAGCCACGGCGTGCTCGTTGTAAAAGTTGTCTCTCAACGCTATCGCTTTCCTGAAGATTGGGTCACTCAAGAGATCGCCTGCATTGCCTCCACTGACTGGAAAGGGAACCTGTGCCATTGCAAACTGGCCAAGCCAAAGCATCATAAGTAAGAGACGCAAGACTTCTTTCATTTTCATCGGTACATCCACTCCCTAGATCTTATCAGCTTCCCCGGGACCGGCGTCCGGTAACTTTCGCATCAAGGTTCGGCTATCGGGTCTTCTTGGCAATGCATTGAAAGCTGCTCTGCCACGCAAACCCCATTTACTTCTGTGCAACCTCCAAATACCTCGGTTCTTGGAGCGCACTCCGGCATCGTTTTGATAGGCAGGCGTGGTAACTCTATCCTCTCCTAGAAACGGCTCAGTATGAATAAAGTAATAGTACTCGGGAGTAACCGCACAGGCATCATCGCCCAACCTCACCTCCATAGAGGCGTTTGCTAGCAACCAGGCCATGGCCTGGGCCTCCGCCGGGTCGCTGTAGCTGCTCTGCGCTAAATTCTCCCGGTAGCGCATAAGGATTCTGGTATCGGCATAAACTCCGCCAAGCCTTAGGTCTGCCGCTGGAGCGATGGCGTTGTAGCCCAGCACCACACCACCGGGCTTCATCCTAGCCTGCCACTCCGCTCCCGGTTGTCCCTGGTATCCCGTCCAATCGTTGAAATTTCCGATGTTCAAGACCGAGCACAAAGCCATGATCACAAGCTCGACATCGTCTTTCCAGTGCTCTCCAATGTCTCCAGGCTCGACATAGCCGCCTTCCACAAGGAAGCCTCCATCTGGATAGCCGTGGCTTGAGATATAGAGACGTTTGGCCTGATTCTTTACCCTTGTCCAGGCCCTGATGCCGGTACCAGGTCTTTCCACCACTAGATCTTCAAACCCACTAGCCACAACCGCCTCTTGAACAGGAGGAATCTTTTGGGCTCGATAGGCCTTAGACTGCTCTTCGCTTGGTGTCAGAGCGCTCGCGAAACCCAATTTTGTGCCAGACTCACCCTTTTGCCATTCGTCGGCGTCTTGCGCGTCACCATTCCAGTAATCATGCTCGGGATGATCGCCCGGGCGAACCTTGCCGCTGGTAACATCGACCGTCGTGAACGACGAACCGGAAGGGGTCCGAATCAGAATCGACTTCCCACCAGAGTTGCCGCTATCAGTGAGAGTAAACACATCGGAAAATTCGGCCCGAATGATCCCGTCAGTACCTCTAGATAGAGTCGTGGTGAATGGATTCTGATTTGAGAATGTGGAGCGAATACTAACCTCGATGGTTTCCTTCCCCTCGGCCTTGCTCTTGTCCACCAGATAGCGAATCTTAATCGTATTGCTCTGACCTCGTCGTTTTTGCAAAATCTGGTCGTTACTGCTGGATAGATGAAAAGTAGGCCCAAGTGCTACTAACTCCAAAGAAGCTAAAAGGGGATCCGACACACCGACATAAGGCTGAGGCTCAGATGTCGCCAAGAGTTCGTCTGTATCTCCGTCGTAAATCTCTAATGTGCCGTTTTCATTTGAAATTGGCACCTCCGCCTCTGCCTCCAAACAGCCAGAACCTCCCGGAGTCTCCTGAGTTCTGATACTTCGCTCTGCTGCCCCTCCACCATCATCCGGAGGGCAGGCCCGGGCTTCGATTTCAAAGCTATAACTTCCAGGCTCTTCAACCTGTTGTCCGTCTATGGTGCCGTCCCAGAGGGCGTTGATCTCCCAGCCTTGTCCATCGGCAAGGTCGGGGACTACGATATCTCCGGCTGGGTCTTTCAGGTGGACCGTCCAGCTTATATCGTAGTCCATTGGCTGCAACCCAATCAGAACCACCTCGGCGGTCAGTTCGGCATAGGGGTTGTCGTCGCTGAAGGCGTCCGGTGCCACCTCGGCTTTGACCACTCGCAGTTCCGCTGCTCCGGGTACACCAAACCGATGCTCGATTCTATAGGTTATTGGAAAGAACCAGTCGGGCCCGTCATAAATATCCGTGCGCGCTATCACTCTCAAAGAGACCTCTTCGAAGTTTTCCACCCCCTTCTTTTCCTCGCCTTCAGCGGCTCTGGTCAGGACCCGGTCAACGGGGTTCCAAAGTGCGGAGATGGCCTTTCCTGTTCCGGATTTGCTGCTGCCTGAACCTGCTACACTCCAGGTCACATCACCATCGTTAAGTTCCGCTGCATCGCTCCAAGCAATCCGGTTCTCAATGGGTATCGGCTCCGGAGGCTCGGACTCCGGTCTATAGCCGGGTTCGAATTTGGGAAATTCATCGAGAAAGACAAGTCCACGCTGATAGTAGGAATACGACTTTGAAGTCGTGTCATATGCACCGATGGTGACCAACGACTGGTTACTACTGGAAACGTTGGTCTCCACGGTGTGCAAACCGTTTCTTTGCGAGCGAAAGAGAGGAGACGGCACCCTGCCAGTGGGAATTTTGCTGGCGGCGTCTTCCGAGAGCTGTTGACCGTTCACACTCGCCACCCACTTATCTCCTACAAAATCCAAGGTCAAAACAACCGTGTCCCCTTCCACCACGACATACTCGTCTGAGTTGGGGATTGCTCGGTCAGCGAACGAGTTAGCGAAGTTGTTGAACAAAAGAAGCGTCGGTAGCCCCGAATCCAGGTGTGGAAGAGTCCAAGTGTATTGAATCTGCTGCTGCCCACCACCGTGAAATGTGACGTATCCGAAATTGTCCCAGATACCGCCGATCGCCGTGTGGCTATTAGGGGTGTAACAAACCGGATCCGGGCCGCCTTCGAGCAACCTATAGGCAAGCGGACGATGGGACTGGTCTATAATATTCGCCATCTGGCGCAAACTGGTCGGCAGATCCCCCTGGGCTCGAACTTGCTCTGAAACCCCTTCCTCTTCAAGGCCTTCCACAAATGAAAGGTGGACTATCGAGCTAAATTGGTGGACCGGCAGACTCGGCTGCCCTCCGCCGGAGGCAAACGAGCTTTCCGACCTTCGATCAACGCCCGCATTTTCGCACCCGAAAAGCAATAGCGCCGAAGCCAGTACGATCAAAAGTAGGTAGTGAGACTTAGAAAACACGGCTGTACCTCCTCCCAGTGCTTTCTCAACTACGGGCTCTGAAAAAAACTCCTTTTGTAAAGTATTCAATGTAGACTGAAGGCTTAGAGAATTTAGCTCAACCCAACCCAGGACCGATAAGCCACACGAGTTGCCAGGCCGAGCACCGGGTTGGTGCGGCCAGCCTCGGTGAGGAGTTGTTCGGTGACCAGGATCGCGGTTGGACTTTCTTGGACGAGCTGTTTGATGGAGCGTAGCTCGGATGGGCTGGTGATCGGGTGGAGTTTGTTGGTGAAAGAGCGGATGCCGAGTTGAGAGAGGAGGCCGCCGGTGGGTGTGGAGGCGATCGGACCGCCGTACTC
>JBAYRN010000232.1:0-4878 GCA_041676625.1 Vulcanimicrobiota bacterium
CCAGGAACTCTTTCAGTCCATTCTGGACAAAGCCCCCGACTTCGCCGCCGTCTACTTCCACTTCGGGCAGTTCCGCCGGGCCCAGGGCGATAAGGACCAGGCTATCGAGCTTTTTCAAAGCGGTTTAGCCAGAGCCGAAGCCCAGGCCAATGAAGAACTCGCAGGCCAAATTTCGGCTGAACTCAAGCTGACCACCGAGGCACCTGCTCAGGCGGAAGAGGCAGCTGCAATAACGGAAGTCCCTGCTGAAGAGGTTCAGGCTGAAGAGGCGGCTCCCGCCGAGGAAGCCCCCGCCGAGGTCTCGGAACCGGCCGATTCGGAAGTTCCTGAGGCTGGTGTGGTGGCTCCTGCCGAAGAAGCCGCTCCGGCCGAAGAGGAAGCTCCTGCCGAAGAGGAGGCTCCGGCCGAAGAAGAAGCTCCTGCCGAAGAAGCCGCCGAGGAGCAACCCGCCACCCAGGATACGATTACCAGCGACGCCACCACCCAACCCACCGTGGCCGAGCAACTGGAGTCTCTGGAGAAGATCGGCTCCTACGATGCAGCCGCCGTGCTGTGGGAAAATATCGAGCCGCGTGATCCCGAGCACGGTCGCCGTATCTTCTTTACCCTGGCCGACTCCCAGGCAGGCGATGGGGAGCACCCAGCCGCCCTGGAAACGATCGCTCGCTTCCTGGCGCTGGCCCCCGACGACGAAGCAGCTTCCAACAAGCTCAACGAACTGAAACGGGGACAACGGGATCAGGCAGTCACCTCGGGAGCGGATGACGCCCTCGGACTGGCTCGCGCTCTAGTTTCGCTGGGTGAAGAAGATAAAACCGCCTATCTGGCAGCGCTCAAGACCCAGGCCGACGCCAGGGCAGAAACCGATGTGGATGCAGCCCTGGCCCTAATCGATGGGGAGAGCCAGGCCGAAGGGGCCGTCGAAGGCGTTGCTGAGATCGCCGTGGGAGTCTTGATGGCCGCCGCCTCCCGAGCTAAATCGCAAGGGGAATCCGAGCAAGCCAAAGAGCTTGCCGGAAAAGTTCTGGAACGCTCTGCCGACCACTCCGAAGCCCAGGCGTTGCTGGAGTCTTTGGCGGCCGAAGAGGTTCCCCAATGGAAAGCCGCGGAAGATTCTGGAGAACTGGAAACGGCCGCTGCCCAGGTACCCGATGGGGACGAGCACGAAGCAGATCGCCACCGAATCTTTGCCGCCCTGGTCGCCAAACAACGAGAAGAAAATCTCACCGGGGCCCTGGAGTCCGCCGCTACCTGGCTAACCAAAGTTGGCGCGGATAATCAGAATGAAGTTCAGAGTGTACGCCGCGAACTCTACACCCGGCAGTTCGAGACCTCTGAGGGTGAGGCCCTGATGGCTGCCCTCGAGGGGCTGAAGGAGGCTGGAGCGGAAGAGGCCGACTGGCACAAACTGCTGGTGGGCAAAATCCAGGCGGCCGGCGACGATAGCGAGCAAGCCGTCGCGCTGCTCGCCAAGGTCGAACTGGATAAGGCCGACGAGGAAACCAGGAAGGCCGTTTCCGAAGCCCGAGTCGGATTGGCTAAAAGCGCGCTCGGTGCCGACGATCTCGCAGCAGCTAAGGAACACCTGGCTGCGGCTTTGACCGCCCAGGAAAGCGACGCCACCGCTGAGCTTTCCAAAGAGCTCACGAGCAAAGAAGCACAATCGCTGCTGGACGCAGGAAAGCACGAAGAGGCGGTCACGCTTCTCAAAGATTCGTCGCTGGATGACGCTTCTAAGAAGCCGTTACTGGTCGCTGCTCTGCTCGCTCAGGCCCAGGCTGCCAAAACCGCCGAAGAGAGCGACAAAGCCAACGAGCTTTTCCTGCAACTCCAAGAATTGGAGCCGGACAACGAAGCCGTGGTCGCCCATTTTGCGGCGATGGAAGCCGCCAAATCTCCGGCCGAGGTGGAGGCCCTGGCCTTGCCCGAAGATGTGGAGGAGGCTATTGAACTCCTCAAGGACAAACTCTCTACTAACGCCAACGACATCAGCGCCCTGAAGGCGGCCTACGAGCGCCTCGGAACAAAAGCCAACGCTCGAAAGCTCATCGACCTTTTCCGAGAACTCCAAAAGAAGAACAACGACAATCCTGACTACCTGTTGTCTCTGGCTCGCGCTTACAGTTACGTGGGCAAAGACACCCTGGCCGTGGTTCAGTTCCGAAAACTCCTCTCCAACGATCCCCAGCCCGAGGTCTATCTCGATCTAACCCGGGCGTATCGTCGATTGAAAAAGATGGCCGACGCCGGCAAGACCCTGGAACTTGCTCTAGCCAAGCTTCCGGGCCATCCCGGGACCATCCGTGAGCAGGTCATCATACACTCGCTAAACGCCGAGCATCCGGCGGCCGCAGAAGCCGCTCGAGGAGGCATGAGTCTGGCTGCCAACAGCGAGGCCGATCGAGAGTGGTTCGAGAAAGCGGTTGCCGAAGCGGAAGCGGGTAAGGAACTCAGTGAAGAAATGCTTGAGGTTTCCGCTCCGTTCTAGATTTTTAAGCCCTCATCACAACGGTTCGACCAGCAAGTGGACTCCCTGCTTGCTGTTTTTTTCGAAATGGCAGACCCGCACCCGATGCTGCCCCAGATTCTCTCCTCGCCACTGCATGGAGAGGATCTCATCGTGCTCGGTTTGCAGTTGCCAGACATCGACCGGGTGCTCACCACGAAGAAAGGTCAGTTGCTCAAATGTGGCCGCACTCTGATCGAGAAGGCCGGTCATTCGCTCGTTCTGAAACACGATCTCCCGGGTACGAGGGTCCAAAACCAGCAACCCCATGGGGAGTGACTCCACCACTCCGTGCATCCAGTTCCACTGCTGGCGTAGCTTTTGGGTGTGAACCTTGAGGCGATCCTGAATCTTCTTGATCTTCAAGGTGGAGCGCACCCGGGCGAGCAACTCCTGGGGCTTAAACGGCTTGGTCATATAGCCGTGAGCACCCAACTCCAGACCCTTGACCACATCTTTGACCTCGTTCTGTACGGTCAAGAAGATGATAGGAATATCTCGAGTGCTTTCGTCCGATTTCAACTGTTTACAAGCATCGAACCCGCTGAGGCGCGGCATCATTCCATCCATTAAGATCAGATCTGGACAGAGTTCTTTGGCCCTGGCGACTCCGGACTCTCCGTCGCTTGCGGACTCTACCGTACAGCCGATGGTTTCCAGCCAGGTCTGCAGCAGGGTCACGATATTGGCCTCATCATCCACCACCAGCACGGTAGCCTGAACTTGATCCTCATCTAGCATGGGAGACTGACTCATCACCCGGGGCTCCTTCGAGGGCAAAAAGGGCTTGCCTGCCCGTTCGAATGACTGGGAATGCAGGCGCTGACAACTCCCGCGCGAAAGCGGCCCTATGCTTTCTATCACAGCCGAAGCTCAGCCCAAACCCACCCCGGAGATCGCCCAACTCAGTGACCACCTGGTCGCCCTTCGACGGGATTTTCATAAACATCCGGAACTCGCCTTCGAGGAACATCGGACCGCAGGGGTGGTCGCCGAATATCTGCGAGAGTTAGGTCTCGCTCCCCGAACCGGTATTGCCAGAACCGGAGTGACCGCCGACATCAAGGGCGCCCTGGAAGGACCCACTCTGCTCCTGAGAGCCGACATGGATGCGCTTCCCATCGCCGAAGACACTGGACTTGAGTTTTCTTCCGTCCACACGGGGAAGATGCACGCTTGCGGCCACGACGGCCATACCGCCATTCTCCTGGGAACTGCTCGGATGCTGGTGGAAAGGCGCGCCCAATTGCGGGGAACCGTGCGGGTTCTCTTTCAGCCCGCCGAAGAGGGTCCAGGTGGTGCTGCGCCTATGATCGCCGAGGGAGTCCTGAACGGGGTGGATGCAGCCCTGGGTTTACATCTCTGGCTGCACCAACCCACCGGTCATCTCAATTTTTGCCCCGGACCTATGCTGGCCGCGAGCGACGAATTCGACGTGATTATTCAGGGGACCGGGACCCACGCAGCTTCTCCTCACCTGGGGGTGGATCCACTGTTGGTGGCCGCCCACATCGCCACCAGCGCGCAATCGCTGGTTTCCAGAAAGGCTGATCCCAAACAGCCTTGCGTGCTCTCCATAACCCGATTTCATGCCGGAAGTGCTTACAACGTGATCGCCCAGGATGCCCGCATCGGGGGCACCTTGCGCACCTACGACGAAGCGCTCCGCGCCGAGATCAAAGGACTCTTTCAAACCCTCTGTGAGCGCACCGCCGAAGCCCACGGAGCACTGGCTCAAGTTGAGTGGAGAGAAGGCTATCCGGTGCTCGTCAACGACTCCCGGATCGCAGCCCTCTGCGAAGAGGCGTGCTCTGAATTCTTTCACATGGTGGCGCCTGGAGAGAGGCCCGATCCTCGCTCCATGGGAGGCGAAGATATGTCGTTTTACCTACAGCAGGTACCAGGCTGTTTTCTCTTTCTGGGAGCCCACAACGAGCAGATCGGGGCCTGCTACAACCACCACCATCCCAAATTCACCATCGATGAAGATTCACTTCCTCTGGGCGTTGAGCTGTTTCTAAGGTGCGTTGAACACCTGGGGAAGAAACTCTAATGTCTGCCGCTGCCATACCCGAACTCACTGCGGTCAGTCAGGCCCTGGAACGGGCGCGAGAGAGTCAACCCTCCGAGTGGCAACGTCTGCAGAAGTTGAGCCGTTGGGAGGTCTACACCGACGGCTCCGCTCCCATCAAAAACCCCGGCGGTGCGATCGGGTTCTCGGCTGTCTTTGTTCTGAACAAGTCTGCCGCCTGGGAGCTCTTCGGAGGAACTCCCGGTCGTACGACCGAGCCTGCCACCAGCAATAACCGAGCCGAGATCGCCGGAGTGCTTTCCATCCTGGAGGTGCTCCACCAACTGAAGAGCGCGGGCGA
>JBAYRN010000233.1:0-4781 GCA_041676625.1 Vulcanimicrobiota bacterium
GCAAGACCTCCAGCAGACTCTGTGGGGTGGCCGGGAACTCCGCCTCACCCAGATAGTGGTCCACCGCGTGCGCCCAGGGGTCTTCGCTGCGATCGCCAGGCTCTTCGCCATTCATCATGACGTAGCCGCCGAAGGGGAAGGCGCGGACCGCGAAATTGGTGCCTCGCCAGCGGAAGCTAAAAAGGCTGGGCCCAAACCCTACGGCAAACTGAGGGCAGCGGATGTCCACCGCCCGGGCGGTGAGAAAGTGCCCCAGTTCGTGAATAAAGATAATGAAACCAAAGGAAACAACGACGGCCAGGATGCCTAATAGAAATCCCAAAACCGCCGCCATCACGGGGCCTTAGGGGCCTTAGTGCAAGCGCGGCCAATTTCGCGGGCGCGTCCCCGGGCCCAGTCGTCGGCACCCAATATGTCGTCCAGAGAAGGCCCGGTGATGGTCGTGTGTTCGTTCATCACTTTCTCCAGTATTCGTGGAATGTCGGTGAATAAAATCTTCTCTTTCAAGAAAAGTTCTACGACCACTTCGTTGGCCGCGTTGAGGACGCAAGGCATGGTCCCTCCGGTGCGACCGGCCGAGTAGGCCATTTCCAGACACGGAAAATCTTTCCAACGGGGCTCTTCAAAGGTCAAACCCTGCATCAACTCCAGAGTGAGCTTCTCCCATCGGGGGGGCAGACGCTCCGGGTAACTCAAGGCATAAGAGATGGGAGTGCGCATGTCCGGTGGCCCCAACTGGGCCAGCGTGGAGCCGTCCACGAACTCCACGAACGAGTGGATGATCGATTGGGGATGAACCCACACCTCCACGTTGTCCAGGCTGATATTGAAGAGTTGATAGGCCTCGAGCACCTCAAATCCCTTGTTCATCAAGGTGGCCGAGTCGATGGTGATCTTGGCTCCCATCTCCCAGGTGGGGTGCTGCAGGGCTTCGTTGGCCCTGGCCTGACTCAGCTTCTTCTTGTCCCAGGTGCGAAACGGGCCCCCGGAAGCTGTGAGGATCAAGCGATTGATCGACTTAGGGTCTTCCCCGGTGACGCACTGCAAAATGGCCGAGTGCTCCGAGTCGATGGGAATGAGTTGGACCTCGTTCTGGGCCACCGCTTCCATCAAGACGGGCCCCCCCACCACCAGGGACTCCTTATTGGCCAGAGCCACGTCGCGGCCGACCTGAACCGCTTTCAGCGTGGGCACGAGCCCGGCCATGCCCACCATGGAAGAGACCACCAGGTCGGCTTCGCCCCAGGTAGCCACGCTCTCCACGCCTTTGCGGCCGGAGAGCACCACGATCTTGCTGTCCTGGAGTTCCTCTTGAGCCCGGAAAGCCGCCTCGTCGTCCAACAGGGCGATCGCCTCGACCTTAAACTCCCGGGCCTGCTTGACCAGGTGCTGCCAACTTTTCTTGGCGGCCAACGCCACAACCGAGAAGCGGTCCGGGTGCTGGCGGACGACATCGAGTGTTTGAGAACCTATGGATCCTGTGGATCCGAGTACAATGAGTTTTTTCATAACATAAAGTGAACCGCATAAAGATAAAAGATAGGAGCCGCGAAAGCAAGCGAATCGAAGCGATCGAGTGCTCCTCCGTGTCCGGGGATGGCCGTCCCCGAATCTTTGACCCCCACATCCCGTTTCAGGGAAGACTCGAAAAGGTCACCAAAACTCCCCGAAATGGCGATGATGACCCCCGCCACCAGGCAATGCTGGAAAGGCAAACCACAAACCAGTCCGACCCCGGAGCAAGCCGCCATGGCAGTGAAGATGCCTCCGATCGCCCCCTCCACTGTCTTTTTGGGAGAAACCCTGGGATAAAGCTTGGTCCGCCCGAATTTTCTTCCCACGAAGTAGCCACCCATGTCGGTGAAGGCCGAGCCGAACAAGAGCAAAGTGATGAGAGCCGCCCCTTCCGGTAGCTTTCTGATGTGTATCACGTAAGAGAAGAACCAGGCCACGTAAATCACGCCCATGGTCGTGAGGGCGGCGTCTAAGAAGGGTGAGACCCGCTTGTGGGGGCGCAGCAGCATGACCGTGAAGGTCACGATCATTCCCAACAACATGATCTCGTTGACCAGGGTGACGCTATAAAAAACTGAGGAAATCAAAATCGCCAGGGTCATGGCCAGACCCAGTCCCCGGCTTGGAGAAAAGCCTTTTTGCTCGGCAAACTTCTGGTACTCGTGCTGGCCGATGACCGCAAAAAATAGTACCAGGCTTGTAAAATGATAAAGCCCGGCCCACACCAGATAGAGAGTCAGCGCCGACAAGAGGCTACCGGTGATCAGTCTGGTCTTCAGCTCACTGGGCGACTTTTTGGGCACGGTCGGAGCGGTACCGGGGGCACTCACCTGGCGCTACCTCCTCCGAAACGGCGCTCGCGCCGAGAGTATGCGCGCAAAGCCTCATCGAGGACCTTGTCGTCCACGTCGGGCCAATAGGCGTCGGTGAAATAGAACTCTGTGTAGGCCGACTGCCACAATAAAAAGTTTGACATCCTCAACTCCCCGCTGGTCCGGATCATCAAGTCCGGATCCGGCTGTCCGCAGGTATAAAGCCTCTCTTCCACCATCTGCTCGGTGATTTCATCAACCGCGATCTCTCCGCGAACGGCCTCACCGGCCAACTGGCGAACCACTCGAAGCAATTCCTCTCGAGAGCCGTAATTGACGGCCAGATTGAGGGTCATCGCTTCATTCTGAGCGGTGGCTTCAACAGTTTTCTGAAACTCCTGTCGAACACGCAACGGGAGTTCCTCGATATTGCCGATGAGGTGGAAGCGAATGCCGGTCCGTCGGAGCTTCTCCCGCTCCCGGGCGGCGTACCGCTCGAACAGCTTCATCAGCACCTCCACCTCGGTGGGACTGCGGCGCCAGTTTTCAGCCGAAAAAGCGTAAGCGGTCAGATGGGGAATATTCATCTCTCGACAGCGCTCCAAGAGACGCCGAAAGGCCCGCACGCCGGCCCGGTGTCCCAGCACCGAGGGCAGGCGCCGCTCCTTGGCCCAGCGCCTGTTGCCATCCATGATCACGGCGATGTGACGGGGAAGTTCAGGAGCCACGGGCTGGTTTACCGAGCTTTTTAGGCTTGTGCCGAGGGTGGTAGCGCTCATAGGCCAAAAGCAATTCCAGAGTGCCTTCGTCCTCCCTTACCCGCACCACTCGCAAGGCCCCTTCCCCATAAGAGCGGCCCGAGGGCCGGGTCACAGCCAATCGCACTGAGCGTGTCTCCGTGCGAAGCTGCCCAAGCAGGTCTTGAAAGATGCATCCAAGCAAAGTCGGATTTCCGGTCAGACCTCCATCAACTCCTTTTCTTTGGCCTTGGTGGCGGTATCGATCCGGTCGGAAAATCGATCGGTCAGCTTTTGGACTTCATCCTCGACGCGCTTTTGATGGTCTTCGGGGAAATCGGCCTTTTTCAGCTCTTCCAGGGCATCCCGGCGAGCCTGCCGGATGGAGATCTTTGCTTCCTCGGCCTTCGCCTTGACCACCTTAACGTACTCTTTACGCCGCTCTTCGGTGAGAGCCGGAAGGTTCAGGCGCACCACGTGGCCGTCGTTGTTGGGGGTAACCCCCAGATTGGCCTTGTGGATGGCTCGCTCGATATTGGAGAGATTTCCCTTATCGAAGGGTTGAATCACAATCGTGCGCGCTTCTGGCACGGAGATGGTGGCCACCTGATCCATGGGCATTTCGCTGCCGTAGGCCTCGACCGGCACTTTGTCCACCAGACCCGGTGAGGCCCGGCCCGAGCGAACCCGACCAAACTCCCGCCCCAGAGCCTCCAGGGCGTCCTGCATCTGCATCTCAAAGATTTCTAAGTCAAAATCGTCATCCATTTAATGCACCTCTTTCTTCACCTGAGTACCGATCTTTTCGCCCGATACGATCCTCTTGATGTTGCCTTCGTGGGTAATGTTGAAGACGTTGATGGCCAGGCCATTATCCATGCAAAGCGAAATGGCGGTCGAATCCATCACATTTAAGCCTTGTTTGAGCACCTCGATGTAAGTGAGTTCTTGATACATCTTGGCCTCCGGATTCTCAACCGGGTCGGTGTCATAAACCCCGTCCACCTTGGTCCCTTTAAACACCGCGTCGGCGTTGATCTCAAGCCCTCGTAAAGCGGCGCAGGAGTCGGTGGTAAAGTACGGGCTGCCGGTACCACCGGCGAAGATAACGACTCGCCCCTTCTCCAGGTGGCGTACGGCGCGTCGCCTGATAAACGGCTCGGCCACATCCTTCATCTCGATGGCGGTCAACACCCTGGTCACCACGTTCAGCTTTTCCAGCGCGTCTTGCAAGGCCAGGGCGTTGATCACAGTGGCGATCATGCCCATCTGGTCGGCGGTCGCGCGCTCCATCTGGGGCGCCATCCGGCCTCGCCAGATATTGCCACCCCCTACCACCACCGCGATCTGCACACCCATGCCCACCACGTCGGCCAATTCCTGCGCATATCGCCTGACCGTCGGGGCGTCTACGCCAAATCCACTGGAACCGGCGAAAACCTCACCGGAAAGTTTGAGCAAAATACGTTCGTAGGGCAAGCTCTTCTTCCCCTGAGTTTCTGTTTGAGGGTCCATTTCCACTGCCAAGCTCACTTCCGCCTCCTAGAGCTTAGGTTCAGGCCAAGCCCTGGCCTGGGGAAGGGGGTTCTGGTCCGGGTATCGGGATCCTGCTACAGAATGCGCATGGGGTTTGTGGGGATGCGGCGCGGTGTGGGGGCGGGGGGGGGGCTGGGGGGATGCCGTGCGGCGGTGGGGGGGCGTCCGCGGGGCGCAGTTA
>JBAYRN010000234.1:0-4717 GCA_041676625.1 Vulcanimicrobiota bacterium
AGCTCCATCAGGGCTTCCGCCTTGGCTCTTTCCACCCGGGCGGGCGGCGTGTCTCGGAGAGCTACAAGGTCCGGATACGTTGCTTTGGCATCGGCCTTCAACTCTTCTTTAAAGAAAGGCCGAAGTACGGACTCCTGCTGCGCGGGACTCAGCTTGTTGAACCCGTCCATGTGCCGAAATCGCCGGCGTTCGCCCTCAAACAGCTCTACCTGATGCGTCACCAGTGTTTGGCGTATCTCGTGATAAGCGTTCCGAATCTTCTCCAGATCGCTGCCCAGAGCACTGAGGTCGTCCCAGGGCTTTTCACTCTGGAGGTGTGCTGCCAAACGAGCCCCAACTTCGGCAATGGCGGGGTCACAACCGTGAGCCTCAAGTTGGAGCCACTCGTGCTGGTAGACACTCTGGGCCTCGCTAATGGTGGAGATGGCCTCCTCGAACAGCATTTTGTCGTATTTCTTCAGATAGGTCAGACCTTCTTTGAACTGAACGAAGTGCTTGTCCAGGCGTCGAAGCGTTTCGTCCACCCCGCGATCAACCCGACATTTCTCGAGCAGTTCAGGGAGCTTCTCCAGGCTCTCCGGCAGCTTCACTTCCAGCGGCCGAAGGCGGTTCACTTTGTGAAAAAAGACGTTGAGTTCCTGGCTCACCGCTGGGAAGTTTTGGTACAGGGCGGTGGCGATCGCTTCGGGTTCGGATTCCAGGTGAACACCAAAGTTCTCCTCGAAGAACCTGACAAATTCGCCACGCTTGCGAGGGCTGATACGGTCCGGGTCAGCCGGGAGTATCTCGGCCCGCTTGAACTCCTGAAGCTTTTTGAAAGTATCTTTGCAGCCGGGATCAATGTAACTGGAGATAGGGCCTCGACTGGTTTGTAGTTTTACGAAACCTCCCCGCAAGAGACCCAGAACGGTGGCTTTCAAAAGATCGGGGTAATAGCCGTAAGGCGGAGAGCCCAGGGCACTCAGCAACTCGGCACCGGTGACCCCTTTTTCCTCCTTTACAAACTCCAGCACCCGGCGCGGAATCTCACCCGAGCAACTGGCCTTCACCTTCCCACTGTCGACCTCGAGAATTCCGAGACCATCCTGATAAAAGGTCTGAGAAAGACTGCTCAGCTGCGGTAAGAAGAGCTGATCAAGCTCGCCGTCCGTCACGGAAAGAGTGACGAAATGGTGGTAAAGCTGAGGCAAAACCTCCTCAGCGACACACTGCGTCACCTTGGAGAAACCGCCGGTGTAGCGCTGGTGCTTCAAGACTTCCCCCCGGAAATAGACCTTGCCCTCCAGGTACACCTCTCCCACCATCCGCTGGACCTTCTCACCTAGCAGTTCCAGACGATGCTCTTCGTTGTTCAGGCAGCCCCGCTCGCCTTCGGTCAGAGAATTTCGCCGAGGGGCGTTGTGGTTCACCATCTTCCTGGATTGAATCAGTTCTTTGATGGCTTCCCGCAAAAGGCCGGGCTCGCCGTTGACCCAGAGGATAGACTCTCGCCGCAACGCTTCGGTGCTGTTGTTGACCCAGACGGTTTCGGCTCGTTCTTCTTTTCCTTTGAAAAAGGCGAACTCAAAGGTAATGACGGACTGATCACTGCTGGAGACAAATCGTGAACGCTGGTGGTTCTTCCCGTCGGTGAAAAACGCCGTGAGCATGAAGGGCCGGCTCTTGAGTTCCGGCCGATTGACCTTGCCGAGCCATCGCTTGACCACATCCCTAACCTCATCGCAGATGGCCTGGCCCGTGACCGACTGAGCTTCTCTCCTCCGCACCCATTCCTGATCAGCGGAACTCTGAATCTTGTACCCGAGCTTTCCAGAGCTTGCGATGAAGTTCAAATCGGCAAGCTTGGCCAGGGCTCGCTTTACCTCGCTGAGAGGATTCTCTTCACCGAGGTAGCGATAGAGGCACTTGGAGATAAGATCTTCCGTTGTTGGTTGCTGCTCCGCTACAACCTGGAGAAGCGCGATGGCCTTGGCCGTGCGCACCGCCATCTCGTCATTCTTGATCTCGGGATCGGACAGAAGGCGCGCCATGGTTTGCTGGATGTCCGAGTCAAGGGAGCTTGCTTGAACATCGTAGATGTGATCGATGGTCACCAGGTGGCCAAGCGGCAATTCGCCCAGTTGCTTTTCGCGGAAGAGTTCCACAAGCAGCTGAAGAAGGCTGCGGATCCCGTGGTCGTCGCCCTTCATTCGGCTGGAACGCGTTTTCAGACTGCTGGAAATCTGCATCAAGAGGTCAACCTGACCCGGTAACATGGGGTAGACCTCCAGAAAGTCCGCCTCGGTCAGGTGCTCTCCGCCGTAGGCGTTCAGCCTGAGCTTGGCACCGTGCTGCTGGTAGAGGCTCCGTAGCTCCCCTTCTCTCTCGGGCTTCTTCTTCAGCAAACGACGATGGACCACGTCTCTGATGTTGGCAGGGGAAAGATGCACTCTAAGGTGGGGAGGGAAGCGTCCCTTCATTTTTGGAAGTTCGCTACCCTCGCTATCGTCTTCCAGCTTCTGCTGACCGGTAGCCAGGAGCCAGACCCGACCTTTCAGCTGTTTTCCCAGTTCCGAGACCAGGGTCTGAAGCTTCAGCATTCTCTCGGTCTCGCCGTGAATGTACTGGCTAACCTCGTCCACCACCAGAAACACAGTGGCGTTCGGAGCGCGCTGCTTGAGCATCTCCACCATGGCGTCCACACAGTCTTTGACTGACGTACCTACAAAGCGGGAAGAGCCGGAATTGGTATCTGCCCAATCAAGTGCCGTCTCGTAGAGGTCCGGACGCAGCCGGGACATCACCAGGCTGAACTCGTCGGCTACCAGGCCGCGTTGATTGGACGACTCCCAGGTTCTGCCGAATTCTTGCTCATAAAGGTCTAGAAATTTTGAATAGAGCCCGTCTTTCTCGAGATTGAGCTCGTACTCTGCAATGGCCTGATTCTTGTGCGGGCAGTAGCCCAAACGGTGAGCCAGCATCCGCCGGACAGCAGAGTGGATACTCTCTCCGTCTCTTGCCACTCGACCAATGTCGAAAACGACTGCCAGACCGTCAACTTTCGAGTTGAGTTGTTGCCAAGCTTTACGAAAATCCCCCTGTTTCGGGCTCTCGTCCCTTGCCAACAAGGCTTCGTCAAGCGGCTTCCCATCCGGGAGCTTTCGCCCGTCTAAGGCCAAACCCAAAAGCTTCGCAAAGCTCGACTTACCGGAGCCATAAAAGCCTGAAATCCAGCAAGCCGGGTGTTCTCTGCCGCCCTCCGTCAGTTCGTAATGAATCCCCTTGAGAAGCTTGACGTACTGCTCGTGGATACCGTCCTTGATTGAATCATCGTACCCACCGGTGATGATATACTCGCCGACCTCCTCGGCTAGCTTCTCCGGACTGTCTTCATGGAAATAGATCACAGGAGAGATAGGGCGGTTTACATCGGTTTTAAAGATCTCTTTGATCTGGGTCATTGTCGGTCCTTAGGGATAGATTCTCGGTCGATAGTCTCGGTCGGCGTCAGTCTCGTCCATAAAAGAAAGAGCGGTCTTGTCCACCCGGCGTCCGGGATAGAGCACGACAACGGGGATGCGTCTGGTGTTCCCGTCAAGGTGCTTGAGCAGCGTGGATGTTCGAAAGAAAGGGTAGAGCGAACCCATCCTGGTGATCCACACTAAAGTCTTCTCCGTGTCCACCTGGTTCACGTCGGCAAGACGATGAATCTCCTCAATGGCGTCCTTGGCGATTCCATTCTGACCCTCGATCAGATACTCGAGATTGTCGATGGCTGTTCGCAGGGCTCTTTCCTTTCTGCCCTTTGCGACCAATCGCTTCTCTCGACTTATCCAGCTATTCAGTTCTTCTTGTGGTGCACTCCTCAGACGCTTCAACAGAAGCTTGTTCACGGGCAACTCGAAGACTTGCCAACCTTTGCTCTTGAGATCATCTGACACCTCGCGAACCTGCTTGCGAACGTAGAACTCTTTGGTGGGTTTATAAGGAAGCACGGCAAATCGATACTCACTCATGTTAGTAATGCTCGGGCCTTCCGGCCTGAGCAGATCACTCTTGAGAGCCGCCAACCCTTCGTCGAAAGCGTCCTGGCTCATAAGGCCGCCAGCCAATCTTGGAAAGTATCGTGTTTCCATCCGATCGTGCTGACATCTCCGCGACTTTGAAACTCAATTCCCGGTAGTTTCTTAAGCCGAAGGTTGAGGTCCGGTCCAAGGCGAGTGGCCCGGATATAGGGATTTGTCAGAAGGCGTCCCTCGAACTCGGTGTCCTTGAGGAAATAGAGGAGATAAGCCAAGCTGGTATCGGAGAGAGGCGGTATGGAGACGGCTCGGGGGGATTTTCTACCTTCACAAAATCCGGCCTCGGTGAGGCAAGATGAAAGACCTGATACCAGACGCTCCGCTGTGGCAGCAGCCCAGCGACCAGGCGCCAATCCTTCTAGCCATTCCAGAGCCGAGAGATTCTCGACACTGGGCTGTGAGCGCTCCAGACGTCTGGAAAGATAGCTGTCACTGAATAGGCGGTAAAGCGGGTCGGTGAACTGGAGGTGAAAATGGCAGACCCAGCATCGATCTTGCTTTTCCTCGGGGTTCCAGGCCTTCAGCCCGTCGACGAATCCCTCAAATCGTGTTCCGAGGGAGAAAATAAGGTATTCAACGCGCTTATAACTCTTGGCACCGAACCATCGTTCTTCGAACGCCTGTTCGGTGGCCTCTTTGCGATCTTGGCCGGGCTG
>JBAYRN010000235.1:0-4711 GCA_041676625.1 Vulcanimicrobiota bacterium
AGCGGGGACAGAGCTAACGTTTCTCGCGATCGGCTAGACCTGGCCGGGCTCCGGGTGGTCTTCAGAGAGCCTCCCACCCAGGTAACTCCTTCCGTAGCGTAGACCGGCCGGTCTACGCTACGGAAGCGCTGACCTTTCAGTTGGGGCACCCGACCCTCTCAAAGGCTCCCAGACCTCTCCCCTCTGCTCTGAGCTTGCGCTCGTTGACCGCCGCCGTCAGGCCAGCGCAAGCTCAGCCTCCCGAGCAACTTAGATTTGCTATCACCCGGCCGACATCCGGGCTTTCGCCCAGCAGCTCTCTCCTCTGCCTTTCTTCTTGCTAGCGTCAGCTGCAAGCTGATTTGCGCTAGCTTGTAGTAACCGGGCAGTTGAGGCACTTAGGTGGCTCCAGCTACCTAAGCCTCTTCTTCTTTTTCCGGAGCGGTAGCGACGGAAGGGGTGAACTTGGGAGCCTCGCGATCAGATGATTTGAAGCCCTTTTCTCGGTAGGGATTCGCGGAGCAAAAAGGAGAGCAGTGTGATAGAATCTTCTGGTTGATAGGACTAACAGTGATAGTTTATGGAGTTGCCGAGGCGTATGTCTTTATGAAAAATGAGGACAACATCTTTATAAACGGCATGGCATTGTTCAACTCGAGTATCTACGTTCTTTTTGGTATATGTTTACTCTCCGCTGGGGTCTAAGCCCATGCTTTTCACCTTGATACGCTCTGGCCGTGCGACGGCCCGTGGACGCGGCTGAAGCCCTTCTCCAAGCGCGCGACAGGCCGGGCTGGAAGTCCTGTTGGCCGAACTTTAAGGCTTCGTCCTTCCGGAGAAGCTCCGGCTCTCGCGGTCTACGGGGCCTGCCTCACGGATCCGTCCTCATATCGATCCCCTCTACCCTTAAGCGGCCCGATCCCCGAGATCTCCAGTGCCGGTTCCGACTATCACGGATGACCCACGACTGCTGTTCCCCGTCGAGTCGTTCCCACACGTGTCGCGGAATGCTGGACAACTTGGCAAGCCTATATTCGGGGCTATCTAACTCTGTCCAAAACGCGCGGAAGGCCAGGTCTACAGTCAGCACGACGAAGTCAACAGAACCTCTACCTACAACTTGGCCCTGAGCATCACATAATGGGACTTTGAACGGCCGGAGTGGTTCACCTCGCACCTGCAAAGTCTCACCGATTCCCACCGCATCCTGCCACGCGATTCCGTAATGGGGGAGGCCGTGATGCGCCAAATCGAGCGTTAATTGCCGCTCCATCTCCGCCTGATGGGGGGAGTCGTGGATCTGAATCAACGGTGGTACCGCAAGTAACCTCTCCATCTGTTCCCTTTGCGGCCCAACAAGATCCTCGAGATCTAAACGAGCGCTATACCACATCCAGCCCGGCCGGTCCGGGTCCGCTCCGTGATCCAGGAGGAGCTTGGTCATTTCCATATAGCCCTCTTGCACGGCGTATCGAAGGGGAGGGTTTCCTATGCGACACTGATGCTTGACCTGAACCAGGGCGTTAACATCGGCACCCGCTTCAACCAGAATCCTGGCTGCCTCAAGGCTGTTGCTTCTCACTGCACAGTGAAGCGGCGTTCTATCGAAATCGTCGAATGCCTCCAGCGCCGCCATCCCCTCGGCCTTTTGCAAAAGATAGTGAACCAGTTCCTGATTGCCCTTTTCAGCGGCGAGGTGCAAGGCGGTTTCATCGTCTCCGAATTCCCATCCACCTAACACTGTCGCGCCGGCCTCTACCAGCATCTCTACAAAGTCCCGCCGGTCGCGAGACACAGCCCAGAAGAGAGCGTTGTCTCCGTCTGAGATAAAGCCGGCGTGGTTAGGGTTGGCACCTTCTGAAAGCAACCACCGGAGTATCTCTTCTTGTTCGCATATGATGGCGTCGGAGAGCAGATTCCCTACATTCAGGGGAAAATCATTAACATCTCTCACGAGATCTTTGAGTAGGGAGAGGTCCCCCGACCCTATGGCCTCCATACATTGCGCTTCCAAGTGATCATCCACGTGATCTGATTCGAGCAGCCCACAGACAATTCCGGTCTCCAGGACTGGACTTGCTTAGAGGATAGAGATCGGGGGTTCGTTGGGCAGGTCGTCTGAAGATCCGGACACTTAAGAAGGAAACGTTCTATTTGACGAGGTCTTCTATCCCGGAGTTCGTCGATGGTCTGAACCGTAAGTCCGTTCTTCTTCGAAGCGGCCGTTGGCCAGATGAATGAGGAGCTGGGATTCGGGGTGAGTTCGGGCTATGCGAGCGCCTTCTTGTACGGCGTCTTCTTTTCGCTCGAAGATGGTCGCTTCGTCAGAACCCCGGCGGGTGAGTTTCCAACGGCCATCGTGAGGAGCGACGTGATAGACGACTCGCCGAAGGGGGACCAAGGGGCTTTTGAATTTTGCCTCGCGGAGCAAGAAAGAGAGCAGCTCGGCATCTTGCGTGAAAGGGCGGTTTTCAGGCTCGAGTAGCGTCTGCTGGAGCTCGATCAGGATTTGGCGTAGGGAGAGCATTTGCTCGTTCTCTTCGAGGGGACTCTCTAAGTCTAAGTGGACGCCTCGAAGGACGAAGTCCTGACCAAGGAGCCTACGAGCTTCTGACTCGAGTTGGCCTTGCTTATCTTTCTCAAGGAGAACGGCGAGGTGACTGCAATTCTCCGGTGCCCGAAGGGAGTGAGCCAATATTCCGCCCTCCACCTGGCGGCAGATGGCGTGCCGGCAAACCTCAAGCCAAGTCTGGATGAGGCGGGATGCTGGAGAAGGACGAGCTTTCATAGCGCTCTTCTTTGGAGATTTGGGAAAGACAACCTTTTGGGGACCCGTTGACTGAAAAGCGAAGGCTGCATCCCGTCCGCGTCGAAGCAGCTAGGGATGAAGACAAAGCGTCCAAAGATCTCGGTCGTACGAATACTCGGTCTGCTGATCTGTTTAGCCTCTTTCTGGCTTCTTATGAATCTCGGAGCTGATGGCTACGTCACCGATTCTGAACGAAAGGTGGCCCGGGACCAGGTAAGGACACTTTTCAAAGATTTGCGACCAGGCATGTCTCACGAAGAAGTTAGAGTTTTAGCTTCTGATCTGGACCGGCTTACCTTGCCAACAACCAACACCGAGTTTTGGCGCATACCTACCCGCCCTGCCAGTTTGTTGTCAATTGAGTGGGTTGTGTCCATGGAGTTCGACGACGAGGGCAGGCTTGTTGGTGCGATCGTTGGGACATATGACAACGCGGCCACCCCTCCCCCTCATCCGTCTCCAGCAGAAATTGGCAACTTCACGATCTATTGAACATCGAGGGGACTCTCTAAGGCAAATCTCAAGCCTACTCTCGCCCGATAAAAGATCTGACGGTCCTGGGCTCTTGGTTCCAGGGGGATCGGGGGAATTGGTCGGGATTGAGGCTATGGAGATTGTCCAGGTAATTTTGGACGGATTGCAGACCGGCCTTGATGTCGGCAAGCTGGGCGGGATCGATCGGGGTTGGAGAGCTGACCTCGCCTTGGAAGTAGGCGGTGAGGATATGGGCGACGGCTTCGGATCTTTTGAAGCCGGTTTCCTCGGCGTAGGTGTCGAGTTGCTCTTTGAGTTCATCTGGAATGGAGACGGAGATTTTGGCCATAGGTCGGCGTCCTTTCAAGGTAGGAATCTTGGAGGAAAACGGTAGGAATCCCTGTTTAGCGGCTTTCGAAGTAGGAATGACAGTAGGAAAAGTGTACGGTTTATATATCTAAAAACAAATTTTAGTAGGACTTTTGCGAGATGACATTCTCTGTCGTAGGAGTGTGGTATAGGGCGCAGCTGAACTGGAAAGGGTGCCCTATGTCTTTGGGTGAAAACTCCTAACGGAGGAGAGGGACTATGACGACTCATTTTAAACCGGCGAATACGGCTATCCAGGAGATGAAACCCTGGGAGCTGGAAGGAGAACCGCCTCGCTTCCAACTTTTCAACCCCAACGCCAAGTATGCGGTAATCATGGTTATGGCGGGGGATGACGAGAAGTTGGGTGGTCAAGTTCTGCCCGACATCGGTGAGATGATTCACGGTATCGTCGGAGGGGATGAAGTCTCGGTTTTGCTGCTGGCCGACATGATCGGACGGGGAGCAGCCATCTTTGAAGTGACTCCAAAGGGACCGATCGAATTGGCTTCGAGAGCGTCCCTCGACACGGGAGATCCAAGGCCTCTCTCGTCATTTTTGAGCATTGCTCTTAGTAGTTTTTCCAAAGAGACGAGGATCGCTTTGGGATTTTGGGGCCACGGCTCGGGGGTGTTCGGAGATCTCGACCCTCATGAGAACCTGATTCCAGATGCTCTGATGGAGCTTCCTCTTGGGAAAAAGATCACGGAGACGATGTTTCTGGAGAACTATCTGGCCGAGCCTATGCCCATCAAAAGCTTGTTCACGCGCGGCATGCTGCCTGATGCTTCTACAGGCGGGATTCTTACGAATAGAGAGCTGAGTTCTGCTCTGGCCGTAGCTTTTAGCCGAGCGGGCCGCACCGAGCCGGTGGATATGATGTTCTTCGACACCTGCCAGAACGGCGCCGTTGAGGTCTACGCCGAGATGAGGCGCTATTGTAAGACCTTCGTGGCGTCCTGCTTGGTTGTTCCAGGCATGGGCTGGAACTATACCTGGTTCTTGCAGATGACGCGGCAGGGGCTCCCTCGGACAGCCGCCGATTGGGCCAAGCACGCTATAGCAGCTTTTGACAAAACC
>JBAYRN010000236.1:0-4693 GCA_041676625.1 Vulcanimicrobiota bacterium
CTTGAGCCGCGACCGCAGCATGCTGATATCCACTTTTCTCGACACCTACCTTCAACTCGATTCCTACGAGGAGGAGAAATTTCGAGCAGAGTTTGCTAAAATCAACCCAGAGGAACGAGACGAAATGCTTGAACTAACCAACAACTGGTTCGAAGCCGGAAAAGCGGAAGAACGGCAACGGACCGAGCAAATCCAGCGCGAACGCGATGCTGAACGACAACGGGCTGACCTTGCTGAACGCGAGCAAAAACAGGAGCGCAAAAAAGCCGAGCACGAGGCTCGAAGAGCTGAAATTCTCGCTCAACGGCTCCGCGAATTGGGTGTAGACCCGGACTCGCTGACCGACTGAGAGCTTCAACTCGGTAGGGGAGGGTTCCCCAATCCTATCCGGAAGTTGTCTATGTGCGAATTGCAGAGGCTACAGATTCTCGTATAGTCCTTACTGATCGCCCGCAAGGTGTTGCGACCAATGTGTTTCTGGGTCTAGGGTTGCTCGGATGTGCGGCACCCCCGTTCTTGTTTGGGCTGGTTATGCTGGTTACTGGCATTACGAATGGCATTTCCTGGAGGGTGTTAGATTTTATGCTGCTACTGCCTTCGCTCATGATATTGGGCTTGGGCTGGGCTATCTTTGCCTTTCTACGTAGCAGTTACCAAACCGGCCGTGCGGGTAAAAGGTGGATTTTTGAGCATGGGCAACCCGTGCTGCAAGAGACCTTTGACAAAGGCCAAACCGTCCAGGAAAGTAAGCAGATCAACCTGACGGATGATACACTCCTGGAGGGACGAAAACGAACCGTCAAGATTCCAAGAAAGGGCCAGCCAGTCGAGTTAGATTACTATGATGTGCTGTTGACCCGCCCCGATTATGGCATCACCAACAGCATCCTTAGCACTATCCAGGAGCCGGAAGCTTTGAATTTGTTGCTCCACATCCAGCGCAGCCTGGAGCTACCTGTCCGATTGACCGACTACACCCCGGACCAGCGTCCCCTTGACGGCGAAGGACAATCCAGCAATCTCTCGGCAAACTACAACCAGAGTTTCGACAAGTTGTCTCTTCGGCTTTTCTTGGGTCGTTCTTTGCGTCGAGTTCCCCTTGAATTGGTTGTACTTATGTTGCTCTTTGGCGGGATGGCACTCTACTATTTTTATCTCTGGTACCTGAACGGAGGATCCGCGGATTGGTGGTTCGGAGCCATCCTGGCGGGTCTTGCGATCCTGACCGGCCTCGGGGGAGCGATCAGCCTCAACGAAACCGATGAAGTGGTGATCAACAGTTCGGGAATCACCTGGAAAGGCGCCGGCCAGAGTGCCCTGACCTTACCCCTCTCGGAGTTTCGAGAGATGGCCATCTTGCCTGGTGGACTCTACTGTTTTGTGGGTACGGAGATACGCGATCTGTTGGAAGGCACCCACAGCCGGGACGAGCGCTGTTACCTATACAGCCTCATCAATTCTACGCTGATAGCCAACGGCGAGGCACCCTTTGAAGGTGCTTTCGGTAGCCGAAACCTGGCTTCCTGAAACTTACGGCTTCAGCCGTTCATCGATGGGGGCGGTGTCGTGGTCGTCTCCGCGCCCTACCAGTAGAGCCGCTACGCTAAGGCCTCCTGAGAGCAGACCACCGATGAGCATTCCCGGCGGGCCAAAGAACACCGAGCCTATCGCCACTGCTCCCGCGGTGGCGTTGAGTACACCGGCCGCCCTGTCGTGTCCTGACTGAGCGGTCCAGGCGTCGTAGATACCGAGGCCGACCCCGACCACGCCTCCTGCGATTCCCAGAGGTTTGGCTGCTTTGCTGAGCCAACCCATGGCACGGTAGTTGGAAACTCCGGGAATGCCTTTGGCTGCGGCGTACAGACTGTCGGTACCCCCGATCATATCGCCGACACCCTGCACGATGGTCCGCCCGTCACCTTGACGAACACCTTGGAACAGGCCGGCTGCTCCCACTCCGATCCCCAGTATATCGGCAGCACGAGCGACCCGCGCAGCGTTCTGGTTAAGGTTCAGTCGCCCCCCGGCCACTTCCGAGAGGGGGGCGTGATGCTCACCGGCACCAACGACTTTGTTGATCACGCCCAGCACGGTCCTGGCGTCGAGCGTCTGGTTGTCTCGAAGCAGACCGCTCAGGTCGGCACCTCCGAAATCGAACTGCGCGATCTCTTCATCGTTGTAGAAGTACCGGCCGTCGTCTCGCACGCTGAGCTGGGCGTCTTCGGTCACTCGGTATTCACCGGTGTCGGAGTCATACTCCCTCTGCCGGATGTGTCCGACCACCGGAGGGTCCTCGTTGGGGTCGGTGACGGTGCTCAAGCGAGAGTCATTGGTCGGCATGCCGTCTGGTCCAAGTTCCTGGCGAAACTGCTCGGAAACGTTGTATCCGGAAGCATTGGAAAGGGTGAGTGAGGTCGTATTGTGGCCGGTTTGAATAGGGTTTCCATCTTCGTTGGTCAGCAGTTCCCCATCCTTGGTCAAGGGCTCTGCGAGGTCCAGGTACTGTTCGGCAAAGTACGGAGGGCCGTCCTCTAGCATGCGCTCGTACTGCTCTTGAGTGAGCTGGCCGTCGGCCACGTACTGCTGCAGTTGAGCCTCATTCAATCTGGTTCGGGAGGCCTGGCTCTCGGCGATCACCTGACCACCGTCCGTGGTCTCTGAAGTGGAGACAAATTCGCCGTTTCCGGTGACGGCGTGGGTTTCAAAGATCGAGACGTCGGTGCCTTCAAAAACGGTCTGGCGCTGGAAGTCCTGTCCACCGTTCTCAAAATTGCTGTAGGTCCACCCCACGGAGCCGTCGGCCTCGGAGCGGGTGACCGTCTTGCCTTCCCCGTTTTCACCCACAGTGCTGTAGGTGACGGCCTCGCCTATCTCATTGCCCTCGGCATCCCGACTCACCGTGACCCCTACATTGAGCGGGTCATTACTGCCTGCACCCAGCCAATCCTCAACTTCGCCTCCCCCTTTCATATTGTAATGGTCGAAAGGAGACTTGCTCAGGCTGGAGGGCCAACCGGCTGAATAGCGGTGACCACCCACGGTGGCGTTGAAGTAGTCGCCCAGGTCGTCGCTCCCACGGTTGGTGGCGAGGAGGTCACCCTCCTTGAACCCCTGTTGAGAAAAATTGGTGGTGCTTTCTCCCGTCGAACTCCAGGAGTCGGTTCGGGTTACGTTCACTTCGCCGCCACCCAACGCTTCGTGGCGCTCCCCGGCGAGCATCACGGTCTGGCTGGCCCCCGACGACTCCACCAATTGTCCGTTCTCATCTCGAGCCTGAACTCGGGTCACGGTTTGGGTGACGTTCGAGTTGTCGTTGTCAGGCAGGATCCCCTGGGGGAAGGTATCACCCGGTCGATGGTAGCCGAGCTCCTGGCTGCCTTGCAGGGTTACGTCGGATGAAGATTGAGAGTAAGACTCCTCGGAATACTCCAGGCGCTCTTCACCGTTGGCGTCGATGGATACCACCTCGACCTCGTGGACGCTGGTGTCGCCTCGTCCGTCTTGAGGGAGCGGCACGACTCCGTCCAGGTGCTCGGGTACGGCCGGGGCGATCCCTTCCGTCAACTCCTCCAGAGGCTGGTCGCTGGTGTAGGTTTTCTCGGTGCGAGTTTCTCCGCTCCCGTCGGGCAGGGTGTTGGTGGTGCGCTGAACGGTTCCGTCCTCGCCGTTATAATGGTAGACCTCTTCCACCCGGCCGTCGGCCTGCTCGGTGCGGTTCAGTTCGGAACGCCCTCCGTCGGGCCGGGTCACGGTTTCATTGATGGTACGGATACCCTCAGCATTCAAGGACTCTTCCCGAGACTGCAGGGTGATCTCTCCGGTTTCCGGGTCAGTCTCGGCCTGGGCTGCGTGATACTGATCGGTCTGCAACTCCCCATCGGCCCCGGTGGTCACGGTGCGGGTGAAGGTGCCGTCGTCTCCACTGGTGGAAACCAGGAGGGTGTTGCTACCGTCCTGCTGATCGGTGCTGCTGTAATTAACCCCGTCGATCTCGTAAGACGTATTGACCTGACCGTCCTCACCCTGGACTTGAGTGTAGGTGACACCATCGACCTCATAGGTCTCTTCGGTTCCGCCGCCGGGTAACTGACGACTGCTGACCGGTTGCTGGCTACCGAGATCCGGAGTCTCGGGTACCTCAGAGCCTGGCTCAAAGCCGGGCGGGGTCTCCAGATCGGTATGCTGCTCTTGTTCGATGGGATCGTCCACTAGGTGATCGGCTGGCTCGTTCTGGGTCGGTGTGGTGTCGGGCTGGCTTTGCGCTAGATCGAAAAGAGAGTAGCCCTCTTCGTTGGTGCCCGTGGTCAAGCCCACCGAGGTGTCGGCTTGGATCTTGTTGAGTTGCTGGGAGGCGGCGGGGTTGCTGGAGGGTTCGGAACCCGGGTCGTTCAGCAGGGTGGCGGTGCTGACCGCCGGTGCAGTCTCAGAAGGCGCAGAAGCGGGGGTCGAGTTGGTTGTTTCAGGTTGAGCCTGGACGGGCTTCTGGCTTGCGCTGCTGGAGTTCGATTTTGGCGGTTGCGACGGTTTTTGAGCTGAACCTCCGCCGCCTGCTGATAGGGCGTTCACGACTAGTGCTCTGTCAATCTTTGGAGTTCGGTTGAGGGTGGCCAGACGCAATTTCTATCTAAATCGATTTGAGTGCGCGTATCGGGAATACGTAAGCGAAAATCGATGACGATAGAATTCGGGTGCC
>JBAYRN010000237.1:0-4678 GCA_041676625.1 Vulcanimicrobiota bacterium
CCCGCTGCGTTGGCGTAGTGGCCGGCATACGTTACGACATGCTGTCGAGGTCGGGGTACGTGCTGAGCCAGGACGGCCAGGAACTCCGTAGCGTGCCATTCGCGATGGCCGCCACGCTTAGAGACAAGACCGCGTTCCAGCTACGGCAGAAACCGCCGCTAATGAGGAGAATATCCATGCATATCATGAAGAGAGTTTTCATCGTCACCCTTATCCACGTGTTCTTGCTGGCCCTAATGACACCGGCCGCTGCTCAGAGAAGAAGCCCTTCTCACCGTGGCTCCCGCGGACACTCCAAGGTAACCCGTTCCGTACAGCGAGCAGCACCGCGTCACTACAGCCCGGGCAGAGCCCGTCAGACTGTGAGGCGGGCACCTCGCGTGCAACGTTCCGTTCAACGGGCCGCTCCCCGAAGGCACAACTCCTCGTCGCGTCGCCAAGCCCCCAGAGTGTTCACTCGAGATCGAACCCCGACCTCTACCAGGCCCGTCACTCGCCTGAACCTCAACCGCAACCGAAACATCAACCGCAATGTAAACCGCAACGTCAATATAAATCGTACGAGAAACGTCACTCGTCACGTCAACGTGAACCAAAATCGCCGTATTCGAGTCCAACCGAGCAACGCTAGCCACATCCGTCGGGTGCGGGTCAACTCTCCGAATCGCTATGTTCGCAACAGACCGGTAGCCACTTACAACCGACACCGTCGTCATTACTATGCAACTCCCTACCCCTACGCCGCCACTTACTACAACAATCCCGTTTTCTACAACAACTACTACGCACGCAGACGCTACCGCCGCTTCAGAAACTGCCCCAACGTTTTTCTTTCTCTCGGATTCTTCTTGACCAGACCGTACTCTTACTACGACTACGCCCGAGTCGGCTACTACAATCCGATCATTTACGGAGATGACAACTACTACCGAGCACCTTCCGTATCTGCCAACGCCGAAGGTGGACCTACACCCGACGCCGTGACAGCAGAGTCAGAATCAGTAGCGATAGCACAGCCCGTACCCAATGCCCCTACAGCCACCCCTAATTCCGAAGAGGAAAAGATGCTGGGCGTGGTTTCAGAGTATGTCGAACAGCGCAGCCAAAATGAGCTTTTCGAAATTAAAGATGCCGCTTTCGCCAATCAAACCTGGCAACTCGAACTAGCTCAAGCACCTGCTATGTTTGAGATTCAAGACGGTCTCTATTCCGTGGTCGCCGGATTCGAAGGAACGATGGCCACCAGCACCGTGCCTTCCAACGTGAACGTCGAGTTCTTCGTAGCCAAGTCTGCTGATGGCTACCAAGTCAAGGACGCCTGGATCACCAGTGCCAACGGAATCGCCCGAAACAAAGTGTATCAGAGCCCGGTATACCCTGATATTAAGACCTGGCAAGCCGGTCAAAAATGTCCCTTCAGCGGTCAACCGATGGTTCCGATCCCGCCCGCGAATACCAGCGAGCACGGATAATCCGTTCACTGTCCCAAGAAAAAAGGCCCGAAGATTCGGGCCTTTTTTCTATTTCATTTTCTCTTCCACAAGACGGTCGTAGTGATAGTCTCCGTGGTTGCCGACCCTATAGAGGCTGAGAACAGCCTCGTAGCCTTTCACCGGCTTTTTAGGCTGGAACTTCTTGAGCGCGCCGAAGGCTTGCTGTAGGTTGGAAATGCTCTCCCCGTTGTCTTTTGAGATAGCCAAGCGATACTTCGGTGCGATCTCTTCCTTGTCCACGAAAGGCGTGTAGTTATCCCAAAGGTACTTTTCCGACTCGGGGTCAAGCGTGAAGTCCCGCTTGGCAGCGATGGCCACCATCTCTTCTCGAGTCAGTACCTTGTCAGGCTGGAAAGACTTCTCGTTGAATCCGATCACATAGCCGGCATCGACCATTCCTTGAATGTACTTGTAGTAAGGGTGGCTGGAAGGCACATCGTCAAAGGCCTGAGCGTCTCCCGGTTGAGCCAGGCGGATATCCTCTCCGTCCTGGAAAACCGCGTTGTTCATCTCAACCAAAAGAGCAACGTACTGCCCTCGGGTTATCTCACCAATGAACTGCTCCTGATTGGTGATCCCGCCCTTAGGAAGAAAGCCGAAAGATGCGATCTCTTTCAAACGCTCCGCCGAGGGCAAGTCGGTGTAGTTCAGTGTTTTCCAAAGCGAATCGGTAGAGACGGCCGAAGGCGTTTCGGTAACGGCCGGAGTCGGGGTGACCGTGCTCTCCGCCGAGGGGGTGGATGCGGTGCTCGGGGTGGCTTGCACAGCAACATTAATCTCGGTTTTCGCACCGGCCTCCAAAGTAGCCACCCGACCCTCGAGTTGAGCGACTCGCTCCTCCAAGGGAGCGATGTTAGCAGGTTGACATCCCGGAAGCAGTCCCAGGGTTAGCATTAGGAATATTGGTAGTTTTAACTTCTTCATGGTCTAAGCTTTCCAAGGTATGCCATAGATCCTTCTGACCAATGCTCTTCGATTGGTGGGACGTCGAACTTCAAAGCCGAAGCATCGTCCGAAAAACGAAGCCCAGCAACAGCAGCACCATCCCCGCAAGCCAGATTTTCCACTCTACGAAAAAGGCCAGACCGAAGCACGACAACAGACCAAGTCGTGAAATGAATTTAGGGAAACGTCGCTCACTCTCGGGCAAACGGAGCGCTGCCAAGTTGGTGATGCCGTAATAGATAAGAACTGTGAAGGCACTGAAGGACCAGGTGGTCTTCACATCCCCGGCGAGCACCAAGCCCGCAATGACGATCCCGACCGCTACGACGGCGCGGTTGGGACTCTGACTTTTAGGACTCACCTCAGCGAGATATCGAGGCGCATCTCCCCGACGCGCCATGGCCAGCAGGACACGAGAGAGGCCGAGTATCAGGTTAAGTAGCACTCCCGCCATCGCTGTGACCGCCCCGACGGCTACCACGCGAGAGACCCACGGATGTGGAAATCCTCGGGCAACAACTTCCAAGGGGGCAGCGCCCCCCTCAGCCGCTTCGGCAAAGCTCGGAGCGCCCGCCGACGACAGGGCAACCGCGGCGACACTGAGGTACAGAACCATGCTGATAAGCAGGGTGGTGACAATAGCAGGGGGGATATTCTTCGCCGGTTCCTTCATCTCTTCGCCCAAGGTCGCGATCCGCCCGTAGCCGGTGTAGGCTACGAACATCAGAGCGGTTGCCTCTAACAAAGAAGGGATGGAGGTCAATGCATCTCCGAGGAACCCCACCAGGAGGTCGTACCGAATGGGCAGGACTGATGCGGACTGAACTCCGATGACGACAAAAAGTATAAGAGTGATAAGAGTGAGACCGACGATGATCGAGTTACCACTGGCAGAACGCCGGATGCCACTTCGCACTAAGAGTGTCAACGCGGCCACGAGCCCTAACGCGATTCCAACTCGGCTAGGTGTATCTTTTGGCAGATTGAGCGTGTGCAATAGATAGCCTGAAAACCCCAAAGCAGCGGTCGCCGCCGAAGCGCTCTTGGCTAATAAAAACATCCACCCAGCCATAAACCCCGCTGCCGGATGGAGATACTTGTAGCCGTATTCATAGGTGCCTCCACTCACCGGATGAGCCGCCGCCAACTGAGCGCTCGAAAGACCGTTGGCTGTAGCCACCAACGCAGCCAAAGCCACAGCGATAACCAAACCGGATCCGACCACACCGGCAGCGATTCCGAGACTGACGAACACTCCGGTGCCGAGGATAGAACCGAGCCCCATCCAGACCGCGCCCCAGAAGCCGACGGCGCGGCTCAACTCAGGCTTGGATGAACTACCACTCTCCATAATCCGGTTACGATATTGCCGCTCTTATAAGAAGTCAATCTGAAGCTCGTTCTCCAAGGCAAACGACAGTTGGCGCCGAATGCCCTTTCCATTGACTCTCTCAGATCTTCACAAGAAATCCCACACTCCTGACGCGATCCGTAAGCGGTTTGCGGAGCAGAAAACTCCTAGCTACCTCAAAGACGCCATCTACGGAGCGATCGACGGTGCGGTGACTACGTTCGCTGTCGTTTCAGGGGTCGCCGGCGCCGGACTTTCGAGCGGCATCGTCATCGTTCTCGGCTTAGCCAATCTGGTAGGCGACGGCTTCAGTATGGCGGCCAGCAACTACTTAGGAAGCAGAGCCGAGGAGCAGGTCGCCGAACTCGCCCGTCAAGAGGAAGAGGTCCATATCGATCTCTATCCGGAGGGAGAACGAGAGGAAGTTCGACAGCTTCTGATGGCTCGGGGCTTTGAGGGCGAAGTGCTGGAGAAGGCCGTTGAGGTGGTCACTTCCGATCGCAAGCGGTGGGTAGACATGATGCTTCAGGACGAATACGGCTTGGCACTCGAAGGGCCCTCACCGATTCGTGCAGCAGTGGTGACCTTTGTAGCCTTCATCGCCGTGGGCAGCCTACCGTTGGTGGCTTTCTTGCCCGCGCTCTTCTCACCTGAAGTCGTTCCCAACCCGTTTCTTTGGAGTAGCCTTTTGACCGCTGCCGCCTTCTTTGGAGTAGGCGCTGCCAAGTCTAGAGTGGTCTCTCAAAAGTGGTATCTAGCCGGCCTCGGGGCTGTAGGAATTTTTAGCCCGGTTGGCATTTTGAGTCCGGGAGTCGGCCAAGGGTTGAATATGCTCAGAATATGCTCAGGAGAGAAGTCGAATCTGGACAAAGATGCACTTGGGGAACGA
>JBAYRN010000238.1:0-4649 GCA_041676625.1 Vulcanimicrobiota bacterium
AGAAAACCGGTGCCGAAGCTGCCAGGTTATTCAACGTCCATCCGTCCACGGTCTCACGTCTTCTGCAGAGGGCAAAACAGCTCCCTTAACACGGTTTTGCGTTCCATTGCGCCCTAAACCCCGGTTCCTACGCTACGAAAAAACGGGAGTCACCGACCCTCTCCGCTCGTTTGAATGGACCTATGATGACTCCAATAATCGACAATCAATGCTAGACGTAGACTCCAGCCGTGCGGTAAAGTGGGAATATGGATTCGATTGGCTGGACAGACTCGTGACCGTCAAACGCGCTGAAGCCGCCGATGTAGGCAGCCTTCCTGCCACCACGCTCCAGCGTGAGTACGTCTTCGACGAGTCCGACAACCGCACGTTCTTCGACGACCACGTCAACGGCGTCACCTACCACTACAAGTACAAATCCATCGATGACAACGGAACCACCAGGTGGTCCGACCAACTCGAAGAGATCCTCATCTACGACTCGGCCGCCGGCCATCGCACCGTAGGTAACTTCGTCTCCTTCGAAACCTTCCTCCACGACGCCGACGGCAACATGACCAAACGAACCCTGGCTTCCACAAGCGAGGAAATCGACTACACCTGGACTGAGTTCGACCGTCTGGAACAAGTAGACTCCAGCGCCAACGGTAGGATGCAGGTGAACCGCTATGATACGGACGGATTGCGAGAGCGAAAGCTCGATAAGAACGGAAATAGCTCTGTCGAGTTCGGAGTAGGGATCTCGACTTCGGCTTCCGCGCCGGGTTCGAGTACCTCCACGGCACCTTCGATATCCTACATCTCAGGTCATATGCTCATGGGTTGTGAAATAGACGGGGAGTTCCGTTATCACTTAACCGATGCCCTTTCCACGGTCAGAGATGTGGTGGATGATACCGGCGCCGTCATCCGAAGCTTCGAATTCTCGGAGTACGGGGACCTGATCTCCTCGTCCGGCTCCGGTGCCGCTTCTCCCAAGACTTGGATTGGGGGCCTCAGCGTCAACGATGACACTGCGGATTCCGGGATGTTCAACATGGGGCATCGCAATTATGCTTCCAATGGTGGTGTGCTTGGACGGTTTATCAGTAGGGACCCGATTGGGCACGCTGGAAATTTGAATCTGTACGCCTATCCGACGAATCCGGTGGGGTTTGTGGATCCAGAGGGACTTGAAGTGACGGCCGTTTTGGATATTAGTACAGGAACAATGACGGTGACGAGTACGGAAGGAGATTCCGTAGTCTATAAAGGCATTTTTTCAGGTGACGGAGATTGTAAGAACGATCCTAGCAAAGGCCACGTACCGTTCAAAGGTCCTACTCCTCCAGGAACTTACAACTTAGGTTATCCCGTATCGGCCCAAGCTACCCATCCCGATAACTCGGGTGACCTCATGTGGATTCCGATCATTAACCGAGCCACAGGCAACGACCGCGTATTTGTAACGGACCCAAAAACCGGAAGGAGGGTCGAACGGAATGCCATGTTCGTGCACCCAGGCTCAGTCAGTCAAGGCTGCGTGACTTTCCCTAATGAAAGCAAAGAAACCGGCGAACTTAGGAGCAGCGATTTCTCTGAACTTAAGGAAATGCTAATGAAGACTCGACCCTTTCTTGGTCCTAATGGGACAACAAGAGGAGGCGTTCGTACCTACCCGGGGACTTTGATCGTTAAATGAAAGGGGGTCTATGAGAACAGGCATTGATGGTACTAATGTGAAGTTCAGAGAAATGTCAAAGAGCAAACTGGGGGTTTTGCTTCTAGCAGTTATTCTGGCCGTGATGTTAATCACGCATTCAACTTTACAGAAACCTGACGTGCTGGTAGACGAAGTGTTTTTCTTAGGCCAGTCCCATAGCGCTTGCCATGTAGAACTGAACTTAAGGTCCTATCGGGATCCCGAGCCTCCAGTCAAAACAGGAGTCAACGAGGTCGCCTATGCTCGAGAAGACAAAGAAACTGGTGTGCAGTCTCAACTTCGAATCAGGTACTCCGATTCTGGCAATGTTGAGTTCTTTTCAGGCAGCTACCTGGCCCTAAGCTATGGGAGCAGTGTGATCTACCCCAATAAATCTGGAATGAGTGATGTGGAATTGATTTTGGGCAAGCCGACGAGAAAAATGGGCCAGAAAAATGGGAAGGCATTTCTCGATTACAGTCTTGTCAAATTAAGCCTGGAATTCCTGGATGATCGATTCGTAGGTTTTTCACTGGGTGATCCCCTGAGTTAGTCCCGCCTCCGGCGGGGAGGGGCTCCCGGCTCGCCCTTAAGAGTCTCCAAGAGCGAACCGAGACAACTGAAAGCATCTTAAGCCAGAGAGGCCCCAGCCGGAAGACCGGCCGGGGCCTCTCTTTACGTTGATCTGGGTTGAGTGCAAACGAGAAACCTGAGTGCTGGCGAGAATCCGCGCGTGACCACGGCTTTATCAGGCTCCTTCGGAGCGGCAACGATCCCGGCAGAGCCACCCCGAATTCCCGCCGTGAGCTGGGTGGTCTCCGTCGCTACCGCTCCGGAGGGAAGAGTCCCGGGGCTTCGCCCCGGGTTGCACTTCGTGACCTTCGGTAGCACTGCGTTTACGGCCTTCGGCCGAGCCGAAGCGCTCAAGGTGTAATACACCGGTCAACGTGCGAGAAATCGGACTGTTTTGCAAACGCAGTGCTACCGAAGGTATCCCTCGGCCGATTTGGTCCCTCGAAAATTCCTCATAACCAAGGGCTTCGTTGATGCGCCCGAACGCAAAAAGATCTTGGACCTCTGTAAAACCGTTTGGACTCCAGCAAAGCTGGAGCCCTGCAAAAGAGCCTCGGATGCGTAATGGGGGGAGGGGTGCATCCGAGGCTCTGGCGTTGGCTTCGCTCAAAGTCCGCACAATTACTCTCCCTAAAGTGTCTCATAAGAGTAAGCGGTGTTTGACCCACTAGAACCCGATTTTTCAACCTCCTAAACTAGAAGCAAGATTTAGGAGGTCAGAATGAACAAATTGGTTGCGCGGAAACCGAACTGGGGTCGGCTTTCCTCTGAATGGGAACAGAGCGGGTTGAGCCAGAAGACGTTCTGCGAAGAGCGCGGGGTCTCGTACACCGCGTTCTGTTATCACCGTAGCACCCTGAGGCAGCGGGAAAGATCGGCTGTGGAGACTGCGCAGTTCATACCCGTCACTGTTGAGGTTGAGGAGCCCAATGCTCAGCTGGCAGGGCCGGCAGATATCGCGCGCGTCTTGCCAGCGGCTGCGGAGGTTGAAGTGGAGCTGCCGTTTGGTGTTGTTCTCCGATTCAAGGGAGTGGCCCCACGATGATGATGCCACAGCAACATATGGGCAGGATCTTGGTCTACGGAAAACCGGTGGATATGAGAAACGGCTTCGACGGCCTGATATCGCTGGTGCGTCGGGGAATGTGCGAAGACCCGCTCTCCGGTGATCTCTTCGTCTTTCTCAATCAACGAGGCAACCTGGTCAAGGCTCTGCTCTGGGACCGTACCGGCTTCATCATCATCTCCAAGCGACTGGAGAGAGGGAGGTTCCGGCTTCGCAGTCGGGCTGACAAGCTGATTCTGACTCCCCAGTCCTTGGAGTTGCTGATGGATGGAATTCCGGCCGGAGGAAGAGCCCTGGACTAAAGTGCCGGGTATTCGGCTGCCTGATAACCTTTTGGCAAGAGCGCTTCGTGAAAGGGTGACTGTAACGGCGCCCCTCCGAAGTGCTCTTTCCATTTTCGAGGAACGAGCAGTTCGGCTTTGCTTCCAGGATGATCGATTCGTTGGAGAACATCCACCAGGTAGGTGGTGGGGTTCACGTCAACCAGCAGGCAACTCCGTATCAGACTATAGAAGATCGCAGCGTACCGAGCGCCTTCTTCGGTGACATGAAACATCCAGTTCTTCCTTCCTATCGTCTGTCCGCGAAGTTCTCGTTCCACGTGATTGGTGTCCAGCGGAATGTCCGGATTGTCCAGGAAAGCCTTCAGGTACTCCTCCCGATTCAACGCATAGTTAGCCGCCTTCAGAAAGGTGTCTGACGGAACGAAAGTCTCTTCGGCGGTGGTTTTTTCGAGGAAATCGAACAGTTTCAGAACGATGGGCTTTGTCTTCTTCTGTCGCGTATTGAGAATCTGGTCCGGTGGCTTGCCCCTGGCTTTCTCCTCGATTTTGTACATCGACTTTATCTGCCGCAAGACCCACTTGGCCCGCTCGGGCTCTCTTTTCTCGGCATCTAAGAATTCTCGCCTCGTATGTGCCCAGCACTGGGCCAAAAAGACCCCCGGGTTGGCTTTGGCGAAGCTTTCATAGGCAGCGTAACCGTCCGACACCAGTGTGCCTTGGAACATCGACAGCGCATTCTTGAGAACCGCTCCCTCTCGAGACGGTGAGAAGAGGTAATAAATCTCGTCCTGGTCGCCGAGGAAGACCCAGAAGTAACCCTTATCCATCTTGCCGTCCTTTCGGCCAGCGGGCGTGGGGGTCTCGTCGACGGTCAAGATCTTGCTGTTGAGGACGGATGTCATGAGTTTTTCGTAAATCGGCTCCAAGAGCTGTGCCGTGCGGTGAATAACTCTCGTGAGCTGGCCCCGGTCGATAAAGAGTCCGGCATTCTGGATGGCCTGGTGCTGGCGATAGGTAGGAAGGTGAAATTGATACTTGTCCACAG
>JBAYRN010000239.1:0-4641 GCA_041676625.1 Vulcanimicrobiota bacterium
AACTAGGCCAAGGAGGAAGGGGGTCAGTCCGTGGCACACCTGCCCGCCTGGCCGGCCGCCCGGTCGCCTTTTCGCCATGCGGCTACCGGCTTCCCCTGCCTCAAGGGCTTTCGCGGCATAAACAGTTGCCCTCCCACCCCTGCGGGGCGGGCCCCTCCCATTTATTCCACGACCCTTGACCCAGGGTGCAGGCGGTAGCTGCAATTGGCGAGCGACCGAACGACCGACCCGACGAGCAGGCAGGGAACAACGGGGAGGACTATCGCTAAAGCGATGATGGTTGAGAGGAGAGCTCCCTCACTCCCTCGCCTCGGAGCAGGTCAGGGTGCCGCTCGTTGGCGGCACCCCAGCCACGCAGACAAGCCCACAGAGGCGCTACCGACCCGACGGACATAGGGAAGTAGCTTGGGGAGGGCTGGAAGGGCTTCAGAGCCCCTGGAGCGCTTCCATTCGGCCTTGAGGAGGGTCAGGCACTTCTTGACCTGGGAACGGCTCCCGGCGAAGCCTGGAACACGGTGCAGGGAGACGATGGCCTGGCGGAGGGTGAGACCGTCGCCGCGGCGGACCATATCGATGATTCGACGGCGCCAGTCGGTGTAGGTCGAAGCGGTCATCCGCCAGGTCCAGGAAGGGGCGGCGGCACCTGGTCGAGTTGCGCGGATGAGCTCGTAGCCGGTCAGGGTGATTCGGCTTTGCGGGTCGAGTGCATCGCGAAGGCGCTCGAGCTGGTGGGCGGGATGGTCGCCGGGAGAGACCAGGAGGAACCAGGCAAGCACACCAGGCGACGACTCCCAGGTGAGGAGCACGGCACACCCTTCACCGGCTTTCTTTGCTCGAGCTCGTCGGTTGCGGTCGAGGTCGATTCGGTAGTAGCGGGCGAACTTGCGCACCAGCGCCGCGGCCTTGCCGGCCTCGACACTGCCGCTGGTCCAGTAGCGGTAGCCGACGCGAACCCAGTCGGCGATGCGTTGCATCAGCGCGGTCTTGTGCAACAGGATGGGGTGGTCATAGTGCATGGGAGAGCCTCCAGGGGGTGAGCACGAATGCGAGGCCCGGCCTCGCGTGCTTTTCCTGGGTGTAGAGACGCGTGCGTGAGCACGGATATAAAGGATTCCAAGCGAGCACGAAGGGGTGAGCTATACGGGAGTAGCTCGGGTGCTTTGCACCGCGGGACGATGCCTGCCAAAGCCTTTAGGACACAGCGCGGGCACCACCCCGTGAGCTGCGTCATCGCTTGGACCTGGATAGGTCCGATGCATCCCCGCCAAGGATGCAAGACAGCGGAAGCCGCGTGCTCGTAATGGAGCTGGCGCGGCATACAACGGGGCGCTGGAGGGTGCAACTCCCTCCTTCGACCCCATTCCACACGAAGGGTTGGGCGACAAGGACACGGACCGAAGGAGCAAATGCCTTCGAGTTCCTGCCCATGGGTGAGTGGGTCAAGTCCCACCCTGGGGCGGCTCGAGAGGGTCGAACCAGTGATGCACGGATGGCTGCTGAGGGTCCAGCAATGGACCAGGGTCGCAAGCGAGAGTGGCGCGACCGCCAGGGCGAGGGGCAACCTTCGACCGGCGCTGATAGCTTAAACCGGAAAGGGCACCGAAGAGGTGTCTTGCAGAGCGTGATGCATGTGGTCGGAGGCACTCCGACTAAGCCAGTGGTGATGAAGGTTGCAGGGAGTAGGCGAGGGGTTTTGGAATCCTGCCCCGCCGAAAGCCGATGCGTCGGTGAGGTGCGAAGCACCAGAGCATCCTGCAACTAGAGCCAGCATGCTAAGCGCACGCCCCATGGGATAACTTGGGAACCTCCTTCGACGCACCGTGGCTGGTGCATGAAAGGGTCGATGAGACCCGCCAAGACGAAGGAGGGGGAGACCCGTTCAGTAGCGATTGAAAGCCCCCTGCAGACTGGCTGGATGTGGGTGGTGAGTAGCGAAAGACGGGAGCTGTTGAAAGAGCGATAGCCTTGGCAGGCTGCGCAGTTCTTGTCCAGAGATGGACAGCATCCAGCCTCCCCTTGGCAGGGGAGGCATCAAGACCAGGTGGTGCTGGTTGGGATGGCAAAGAGCGGAACGAGTCGAGGACCCACGCATCGGATGATTCGTGATTCTTGATTCACTGGGACCCCTTCGGGGGTCCCTTTTTTCATGGATAGAGAGCAGGGCTTCCGCCGTTCCGTGCGGGTCCCTGCCGATGGGGTTAGAACCACTTGTCCCCGTGTTGCTCGGGATGCGTGTAGTGCTCGAGGCTAAACGATTGGGCTTCCCAGGACCCGGGTCGCTTGTGCATTGAGATGGCGAAGTGCATCAGGGATTCCATGAGCTCGCGGAGCGTGACACCGTTGTCGGCGGCGGCTTCTCGCATCAACTCGACACCTCGAGCATTGAGAGCGACACGGGTGGTGGTGGCTTTGGTCATGATGGTGGTTTCCTTGAAAGAAGGGGCGGCGACCGTCGCCGCCCCATGGTGGTCAGGCATAGGAGCGGATGAGCTCCCGGACCTTCTCGCGCAGTGCTTCCGCCTTGTCCTCGTCGGACTGGCAAAGAGCTTCCCGGTAGTGCCGAATGGCGGTGGTCAGGTCCTGGTAGGGAGCCGACACACCGCGACCTTCGGAGTCGGGGTCAGGGAGCAGATATCGGGGGTGCATTGGTTGCCTCCGTTCGTGGTGATGCTTCAGGTCCTCGATGGGCTAGTGCTTCACCCAGGACCCAGTCAATGGCGGCCCAGTCGCCTTTGGCTTCGTTGATGGCTTCGAGAAGTTGGCCCCGCATGCCGGCGCGCAGGATGGCTTTCCATTGCGATGGCTCGAGCAGTCCAAGGAGCTCCGCATCGGGTTCTTCGCCTTCGGCGGCTTCTTCGTCGGTGAGCTCGTCCTCGAGGTCGTAGAGGTCGCGAAGACCCTTCGAATAGACCAGCTGGCGCTTGCCTCGGAAGGCTTGGGCATATTCAAAGAACAGGGAGCGAGCAGAGGAGACGGCTTGTGCATCGTCGTCCTGCAGGGCGATGCGAAGCAGGTCAAAGGGTGAGAGGCTGGATTCCTTCCCCTTCTTCACATGCCACTTGGTGAGCTCGGACTCCATTCCCCACTTCGACGCGTAGGCAGCGGCATAAGAACCATCGCGGACATCGAGACCGTGCTCTCGGCTGGGTGGTGGGAAACCTGCACGGGTAGCGGCAGAGAGCCATCGGCCATAGAGGGCATCCTCGAGTTCTTCGAGCTCGACAGCATCGTCGAGGAAGACGAGCTCATGGATATGCGGGTGCCAGCCGTTGGCGCCGAAGGTGCATTCGACCGCGCGCACGGTGCCAACGATGCCAAACCGGTCCTTGATGCGCTTGTAGGGTGCGCCGGACTTGAACTTGTCTTCGGCAGTGGAGAGCTTCGAAAGGAGACCCGCAAGGGAATCCGTCATGGTGTGCGGGAAGGTGCGGGTGGCCAGCAACACGACACCGCCTGCGGCTCGATGAGCATTCACAAGTCGGACCAGGTCGGAGCGGCGGTGCTCGGATATCTTCGCGGCACAGCAGGGGCAGGCCCAGACGCTGGCGCAGGTCTGGAGGTTGGCATAGGTGGCGCGAGCTCGAGCCCTCGAATACTTCACACCAACATGGGAGGCCCCTCCGATGCGGTTGCGAAGACAGGCACCGGTGCGGGACTTGGGGAGGATGGAGCGGGCAACGGACTGGAGCGCGAACCGTTCCAGCCGGGTGTTGGCTTCGCCTTCAGGGTAGGTAAGACGAGGCTTCGCCCCTTTCACATGGTGAAAATGAAGGGGGGGGGTAGGTGATTTAGCAGGTATACCAAGGAGCCCCCCCTCCGGGGGTGCTTCTGGCAGCTGGATGCAGGCGGCTAAACGAGTGCCTACACTTGACAGCTCACCTGCGAGGCGGTGAGAATGAACCATTGGGAACCTTTCTGGGAAGAGGGGCGACCGAATCCGAAGCCCGGGGCGCGCTAACGCCTTCGGGCTTCATGCTTTTGAGGAAGGGGGATGCCATTAGGCGTCCCCTTTTTCGTTCTGGTCGATGAGACCGGCGAGCTCCTGCGCGCCGGCGATTTGGTTGAGCATCAGGGACTTAAGACCCTCGAGAGCATCGGCCTGGCCGGCCTTGGCAGCTTGCATTGCCTTGGTCATGGCCTCGATGGCGGGCAGATTCTCGGTGAGAACCGCCACGACAAAGCGAGAGGCAGGGACACCGGAGACCTTGGCCCAGTGCATCAGAGCGGCATGCACAGGAACCGGCAGGTTGAGGTGCATCACCTTGGTTTCGTGCTTGTAGATTCGACCGCGGGGCATTAAAAATCCTTGTGGTAGTAGGGTGATACTACTGTATAGGAACCCATGGTGCGAAGGCTTTCTAAGCGCTTCCAGGCGATGCCGGCGCGGGGGGCTTCCGGTACGGTGCGGGCGGCCTGAGGTGCGTCCGCTCCGTTCCGGGTCCCCCCGCGCGCGGCTCGGCTGGTCGCGTGATGGAACTCCAGCCATGGACCTGGACCAGAGGGAACTAGGCCAAGAGGAACTAGGCCAAGGAGGAAGGGGGTCAGTCCGTGGCACACCTGCCCGCCTGGCCGGCCGCCCGGTCGCCTTTTCGCCATGCGGCTACCGGCTTCCCCTGCCTCAAGGGCTTTCGCGGCATAAAC
>JBAYRN010000240.1:0-4606 GCA_041676625.1 Vulcanimicrobiota bacterium
CCGTTCATTCCCACGGTCAAGGGGGCTGACAAGGAACCGCTGGCTGCGGTGCTCGAACGATACGCAGCAGACCCTCGACCGAAGTCGCAGAAAGTGGATCTGCTGGAGGAGTTTCTAAAAGAGCACCCGGGCAGCCCCTGGGCTCCTTCGGTGCGGGTGAATCTGGGGTTGTATTATCAAAGTACGGGAAGGTTTACCCGGACTCTTGGCCACCTGGCCCAGGTCTGGACGGAACTCAAAGACTCAAAAGACCATAGACTCAGGGCCTTGGCCGACCATGCTTTTGGGGCTTACACCCAGACGTTGGCTCATCTTGGACGAGTGGAGGAGCTAGAGCCGTTGCTGAAAAGCGTGGAGGGTCGCTCTTTCTCCGGCTCGGCCACGGAGTTGGTAGCGACTTCTAGGGAAGGCCTCTATACCATGCAGACGGCCCCCGGATACTCCTTTTGGTGCGGACCTGCAGCCCTGCGAAGGCTCGGGAGGCGAAGCGGCACTTGGACAGACCAGCAGGAGCAAGCTTTGAGAGCTTGCCTCTCCACCTCCCGAGGGACATCGCTACTGCGCAATCGAGACCTCTCCCGAGAGCTGGGCCTAAATTATCAGATGGCATATCGACAGCCCGGCAGTCGGCTCATCACCCCAGCGGTGGTCCATTGGAAGGCCGGTCATTTCGCTGCCATTTTTGAATCCGAGGCCGGGTATTCGGTGGAGGACGACACGGCCGGTTTTTTGCGCGATGAAGTGAGGATGACAAAAGACGTCCTGGATGAAGAGGCCAGCGGTTACTTCCTGATTCCGCCCGGACCCCTCCCTCCTGGCTGGCGGTCTGTCTCGGAGGAAGAGGGAAAGGCTGTCTGGGGACGCGGCTACGTGAGCTTCGAATTCGATGGCGATGCCACCGGCGACGACGATGTGATTATCGGTCCTCCCGGTTCGGACAAGGGAAGTTCATCGTCTGGATGGTCAGACGGTGATGGCAGCCGCAGTGGCTCGGAGAGTGGCACCGGAGGCGGTGGCGGCAAGCCTTGCCAGAAGGAAGAACCCCTAACCAATTGGTCCTGTCACGCCATGGTGGTGAGTCTCCGCCTGGTGGATACTCCAGTGGGGCTGAGCCCGGCAGCGTTTAGCGTGCCTTTCAGGGTCACCTATGCCCAACGAGAGATGGGTCAACCGGCTGTTTTCGATTATTCCAATCTGGGCCCGAAATGGACCAGTAACTGGAACAGCTTCATCACCGACGAGCGCAATGAAAACGGCAAGGTGCGCCTCTACAAAGTAGGCGGAGGGACGGATGAATACACCTTTACCACTTCCACCGTTCGGTCCGACCGAGGCCCTTACTCTCAAGCCTTTCTCAATGATACCGGTCAAGGTTTCGTGCTCGATTGGCCCAACGGCTCGCACGATCACTACAGCAAGCTCATCGGCAACCGCTATCACCTAACCAGGCGGACCAGCCCTCAAGGCAACGACACCCGGTTGGAGTATGACCAACTCGGTCGCTTGTCTCAGATCATCGACCCCTTCGGCCGCGTCATGTCTCTATCCTACGGGATTTCTGAAGACCCCCTCAAGATCACTCGAGTCACCGACCCTTTCGGGCGCTCAGCAGAATTCACGTACACCGCCGACGGACACCTGCAGTCGATCACCGACGTCATCGGTCTCACCTCAAGCTTTCAATACGGTGCCAACGATTTCGTCAATGCTCTCACCACGCCCTATGGCACAACCACCTTTTCCTACGCCGACGGCAAACTAGATTTCAACGACAGCGACATCGAGCATCGTATCTTAGAAGTCACCGATGCCCAAGGGCGCAAACACAGAGTGGAAAACGCCGAACGCGGGATCCACGTGACTTTTCTGCCACCGGGGCTAGAGCAGGCCAAAGAGGGGTTGCTATCGGCGCTCACCTCCTCCTCCAACAATACTACCGGACTTGTTCCCGTGAATGTTTCGGTTCCTTTTTCCGAGTCCGAGGTGCCTGTGGGGTTACCTGTGCTGCCAGAGTATCAGGATGGTAGAAACACCTTTTACTGGGCCCCTCATCAGCTCGATGAGTACCCCGATACCTCCAAAGCTACTATCTATCACTTCTTGTATCTCGGTGATCCGGATAACGCCTTTAAGGCCAAATCGCGGGTACTGGAAAGCATCAAGCCCCCACTGGAGAACCGGATCTGGTTTGCCTACCCCGACAACGATACTGTCCCAGGCTATTTCCGAGGTGACGACAGCCCTACTCACGTAGCCCGCGTCCTCAGCGACGGCACCACTCAACTCCGGCGCTACCAATACAACTCCCAGGGCAACGTGACCCAGATGGTCGACCCGGCCGGTCGGGTCTTCGACTATCTCCGTGCTCCCAACGGGATCGACCTGTTGGGGGTCTCCACCGGAGGACAGACCCTCTTCAGCGCGACCTACGACAGCCACCACAACATCCTCACCCTCACCGGCTCAGACGGTCAAACAAGTGAATTCGGCTACGACGCCCGAGGTCTCCTCCAGACTGCTCTCAACCCGCTCGGTGAGCTTTCCAGCTTCAGCTACACCCCAACCGGCAATCTCGCCGGTCTTTCCGGTCCGCTAGGGCTCATGGCAAGCTTCGGCTACGACTCGGCCGAAAGAGTGAGCTCGGCCACCGACTCGGAGGGCTACACCGTGCAGGTCACCTATGACAACGCCGACCGCCCGCTTGCCCTGACTTATCCCGACGGAACCCAGGATACCCTCGCCTACGACCGGCTAGATCTGGTGCGCACCGAAGACCGCATCGGTCGGGTGACCCAAACCACTTTCGACTCCATCCGGCGCCTGCTCTCTCTCACCGATGGAAACGGCTGAGTCACCTCCCTAGACTACGGGCTCTACTCCGTACCCACCAGTCTTTCAGACCCCAAAGGAAATATCACCCAGTTCCAGCGTGACCTGCAACAGCGACTGGTGCGAAAGCAATACGCCGATGGAGCCGCCCAGAGCATGACCTACGAGCAGTGCGTTGGCCGGTTGAGATCGGTGACCGATGCGCTGGGGCAAAAGAAAACCTACAGCTACTTCATCGACAATCAGCTCAAGCAGATCCAATACTCGGGCGACACCCCCACGGTCAGCTTTACCAATGACTCTTTCTTGCCCCGCCCGACCAGCATGACCGACGGGCTGGGAGCCCACACCATGACCTACGGGGCCATCGGCTCTCCAGGAGCCAATCGCCTGGCTAGTATCAGCGGCCCTTTCGGAGACCAGGCGAGCTTTGTGTACGATGCAGCCGGTCGAGTCAGCAGCCAAACGGTCAACGGCCAGAGCCAAAGCGTGGTTTTCGACCAGCTCTGGCGACCCACCTCAATGACCAACGCTCTAGACGCCTTTCAGATGAGCTACCTGGGCAAGACCGGACAGCTCACCGAGATGACCGCGAGCACCGGCCCCACCAAGCAGTTTACCTACACCCCCAACAGCCTGGATCGGCGACTCTCTCAAATCAAGAACCTGGGGCAAAATGGCCAAGTTTTGAGCCAGTTCGACTACACCCACGATCCGGTCGGCCAGATCACCACCCTTATCCAAACTCACGGAGTCAACTGCTCCGATGATGGCGGAGATGACGGTGGAGAGGATGGCGGAGACGATGACTGCCACTGCGGATGCAAAGACAAGAGCAAGCACAAAGACAAAGACAAAGACAAAGACAAGCATCATAAGCATAAGCAAAATAATAAGCATCAAAACAAGAAAGACAACGACCACAAAAAGAGCCATGGGCGCTACGATCATAGCAAGAACCAGGGCCGTGAGCATCGCGACAACCACCATTTCGGTGGCAAGCACCAGGACGGTCCCAAAGACAAGAAGGGAGACAAGCACAAGGGTAAGAGAAAGGGTAAAGACAAGGGCCACCATAACAAGAAGAGCAAGGGCCATCACGATCACAAAAAAGGCCATGGCCACCACCTCCTGTGGGATTGGGTCAAGGAGATCCTCAGCAACGACTGGGGGTGGGATCTCAGCGATTGGGACCAGGAAGACGAAGAAAGCGGATCAGGTACTGGTACTGGTACTGGTACAGCCTCCGTGGAGAGCTTCGAGTTCAGCTACGACAACCTGAGCCAACTCGTAGGGGTGGATCTCAATGGCTCCCCTCACGCCACCTACACCTTCGACCAGGTGGGCAATCTCACCAGCCTCACCCTAAACGGAGCCGCCACCGCTTTCTCCTACAACAGCCTAAACCAGGTCACCTCCCCAGGCACCCCCACCTTCGACCCCAAGGGCCAAGCCGCTGCCGACGCCCAGGGCCGTACCTTCGAGTGGGACGAGCAAGGCCGGGTCACCGCCATCATCCAGGGCAACCGACGCAGTGAATTCGAATACGACGGCCTCTCCCGCCGCAGCATCATCCGCGAAATCGTGGACGGCCAGGTACAGTCTGAAAAGCTCTACTGGTGGCTCGGCGGCTCCATCGTCTGCGAACGAGACGGCCTGCAAACTGGATTTCCCATCACCAAACACTACTTCGGTCAAGGTGTCTTGCAGACGGCTAGTTTGGGTGGTAGCGGTTCCACGAAACTCTTCTACACTACAGACCATCTTGGTTCGGTTC
>JBAYRN010000241.1:0-4573 GCA_041676625.1 Vulcanimicrobiota bacterium
CTAATAACAGTAGCGAGATCGCCGCCTACCTCTGCCTGGTCTATCGGTGTGTCCGTCAAACTCGTTCCAGGGAATACGAGGTACTGAACATAGGCCCCAGGCAAGAAAAACCTCGTATTCTTCCCAAACAGAATCATTCCAGCATTGGTCGGCCGTTTTCGTGACGTGTCGAAGAAACGAAGGGAAGCGAGTTGCTCTTCGTAGCTACGGTAGTTGTTTTCAATCGTCTCCGGGTCCACGGCTTGAGTGCGGTAGGTGTCAAACAAAGGCCTGGCGAGATCGCTGAGGCCGGCCTCATCACAAGTCCGAGAATCAAAGGCCTTGGCTTTCGACTGGCGCTTTTCAAAAAGTGCTCTTTCTTCTTGTTCATTGGCCGTCGCACGGCGGGGACCGACTCGGACCCAGCATTTTGCCTTATACCTGACCGGCGGACTCTCCGACGGGAAAACTTCAACCACCAACACGTCGCCACTCTCCAGGCTGAACTTCTGCAAGTTCATTCTGACCTGGGGTAAGAGGTTGCCATCCGAGCGAATTCCACCCACATTTCTTTCCAACTCGTCGGTCACTTTCAACCCGCACAAAGTCCCGTCGTCTTTGGCGCCTATCAACAGATAGCCTGGTTTTCCACTATTCGGCAAGTCATTTGCGAAGGCGCAAATCGCCTCGCCAAACTTGTCCGTCTTACTTTCCGACATCGTACGCTCTACCCGGTCGGACTCGGTGTTCTTCAATAAGTCCAGCAAATGTTCCGAGGTCAACATTGTTGGTTGTTCGCAGGAACAGAAGTTCATCCTACCCTCCACGGTCGGCGAAACTCTCGATCCCCTAAGTCATCAGCCGCGACGCACTTTGGGAACGCTTGCACAACAAAGCTGCGTGGAGTATTTGCGATCGTGGCAGGTATCGACCCGTCTGCTTTAAGAAAGCACCCCGGGTGTCCGGCCACCTCTTCATATTTCGCGGCGATCTGACTAAACTGGCCTGTGACGGTTGGCTGATGCCCACGGGATACGAACTGAGCGTCGAGAGCTACTGGTTGAATCCGGAACCGGAAGGGTTTGGGCAGGCCCTGAGCGAGCTTTATGAGCAGCAGGGCGAAGAATGGAGGCTGGGCAAAAAGCGGGTTTTGCCGGTCCCCCTCTGGCCCGATGATCGCAGCCGCCCCTGGCTGGTCAACATCCTCTATCGTCGTATGGATCGAATGATCGAGGCTGTGGAACAGTTTGTAGAGACAGTTTTGGCCCAAGCGGCTGAGCCCGTCAATGACCGCGAGCGACATCTGCTGGCTCTTCCGGTCATCAGTACCGGCTTCGGTGGAGGCGCCAAGGTCAAGGGCCAGGTCATCGATACCCTGGTTCGAGACTTGCTGGCCCTGGTGGCTCGCAAGAACGTGGACATCGCTCTGGTCACTCACACCGCGCCGGCTTTTGCGGCCGCCCAGAAAGCCAGGATGGAAAGCGGCTTCGACTGGTCGGACCTGGACTCGGACTTTGTGGAAAAGGCCCGGGCTCTGGCTCAGGTCGGTAGCGACGAAGGATTGGCTCTCTTTCTGGGAGCCGGGGTGAGTTGCAGCGCCGGACTGCCCAGTTGGAACGGTCTTCTTTCCAAGTTAGCTGAAAAGATCGGGATCATGGGCTCCGAATTGACGGAGTTCGCCAGTCTAGACGTGCTGGACCGGGGGAGTGTCCTGGAGCGGCGCTTTCGGGCTCGAAAGCAAGACGTGAACGACCAGATCGCCACCATTTTTTCTCGCTCCTGGGATCACAGTCTGCTGCACGGCTTACTGGCCTGCCTACCGGCCCGAGAAGTCATTACCCAGAATTACGATCGGCTTTTCGAGGTGGCCGCCGAGGGGGCGGACGCACCGGTGGCCACTCTTCCCTACACCGCCGGGGATGTGCACAACCGCTGGCTGCTGAAGATGCACGGCTGTGTCTCGAGGCCGGAGGACATCGTGATCCGCCGGGAGGACTACCTTCGCTACTCCGAGCGCCGGGCAGCGCTTCACGGGATCGTGCAGGCCACCATGCTTACTCGGCAGATGCTCTTCGTGGGGTTTTCCTTGCGGGACGGCAACTTCCACCGGGCGGTGGACGACGTGCGCCGGGCGCTGGCGGGGCAGCGCAACCGACTGGGCACGGCCCTCTTCTTGATCCCCAGCGCCCTGACCGCCGAGCTTTGGCAATCGGAACTCGATATCGTGCACTTCGCCGACCGCAAGAAGGACGAAAAGTGTGCCGCCCGGCGCTTGGAGATTTTCATAGACTGCCTCCTTGGGCACTGCGGGTCCAACACCGGTCACTTGTTGGATCCCACCTTTTCCCATCTCCTCACCGGACCGGAAGAGGAACTCAAGAAAGCCCTGCTGGGGCTGGCCAAAGAACTCAGCCCCGAAGCCCGGGAAACAGTAGCCTGGAACCGGGTGCTGGAGCTGATGAAGTCCATGGGTTGGGAAGAGCCTAGGAGCGTGTCGGAGTAACCCGGTAAGGAACTTCATCTCTCAAGCCGAATGAAGAGTTATGGCCGAACCCAGCATGAAATACCAGCCAGAGGACCTGGAGCCAGATATCTCCCACATCGAGATCGAGGATGGAGAGCCCGTGGACAGCATCTTTTCAGAGAAGCAGCAACAGCTTCTCCTCGATTGTCTGGAGACCTCACTTCGAGAGGAGCTTCGCCCGGTGGTCGGACTTGCCAACGTGGGCCTTTTTGCCTCCCCCGACCTGCCTCCTCTGGTCCCGGATCTGATGGTCACTTTTCAAAAGAAACCTCCAGGGCCCCTCGACTATAAGAAGAACAAGACTTACTTTATTTGGAATTACGGCCGTCCTCCCGACATCGTCATCGAAATAGTTTCCAACCGAGAGGGTGATGAGGGTACCCGAAAACTAGAAAAGTACGCCGAGTGGCGGGTGGGACACTACATCATCTACGACCCCTTCGAGTACCTCGGGTCTCGAAAGCTTCGCGCTTATCAACTTCAAGGGCGAAACTACGTGGAACTGCTCGAGCCCACTAAGCTCATCGACTTTGGGCTCGGGCTCGTGGTTGAAGAGGGGGAGTATCGCGGTTATGAAGGGCCCTGGCTCAGGTGGACGGATGCTTCAGGTAAACCGTTGATGACCGGGGCGGAGAAGGTCCTGGCTGAAGCCAAACGCGCGGATGCCGAAAAAGCTCGGGCGGATGAATTGGCTCAGAAACTCAAAGAGTTAGGATACGAGTTATAGCCATTGAGGTAAGCAAAAGCGGTATGGAACTTTTTGAGAAGGTGGCCCGCAGGCTCTCTCTGCCTTCCCAGCACGTCAAGGCCGTGTTCGATCTCTTGTCCGAAGGGGCTACTGTGCCGTTTATGGCCCGTTATCGCAAAGAACGTACGGGCGGAATGGACGAAGAGCAACTGCGGGATGTGCAACGACTCCGGGAGGAACTGGAAAAGCTGGAGAGTCGCCGGGAGTCCATTGTGAACTCCCTGCAAGAACTGGGGCTGTTCCAGGGTGAGTTGCGGCAGGCGGTCGAGAATGCCGATAGCCTGTCCGTTTTGGAAGACCTTTATCGGCCCCACAAACCCAAGCGAAAGACCAGAGCATCCCGGGCTCGGGAGCTGGGTCTGGAGCCCCTGGCCCACCTGATCGTGAAGCAACCGAGGCACTCCGAACCAGGGCAGGAGGCTCGCCGGTTTGTGAAGGGGGAGGTGGCTTCGCTGGAGGAGGCCCTGGGTGGGGCTCGAGATATCGTGGCGGAATGGGCGGCCGACAAGCCGGAGGTCCGCCAGACGCTGCGAATAAAGGCTAGAAAGTTCGGGCGGCTCAAGGTGTCAGTCAGGCGAGGGGCAGAAGATCCCCGGGAGGTCTATCGCGACTACTACGAGTTCGATCAGCCGGTGGCGAGGGTCTCATCTCACCAGGTTTTGGCCATCGACCGGGGGGAGAGAGAAAAGGTCCTGTCGGTCTCGGTGGAGCTGCCTGAACGCGACTGGCGCGACTCCCTGCGACGAGAGTTCCGAGTGTTCGCCGGCAACCCCTGGGGTACGCACCTGCAGCAAGCCCTGGACGACGCGGCTCGGCGACTGGTCCTTCCCGCCGTAGAACGAGATACCCGAAGCGCCCTGACGGAAGAGGCTCAGGCACACGCGATCAAGGTCTTCGGTCAAAACCTGGGCTCTTTATTAACCGTACCACCACTGGGCAAGCACACAGTCCTGGCCCTGGACCCCGGTTTTCGGACCGGCTGCAAGATCGCCGTGGTGGACCCCACCGGGCACTTGTTGACAACCGCCACCATCTATCCGCACCCTCCCCAGAAAGAGCACCGGCCGAGTCTGGAGACGCTCCGGGCCTTGATCTCGCGATACAAAGTCACGGTGATCGCTATCGGCAACGGTACCGCCAGTCGGGAGACCGAGCAGTTGGTGGCGGAACTGGAAACCCCCTATCTCATCGTTTCCGAAGCCGGTGCCAGCGTTTACTCCGCGAGCCCACTGGCCAGGGCTGAGTTTCCCGATCTGGATGTCTCCTTGAGGGGTGCGGTCTCCATTGCCCGACGGGTCCTGGACCCCCTGGCCGAACTCATC
>JBAYRN010000242.1:0-4504 GCA_041676625.1 Vulcanimicrobiota bacterium
AGGACAAAAGCCTGGGCCAGGCCGTTGGGTTCTTCCTGAATTCGGTAGGACAGCTTCAGGCCCCACTGAGAACCGTCCTTAAGGAGCTGCTCGAACCGGGGCTGGTCCTCCGGGGTGGAGATTACCAGAATCTCCACAATCCCCGCCATCATCAAGATGGAGAGCGGGTAATAGATCATCGGCTTGTCGTAAATTGGGAGAAGCTGTTTACAGGTGGATTGAGTGACCGGGTAAAGCCGGGTGCCCCGTCCTCCGGCCAGAATGATCCCCTTCAAAGCTTACTCGTCCTTGTCATCATCATCACTCCCCCAAACCTTCATTTCCTTAATCACGTTGGGCTTCAATAAAAGCTCTTCCCCCATTCGATGGTTTTGCCACAGCTTGTCCTGGCTCAGACCCATGCCCGGATCGCCCACCGAGACCCAGGAGTCGGCGATCTCCATTCCTTCCACCACCTGGGCGAAGGTGGTGAAGTTGTATTCGGGTGCGGCTAGGCGGTTGTTTTCTCGATAGTTGATGAAGACCTGGGTGGAGTTGGTGTTGGGGCCGGCTTTAGCGAAGGCCAGAGTGCCTCGGGTGAGCTGAAAGAGGGTGGGATCGTCGTCGAAGTTGATCTCCTTCCAGTCGGCCATGTCGCTGTTGATGCCGAACTGGGCCACGAAGGGTTCGGGTTGCTTGACCACCCGGAAGATGGGCGTGCCGTCGTAGTAGCCTGCTTCTACGAGTTCCAGGAACCGCTTGGCGGCGTTGGGAGCCGCCTGGGGGTAGACCTCCAGTACCAATTCACCGGCATCGGTCAACATCAAAACCTTGACCACTTCGGTGATCGTAGGGGCTTCTTTGCCGCGCAAGACCTTGAGGGGAATGGAAGGTTTGCTCTCCTCGGCCAGGGTGGCCAAGGGCAAAAGAAAAGTAACGAGGGCGAAAAGTAAGAGTCTAGTTTTCATGGTGGGGGTGTACGCGCCGAAGGGCCCGGGGTCCTGGAACGGTTGGACACCATGGTGTACAATAACACTTCATGAAGGTTCAAGGACCACATTCCGGACCCCCGACTCCGGTTCCACCACGGTTTCCAGCCCCCAAGCCGCAACCGCAAGGCTCTCCCGATATTTTTGAGAGTTCAGATTCAAAGTTGTCGGCTTGCCTGATCGAGGGTGAGGAGACGCTCAGTTCAGAGCAGCGCCATTTTATCAAGGCCACCATCGATCGCGCGGTGGGGTTTTTCGCCGAGCACTTCGGTGAGGTGAAGAGGCCCCTGGTGCTGCGGGTGCACGATACGCAAAGATCATTGCGGACCGGCTACAGCGTGAAGGGTGATACGATCAATTTTCCCCCGGACGACCGGGGGAATAGACCTGCCCTGGACTCTCCCGATATCCTGGTTCACGAAGCTTTCCACGCTCTGGTGGCCCAGGCTTACCCCCACCTGATGGAAAGCCGGCACGTCAATGAGCCGGAGTTTGTGCGACTGCACGAAGGGTTGGCGGACTACTTCACGCATCTGCTTTATCCGGACCGCGAGTTTGCCGAGGGGCTCGGTCCGGGGGGCAAGCCCCTGCGGGTGTTCCGCAACCATCGGCGGGTCAGCCTCTCCCCGGGCGGCCACTCTCAAGGAAACGCCATCACCTCATACTTATTGCAGCACAAAGTGTCCCCCGAGCAGGTCCGTGGCTTTCTCCAGGGCGCTGAATTTTCACTGGAGGCGATGGGCCATATCTCTCCCGAGCTGCAGCGCAGTCTGCGACACGACGCTTCCATGTCTCTCACCGATACGGTTTCCAACTACCCGGCTTCCACTTTGCGGAAGTATCGCCTGAACCCCGGCACTCCCCTGGAAATTGCCTTTGAGCCCAATGAAAGTCTTCAGCGCTCTCACCCTGATCTCCAGATCGAATGGCTTCGGCCTTCGGGGATGCCTTCCCAGACCTTCACCTTTCAAGAAGTGGAGTCCCATCGCTTCAGTGTGAGCGCGGAACCCGGTGCGGGGGCCGAAAAGGTGATCGCGGTTTTTCGAGACGGAGAAGAGATCATCGGCTCCCGCCCTTTTTACTTCGGCACCGCCTGAAAGAAAAAAGGGAGCCTGAGCTCCCGATTGTGATCTGGCTGCCGAGTTGCATTAGAACTGGCGCCAGATATTCTGATTGGTCACCTCGTGGTGATAGATGATCTCTCCAAGTTTGACCTGGGTACCCAGGGCTTTGGGAGAGCGTTCGGCCGCTTCCAGTTTGCGTTCCAGGTACTTGCGCTTTACGTCGGGCCCCAGAGTCTCTTCGATAAAGGAGCTGGATTTGAACTTGCCGATGGCGTCCCAGATATTGCCCGGGAGGTACTTGGTTCGGGTGCGGCGGCTATCGGAGTTCAGCGACTTGAGGACCTTGCCGTCAAAACCGGTGCGCAGCAGGCTGTAGAAGGTGAGGTATGGGTTGGCGTCGGGGGCCACGGTCCGCACTTCAATGCGAGACGATTTTTCGTTGCCCAGGGGGATCCGAATCATGGAGGTTCGGTCGACGGCCGAACTCTTGATCTGGTTGGGGGCCTCGAAGTGGGGATCGAGGCGACGATAAGAGTTGACGCTGGGGTTCATGATCAAGCACAGGTCGTTGGCGTGAGAGAGGAGGCGATCGACGAACTCCCAGGCCATGCTGGAGAGCTTCTCTTCCCCTTTGCCGTCGAAGAACTTGTTCTTTCCGTTTTTGCTGATGGAGATGTTGGTGTGCATTCCGTTTCCGTTGATCCCGGCGATCGGTTTGGGGAGAAAGCACGCGGTGTACCCCATCTGGGCCGCTGTTTGACGAGCTACTAGCTTGTAGATCTGGAGCTGATCGGCGGCCACCAATGCTTCGGTATAGCTGTAGTTGAGTTCGAACTGGGAAGGGGCGACCTCGGGGTGATCCTTTTCGTTTTCAAAACCCATGGCTCGCTGGGCTTCGGCCAAGCGGTCGATGAATTTGCGCAAAGGGTCGCTGGGCAGGGAGTTGTAGTATCCTCCGCTGGAAACGATCTCGAACCCTTTGCTGGTTCGGTAGGCGCGCTCAGCGTTCAGCCCGTTGAAGAGAAAGCCTTCGCACTCCACGGCGACGTTAGCCACCATCCCTTTTTTGTAGAGCTGGTTGGAGTAGTTCTTGAGAGTTCCCCGCAAGTCGGAGTGGTAGCTCACTCCTTCGGCATCCTGGATAAGCCCGAAAACGATCACCTTGCCGGGACCGAAGACGTCGCTGGGTAGCCAGCGAAAGGTAGACCAGTCGATACCCAACCTCAGGTCGGATTCATTGACCATGGCAAATCCCTGAACGGAGGAGCCGTCGAAGGTGAGATTGTCGTGAGATTTGAGGAGAAATTTCTTGTCGTAGTCGAGCATGTGAAAACGACCTTCCAGGTCGCTAAAACATACAGTAACGGCCTTGATCCGCTTCTCGTCGGTCAGGTACTTAAGATAGTGGTCCTGAAGTTTGTGGTCATCGACTCGGTCGGCTTGCTTTTGCTTGGCTTCGAGGTTCATTTCCTCGAGTTGGTCGTAGGGGATTTCCAGAAAGTCTTTCAGGCTCGATGTGTTGATGCCTGGAAATGATGATACTGTTTGCATTCTCGAATAATAGACTTTATTGATCTAAAATTCCTTCTTTTAAGATAAGGAAGTTGAGATTAAGTCTTAATGTCACGAGATTAAGACTAATTGGGATTGTTTTGGCCCTCGGAGATTTCCATTCCCATGCGCGCCCACTCCTCCACCAGAGGCATGACAAGGTCGTCATGGAGTAAGAAATCTGTTTCGACCAGGTCGAAACTCCACTCCAGAATCTCAAGATCAAAGTGGCGGACTCCGAGTTGCTCTTTTCGCGCCAAATAGTAGTAAGTAAGAACTTCCAGGGAGAGAGCCAGTAGCAGAAGGCGGACGGCTAGCGATGGTCCGGTGAGCAAATTCTTGCCCCAGATCTTGTTTTGCACGTATCGTTTGATCACGTTGCGAGTGAGTTGGCAGACTCCCGCCCCTGGCCTGTAGGGTGGAGCGTCGGCCTTCAAGAGTTCCGACCGGACCTGCCCCCCGTGGAGTAGGCACTGGGCGTACTCCGCTCTCTCGTCGGGCTCGGCCTTGCGCTCCATGGAAGCCACGCTGTTGGCAAAAAATAGATGGAAGACCTGATAGAGCGCCTCCCACAGTTGCCAGGTTGCGGGATCCGGCTCACTGCTCCAGGATCCATCGATGACCGAGGCAGCCCCTTCCAGGAGTATTCCCACGATGTCCTCGTGGAGATCCAGGGTTTGCAGGAGCCTCTCTTCGAAGGCCAGGTAGGAATAAAAGTCTGTAGACGCTTTGGCGGTCAGGGTGACCTTGTTGCCAGGCACCAGATCGGGAGGGAAGAAATGGGGGGCCGCTCGCACGGTGGCAGCCAGCGACTCACCATGATTGGTGATCGGGCCTCCGTCACCTGAAAGCACCGCCGGACAAGTAAATTGCAGCGATACGTAATAGCCTTCGGGGGTGGCGACCAGCAAGAAGGGGTAG
>JBAYRN010000243.1:0-4460 GCA_041676625.1 Vulcanimicrobiota bacterium
CCACCTCCTGAAGCGAAATTTTCCTCAAATAGGTCCACTATTCCACAGAAAATTCCACTCCAGGAGGAGAAAAATGTCCTGCGTTTGGCTCGGAATGCCAAATGTCCACAGGCCCTAGTTCATCATTACGTTGAACTCCGAAAAGAATCCACCCTCCACATAGTCCGATAGTATTGGCGAACGCGCAAACAGTCTCCATGCAACTCTTCCCGACGCGGCCCCCCCTTTTAGCCTCCAATCGAGCACCTTCGTCCATTAGGTTAAGTCGATCCAGCAGGTCTGCTGCCCTCACACCACCACCTCATCTCCAATACCAGCGTATTTACAACTTTCACCAGAGATCCCCCTCGATCTACAGCCCGTGCTCGAAAGGCTCCGGCTCTCGTTCCATCTCGGGGGGAGGCCATTCTTGCAGGAGGGGCCACCCCGGAACCGGCCGACCCACCCCGGTGTAGGTCCAGCAGGGGACCAGCCCGTCCCGGGTCTCTACTGAAACCGCCACCCTTTGGTATTCCGAGCGCCCACCCGGGAAATAGCCCTCGAAGTGGTCGAGGACAGGCAACGCCTCCCGGCCCTCTCGCAGATACAGAAGCTGCCCCTTGACCAGATGCCCTTGGCGGCAAACGGGGGCGCTCTCAAGCCCCAGGTCCCTGGCATACTCCGCACTGCCCAACTCTCCGTAGGTGGGCAGAAACAGAGAAGGATACCGGTCCGGCCGCAACCGCATCTCTCCTTGAGTTCGTGCTTCCTCAAAGCGCTCGACCCAGCGCTTCAACACAAAATCGTTGCACTCTCCCATCTTGAGTGAACCGTAGACAAACAGCCGTAACAAAGGACTCATGGATGGTCTGATTCTGAAACCCGGTGCTTTTTACCCACCGGACCACTGTAAATGGTGCCGAACCGTCGAAAATGGCAGGAACCCCCGAGCTAAAAGGGTATATGTCCCCTCCAGATTACAAACCCTAGGAAAAACTATGTCCACTGGTACAGAGACCAGCTTCCAAAACCTGATCAAAAGCGCCGAGGAAGCCTTTAACGAAAAAGATTTTGAAAAGACCGTCGAGTTGATGAACCAGGCCCGTAAGTGCCTGCCCGACTCGGCTCCAGACGATGAGATTGAGCGGATCCACTTCACCCTGGGTTACTGCTACAACGAACTGGAAAAGCCGACTGAAGCGAATCCTCACCTGAAGAAAGCCCTGCGGCTTGCGGAAAAGACCGAGCACCAGGAAGGACAGGCCCGGGCTTTTGAGCAGTTGGGGTCGGCCGCCTATCGAAAAAACGATCATCGTGGCGCGCTGGCTTTTTTCCGGGCCGCCCTGGCTGTCTATCGAAAACTCGATGACAAAGCGGGTCTGGCTCGAACCTTGCGGGATCTTGGTTCCATCCAGAGCGACCTGGCTCAGGACGGAGAAGCGGAGACCAACTTCGAGGAAGCCAAGGGCCTCTTCAAAGAGATGGACGACCTGGATGGGCAGATGGTGTGTATCACCAACGTGGGGCTTCTGCATTACCGCAAAGGCGGTCCGGCCGCATCGGTCAAGGTTTACGAAAAGAGCTTTGAAGAAGATGGCATCAACCACTACCTGTTGTTGAACAACGCCGGATTCTTAAAATTGGTGGTCCACGAGTATCCGGAAGCCCGAAAGTTCCTGGAAAAGGCCGAGGCCGACCTCAAGGAGCGGGGAGCCCAGGACGACAACGCCGCCTTGCTGTACCTGAACCTGGCTGTGGTGGAAGCCCTCGAAGGCAGCTTCGATGAGGCCATGACCCACCTGGACGAAGCCAAGAAGTATTTCGACGAATACCCCGACGGTCGGGCCGTGGAACTGGTGCTGTGCGCCAACCAACCGGAAGTCAAAGAGCACAGCTTCGAACCGTTCCTGGTGGTCGAAGACGCCCATAAAGACGGTGTCATCGCCGTGAACAAAGCGGGTGTTCTGGCCCGCCAGGATCCGCCCCGCCTGGATGAAGCCATCGAGTTGGCTGAGGAGGCTGTGGCTCACAACCGAGACATGGCCTATCCCTACTTCAGCCTGGGTTGGCTCTACTTGCGCAAGGGTGACAGTCAGAAGGCGACTTCTTACTTCAAACGGGCGGCCGGTCTGGACTCTCAGAACGAGACCATCCGCAAAGCGTTGCAAGTCGTGAACCCCTACATCGAACAAAAAGTGGGTCGAAACGATCCCTGTCCTTGCGGGTCCGGGAAGAAGTTCAAGAAGTGTCACGGCAAGGCGTAAGCCGGCTCTCCAAGCGCGACCGCGTTTTAAAAACGCTGGCCGGACAAGAGGTTGATCGTCGCCCCTTCAGCTTCTGGTATCCGTTCGGGCTGTCGCACATGAAAGGGGAGTCTCTGGCCGCAGCGGCTCTCTCCTTTGCCGCCACTTACGGCATGGAGCTTCTACGCTTCCCGGTCGTGCGGGATCTACCCATGGGGCCGCAGGTCTCTCTCGACCGACCGCACGACCTGACCCAACTGGAAGTCCAGAAAGCTCACTCCGGCTTCTGGTCTGAACGCCTGGAAGCGCTGAGAATCGCGCGGCAGATGAGCGAGAAAAAGATCGCTCTGTTTGAAACCGTACCCGCTCCCTGGACGGCCCTTTCCTACGTTTGCTCCGGCAGCCTCCTGGAAGCCACCGAAAAGAACCATCCCAGCTTTCTGGAAAAGGCTCTCAAAGATGTCACCGAGTCCTTACAAAACTATCTTCGGGAGCTGCTAAAGCATGACCGGGTCGATGGCCTGGTGGTGGAGGTCGAGTCTGCGAGCTTCGAACTGCGCCAACCGGAGGTCTTTGAACGGCTCATCAAGCCCCATCTCAAGAACCTGCTCAACGACATCACCCACCACTCCGAGGCTCCGATCTGGCTCCAGATTCGGGGCCAGAGAGTCTATCCGGACAGCCTGCTAGACTTACCTCACCAGATGATCTCTTGGCCTCACCTGAGTTCTGGGCCCAAACTTCAAAACAGCACTCCCAAGGGGTACAAAGGCCGGATCGCCGGTGGCCTGGATGAGATCGCGCTGTGCGACATGTCGTACCAGGACATCCGGATGCACGTGGAAGAAGCCCGGAACCATCCCGTGCACTTACTGGCCGTGGGGGATCAACTGCCGGCCGATATCAGCCCAAGGCGCCTGGAGGCTCTGGCCAACTTCCTGCAAAAGCGCGACCGTACCCCCGAGTAAGAATCCTAAATCATTTACTTTCTGGCCTTCAGCAACCGCTCGTAGAGATCTGTTTCCGAGAGGGCGCTCAGTATCCAGTACGCCATAAAAGCGTACACCGGTACGTGCGTGGCCTGGGCGATGGCGCGAGTCGTCAGTTCAAGCATCAGCGGGGTTCCAGCCACGATCTTGGCCCGAAAGAACGAAACCATCAGGACCGAAGTGAGGACCTGAGTCAGGCCAAAAATGGCCAGCAACCTGAAAAAGCAAGCCACCTTGTCGGCGGAACCGGGCCGTTCTTCATGGCCCAATTTTTTCCAGGTAAATGGATCCCGATTCATGGTCAACAATCCCGGGATCATAGCGGTCAGCCCTTGAGTCAGCGTAAAACCCGGAAAGAACGGACCCGTGGGGCGAAAGGCAAAGCCCAACAGGTCGGTCAGGCACCCCACCGCAAAACCTGTCCGTGGCCCCACCAGCATTCCCCCCAGTAAAAGGGGAAATCCGGCGAACTTGGTGATCGGTCCGGGGAACGAAGGAAGCAGGGAAATGACGAAGCACAACGCCACTATCATAGCGCCCAGAGCGATCCTTTGTGCCGAACCTTTCATACCGTGCAAGACATTTCGCCTTCATCAGGAAGAACCCCGCATCCCAAAGGCTATTCAAGGAGTAATGATGGCACAAAGAGACGGTTGGTTTGATGGTAGGGGGCTGGATCTTTTACGTGAAAACTTCCTCGACGATCACGAAGGCTGGAAAAAGTACATCGCGGACAGTCAGATCACGGCCGAGGAGATCCTGGAGCAAGAGAACCGGATCATCAATATGCTGCGCGACCTTGAGCCCAGCATCGACAGTGACGTCCACAAGAAGCTGACCGCCGTACTGCTGGAATACGAGGTGCTGGTGAATATGGCCCTGATCCATTACCCGTCCGTTATGGATAGTGAGCAGTACTGGTCGCTCAGCTTAAGCCAGGGACATTAAACTTTTTGTCATTGAAGTCGGATTTTCTATCGACAAAAGAACACTCTTTTGCTACAATGGGCAAGATTATTTCACAAACCCGAGGCATTATGAAACAAGATATTGTGCTCATTGAAAATACCAAGTTTATTGAGATCCTTCTCCACTATCGTGGAGTGACCAACTAACACGATTCGTCAGCCTCTTCACCGCATACGAGTCCATCAGGTAGGAACTAGAGCCGTCTGCTTCCAAGTAGACAACCGACTTCTCCCTCTAACCCATAGATAAGACTCGTCTTGCTAAAATCAACCTTATACTC
>JBAYRN010000244.1:0-4460 GCA_041676625.1 Vulcanimicrobiota bacterium
ACGGGGAGGTTTGTGGTGAAGTGAGGGAGAGCAAGGTAAATCCGCCAGGTCTTTAGGCAGGCGGCTGGGCTGAGTGAGCGTCCAAAGCCAGACGTGAGTGTCCAGCAGAAGCGGCTTCAAGCGAAGAACTCCCCCAGTACGTCATCCGGAAGAGGATCATCGAAGGTGTCTGGAACCGTGAAAAGACCGGCATCCCTGCCCAGGACCCGGCCCGGCTGCTCATCGAAGCGGATCAGACGGGCCACCGGCTTACCCCCACGGGCGATCACGATAACCTCGCCGTCTTCAACCTCGCCAAGAAGCCTCGAAAGGTGAGTCTTGGCCGAGCCCAGCATCAAATACCTGCCCGGGGCAAACGTGTGGATTTTTGCTTCACCGGACCTGCCTCCGCTGGTGCCCGACGTGATGATCACATTTCAAAAAACGCCCCCGGGCCCGCTCGGATTTAGTCCGGAGTAACTCCGGCCGCGCCTGCTACAGGCCCCACCAGAGCAAGCGCAGTCTCGGTGGCCGTGTGAAAGCCCTGTTCGGCCATGGCATCGACCTTGGCTCCGGAACCGTAGGCGGCGTTGAAGGTGGCCAAAGAGAGGCCGGCCTTGTGGTTGAGAACCATGTTTTTGACCGCGCCGTCGATGGGGTCTCCGATTTTTTCGGCCAGTGCCATTTGACGATTCAGACCCAGAACCCAGTGGACGCTCGAAATCGGAACCTCCGCACCCTTGCGGGAGAGCAGAGAGAGCAGATGAATAAAGCAATCCATCCGATCTTCCCGGGCCAGAATCGGCTGGAGCATTTCAGACGTGATCACCTTTTTCTTTTCGAAGTAGCGTTTGTTCAGACGACGCGCCGCGAGCCATCCCCAGTCAGCCTTGCCGATCACCGTGAGCAAGTCCAGGCCGCCCATCCGATCTTCATTGGAGATAGGCACCGCCTGCCCGAAGTCCAGGATGGTCACCATCTTGGTGTCTTTGTCGATCATCACCTGACCATCGTGGAAGTCGGGGTTGGCGAAGAGCGGGCGTGGCTTAATGTTGCCACTGAAATCGACGCCTCTTAAGACACCGAACTCTGCGGCTCCCATGGCGTCCATGGCTTCTTTATAAAGCTCTTTATCTTCGTTATAAATCTTGCGGGCAGTCTTGCCCCTGGCTTCCTCCATGAACAGCCCCAGGTGCTCGACCTTGAAAGCATCGATGCTGCGAATATGCCAACCGCTGGTGTCGTGGCGGTAGGTCTGATAAGCCTGCTTTTGCACGGCCATCGCCTGCTCTTTCTGAAACTCCAGAGCCACCGACTCCCGGATGATGCCGAGCAGCCCCAGAATATAGCCATACTTCTCCCGGTCTTCCGGGGTCTCGGTCATGTATCCGATGAGCTTGTCGAAGCGCCCGAAATCGTAGCGGGTGGACTCTTCGATGTCCTGGCGGCCCAAGGAGACCACCTCGCGCTTTCCGGTCTCTTCATTGGTGTAGCGGATGGCCACGTTGACCGAACCGCTCCCCAACACGCGGTCGATTTTCAGGTCCTTGGGCCACTCCTCGCCGAAGCGGTTCTGTACCAACTTGAGTACCTGATAGTAGTTCAGCGGCATAGAAGCATCTTGAGCACTCTCGAAGGCGTCCTTGAAATCTTTGAACTCGCTGGTGAACGCAAGGTACTGCTTCATCTTGATGCCAGGCACACCGTAGGCATCGAACAAGCGGGTCAGGATGGCCGCTTCGTCCAGCTTGCCCTTCTTTTTATCGTCACCCTCTTCAGGCTCCTGGGGCTTCTGCCCCAGGATGTAAGCAACAGCCAGAGTATCCGCGTCTCCGTGGGAGTACAGCACACCACGGGCGATTTTATCGCCCAAATCGTGATTTTCGGGAGAGAGGTCTTTGAGGAAATGACCGATGACCGCCTCTCGCCCCTCGTCTGTCCTCAGCAGCCCCGACGGTCCGGCCAGGAAACTGTTGGCCACCAGAACGCGAGTGTTGCCGTCGGCCTCAAGTAGATCCTGGCGAGTCGTCTGGATAGCCTCCTGCAGCGGTGCGTAGTCCTGCTCTTCAGAGGCCGACTCCAGGTAGGCGGGCATCTCGTCGCGCCGCCCCATCAGATATTCGATGGTCGCGATCTGCTCGGCTGGCGATTTCTCTCGGGCGACCGCCACCAACCCCGACAGAGCCCGGGCGTTGCGACGATAGACGTCCGTGGTCTCGGTCACTCCCCGCACCAGTTTGGGAAACACCGTGTCCACCGTGCTCGGCTGGAGTTTAGCCTTCTCGGCAACCTTATCTCGAAACTCCACGTAGACCAGGGGATACTCGTCGATCAAGGCGTAGCGATCTTCCAACCAATTGACGGCAACGGTCAGGTCACCAGGGTCTGTTTCAGGCGCACACTGTTGACCCAAAAGTTTGAGCAGCAGCTCGGAGCTTTGTTCCGCGCTCAAGAGGTCCAGAGCGTGGTCCTTGCCCAGCCAGTCGCGGAGGGGGTCGGTGTCCAACTGATCGAGGCGGGCAAAGAGGTTGTCGCCCAACTTCCTCCGGGTGTCGTCCCGCGCTTGCAAGGAGCTTTCCGAGAATTCGTAGGAACGGGTGAAGAGATCATACCAGGTCTCAAGCGTTTCGATCTTGTCTTGCACCGCCACCAGGCCGTCCATGACGAAGGCTCCCGCGTCCGATCCCACGTGTTCCTTCTCCTCGGCGTTGTACAGAGAGGTGGTCACCTGGTAGCGCTCCAGGGCCGCTTCTCCTCCCTCCAGGATCTTCTGGAAGGTGCCCAGCGGCATGCCCTTCACCAGACCCTGGCTCACCTCGGCGTTGTGCCCCAAAAGGGCCATTCTGCTGAGCACGTCCCGGCTCTCGATGGTGGACAACGGCATGACCACATCGCGCAAACGGAGTTGCCCATCGAAGTACCGCGCTCGAGCTCTTTCGTAGTCGATCTGATGCTTGTAATCTTTGCGTTTGGGAATGAACTCCTCGGCTTTCACCCTCTCGTTGAGCACCTGCAAAGAGGGAGTCTCCGTGTCGGGAAGCTCTTCGGGTTTCAGTTGATAGGCGTAGATCAAAGCGTCTTTCATGCCGGCGGCGTTTTGGCTGCGGTCGGGAGTTTTGAGCTGCTCGGCTACAGCCTCGATACCCGACTGCGCCAGAGTGCGAGCGGCCTCGCCCAGCCAGGACTTGCGCTCTCCGGTCGAGCGCACGCGACGGGAGGGCGGCATGTGGCGAACCAGATGGGTGATCCCCTCTTTGCTCTGACCGGAGGTTTTCATCCCCTCCACAAAGCGCCGCTCAATACCTTCGGGCAGGACTCTCGGCTCTCGATCGTGGTCAGCGAAGTTGGGCTGATGGGTGGAAATGTTGGCGATATCGATCAATTGCCGCCTCAGATTCTGCTCGAACTCCGGAGTGAATTCTTTCCAGGACTCCGACTCCCCCAGGGTGATCAAAAAGGCATTGAGCTTTCTCGGCTCCTGCAACGGCAGTTGCAGTCGCGCGCCGGCCCGCTGTTCCCGAGACTCAGCGGCCAGTTCGGCAAGGTTATTGCCCACCTGTCTGACCCGAGCCATGAAGGCCTTGTCGGGCTCTTCCATTCTGAACAACCGGTTGGCGTACTCGGTGGCCCGGGAGTGCCCGGAGTAGGCGGTCTCCTGTACCATCGAGGTGAAGTCGAACCCGGCCAACGCCTCCAGTGCGGCCTCGTTCATATCCCTGGCCAGCGGCCAGGTCTCCCGATCGCCTTCGTGATTCATTCTGATTAGGCCGGTCAGGTTGTAAGGATTCGGCTCGGCTTCTAACTTGTACAAGTAGCCTCTGCTGGCAGCTTTGGCTAAACCGGGCAGAGTGCCCGCGGCCATATCCTGAAAGTTGGCCTTAAAAAGGACCCCGTCGAGAAAGGCGTAGTGAAGGGTCTCCTCTTCCTCCCCCCCAATCTGGCGAGGCTTGAGGCTATCGATAAAGATGTCGGCCTTCCACTCTGAGCCGTATTTATCCATAAAGGCATGAAACTTGCCGTTGGCTTCGGCGCTGAACCCTTCAGCAGGGAGAGCGGACCTCCGCAGGCTGAGCATCAAACGCAGCATTCCATCGACCTTTTGCTGAGGGGTCTTGCCAGTCAAGTCATCCAGGTGCTCGGCTGCCGCCAACAAACCTTGTTCTTTATCCTGCCGGTCGCCGTCGGCCAACCAGAGTGCCTCATAGTCAGGGGGCTGGCCATCCCAGCCTGGAAACATCCAGTCAGGAGTGGTGTCGGTAGCTAAACGTTCGGCCAGGCTTCGGTAGTTGGCTTTGAACTTTTCGATATCATCGACGGGTTTGTTGTACTGGGCCCGCGCCTGAAGCTTGAGGACACCGGGCATGGGTGTCATCTCGCGATCCACGCTGGTCTCTCCCCGGCGCACGTAGTTCTCGACTTCCGTCTCCACCGCTCCCACCCGAATCCCTTCGGCCTCGTGATTGTGTGCGGCGGCAGTCAGT
>JBAYRN010000245.1:0-4353 GCA_041676625.1 Vulcanimicrobiota bacterium
TAGCGACCCTACGTCCGCCGTGAACCAGTTCAATCACTGCCGTTCGTGCAAACACCTCCACCCGTGCTCCGACAAGGCCGTAAGGCACGCTGTAGTAGTGGTCGTCATATTGAACGTGATAGTCAATCCCAACCTTGGCATCTTTCCTGTGAACGAAACTGAAACGTTGGGAAGGCAGCGGCCGCAAGACGGACAATTCATCCTTCTCAAAAGACTCCCGACGGCATCCCGGAAGCTTTTGAAACGGTCGCTCGTTCAGGTCGTCAAGTTTTTCCGAGATCGCCTCATTCAGCTCTTTTAAGCTGTAGAATGTCCGGTTGCGTAGGGGCGCGATAACCCACCGCTCAACCTGAAGAACGGCGTTCTCCCCCTTCGCTTTGTCCCGAGGCTTCCGAACTCTCGCTGGAATAACAGCCACAGAATAGTGTTCGGCCATTAGCTGATAGGTCGGATTGAGGTCCGGGTCGTAGAAATCCGGTCTTTTCACTCCACTTTTCAGATTATCGGGAATGAGGACCTCCGGGACGCCACCAAAATACTCGAACATCCTGACCTGGCCACCAATCCAGTGCTCAAGCTTCTGACTTGGCTGAGCTTCTGCATACGTGTAGTTACTGGCCCCCAGGGTGCCCACGAAGATCTGAACATCGGTAACTTCACCAGTGCGGGGATCAACCACAGCCATCGTCTCGCCGGCGTAGTCAACGAAACATTTTTCACCGAAGTGGTAAGTCTGACGCATGACCGGTTCCACAGTCTTTCGCCAATTCTTGTAGTGTTTGCAGAACCAGCTATACTGATAGCCGTGAGGATGATCGGCGATGTATTCCTCCCAAAGAAGTTGGAGAGTGACGTTCTTCGACTTCTTTCTTTCGTTGTGGAGCAGGGCCCAGTCGGGCACGTACTTCTCGTCGACGCTCTCCGGCTTAGGTGGATAGAGCTTGAACTCAAGCTCTTCGTCAGACATCCCCTCGGGCAGGGGCCAGTCCAACCCGCTCTCCTTAAAACGCTTGAGGGTGTCCCAGACGGTAGCTGCAGAAACGTTACAGGCCGTGGCTACCTCTCGGTTTGTCCGCCTCCGGTCGAACTTCAACCGGAGGGTCTCGCGAATCTTTCGCATTGATAATCTTGCTTGCGGCATAAGCTACTCCTTTCGGAGTAACTCTTCTAGATGATGATCGGTATACCGTGGAATTTACGATCGGCATGCGTGGAATCGTTGATCGGCATGGTGTGGAAACCGTGATCGCCTTCCGTGGAATCCGTGATCGGCATGGCGTGGAAACCGTGATCGCCTTCCGTGGAATCCGTGATCGGCATGGCGTGGAATATGCAGTATTATTGGCGGCACGAACGAAACAAGCAACAGGAACCCACGGAGAAATCGATAGGTAAAGTCGAGCGGGAGAACGAGTCTAAACAAACGGCGCAAACCCCTGAACCGACCGCCCCGGATTTCAAAAAGAGGGTGGCGAAGAGCTACACCCCTTCCGAGCGGGCCGAGGTCCTCGAGTGTGCAGCCAAACACAGCGTCACAGAGGCCTCGAAACAGCATGGAGTAAGCCGTTTCAGTATCTACTCGTGGCAGCGTAAAGCAAAGCTCCACGCGGAAGGTAAGCTGAAGGACAGCCCCGTGACCGGTTCCGACGAGGACCCGCGTGCGGCAAGAGATCGCCGTATACTAAAAGAGTGGCGCTCTCGCCCCGGACTCGGGCCCAGCCAGATCCGAAACCAGCTGAGACGGGAAGGTCTCAAAATCAGCGTTCATACGGTCCGCTGCGTTATGGAAGAGAACGGCTACGTGACTCCCAAAGTTCGTCGCAAGGAAGTCCACGATCAGACCTACGAGGCGGTGCGGCCCAACCATTTGTGGCACCTTGATTTCTTGCATCGTCACATCCATAAACAAAAGGTCTACGTCCTACTGGTGCTCGACGACTGGTCGCGGTTTATCGTTGGCGGGGCGCTGTGGGACGGAGAACGGGTGGCCGCCGTCATCGAAACCTTCGAGGCGGCCGTAACCCGCCACGGCAAGCCGGAGAAGGTTATGAGCGATGGTGGGAGCGCATTTTACGCCTGGCAAGGCATGGGCCAATTCACCCGGCTGTTAGAAGAACTCGAAGTAGACCAGTTGATTGCGCGGATTCCCCAAGTGAACGGGAAGCTCGAAGTGCTGAACGCCAACGTCCAAAAAGAGCTCTTCAATCAGGAAACCTTTTTCGACCTGGGTGAGGCTCAGCGCCGATTATCGGCCTGGATCCATTTCTACAACTTTCGTCGAACCCATCACGCTCTCGGCGGCTTGTTGGTACCGGCCGACCGTTACTTTGGACGAAGCGACGAGGTCCTGGCGGCCATCGAGTCGGGACAAAGACCAGACGGGCTGGGGGAGCCTCTGGCTGTGGAACAGCGCGAGTTGGATCTGCTCCGGCTCACCAGTTGTCGAGGCCGGCTAGAGCTGTCGTTACTGGGCCACAGCATAGCCCTGCCCTGGTCTTAACCGCGAGAGTTGGCTTTAGCGGCGAGGAAGCTCGACTTCCCGCTAAAAATTCAAGGGATGCCAAACGGTGTCCCTCTCTCTCTTGTGGGCGGTCTTGCCCTGCTGCTTCACGGATGGTCTCCCGCTATCGCTGTTCGTCTTGGTTCTGTAAGTGACGTGCTCGAAAGGATCGGAGGTTGCCGGAGCCAAGCTTTCGAGATGCGCAAACGCCTGAAGAATCTCTTTCCTACAACACTTGGCAAGGCGGGACGCCCCTCTCGTCAAGCAGTGGAACAAGAACCTCTGATGGCCGTGATGGAAGCCTGCTTCAACTACAGCGTTCATCACCCCGGGGCGATCTGCGTCAAAGAAGAGCGCACCTCATACAGCGAAGGCTATCGGCGCTTCATTGTGAAGCTCGCCGGACCTAACGGACCGGCAAGAGATATTCCACTGACCGACCTCGCCCGAGCTAGTCAAGTTCCGGAGGGCACTCTTAAAAACTGGCTGTATCCAAAGCCTCCCGGTCCGGGCAAAAGTTCAGGCAAAGAGCAAAGCTCTGAATCCAGGCCAACGGGAGGGGGCACTGAGAATTCAGCAGTGAAGCCTGCATCCGAGCAGCAGAACAGGATCGTCTCCGAGACGGTCAAGAGCGTTCATCTACAGCAACTATTTGCTCTCTGGAAGGGGTGGAACGGGACCTTCGTCGACTTCTGTCGGCTGGCCATCGAGGAGCATCGTCTCCCCTTTACCATGACTTTCATCGGCGACGCGCTGGAGGCCGCCGGTCTTCGAACCAGAGATCGACGGAAGAAAGAGCAGGCACCCTGGACGGCGGGAACCTTTCGCTCGTACTTTCCAGGCGCTCAGTGGCTCGGAGACGGGACCAGTATCGCCGTTCGGCACCAGGGTCAGGTCTTTGTCTTCAACGTGGAGTATCTTCACGATGTCGCTGCAGATGCCGGAATGGGATTCCACATCTCCGACGCCGAGGACGAGCAAGCTTTAATAGAAGCTTTTAAATCAGGCGTGGAGACGGCGGCAGGAGAACTTCCTCTCGCGCTCACCCTGGACAACCGCCCGAGCAACCACACTCCTGCCGTGGAAGAAGCCCTGGGTGAGACGTTGCTTCTCCGCTCCACATTTGGCCGTCCTCAATCGAAAGCACCGATAGAGGGGGCTTTCGGCCTCTTTCAACAGTCCATGCCTCCTCTCCATCTGCAAGGCCACTCGGCACGAGAAGTCGCTCGTTCTTACCTCAATGCCGTGATGACCGCCTGGTTTCGAGGACGAAATGGCCGACCCCGCAAACGCCTCGGAGGTTTGCCGCCGGCCCAGGCTTATCGAGAAGCAGCACCGACACCAGAGGAGTTCCAGAGGGCTCTGTGTGAGCTTCGAGAGCGCCAGAAGCGACATGAAAAGACTCAGGCCACCCTCCAGGCCAGCCGGGATCCGGTGCGCTTGCGACTGCTCGCCATGGGGCTCGCCGAACTGGGAATCCCCGACCCGAAAAGTTCGTTGGCAACCATGCTGGCTCGCTATTCTCCTGATGCCATCGCCTATGGCCTGTCCACCTTTCGCACGAAAAAGGAGCAGGGCACTCTACCGGCGGGCGCGGATCATCGCTATCTCGCCGGGATCATCCGTAACGATCACGATAAGAGACATCAGCTCGAACTCTCTGAACACCTTTTTCAACAGCGGGTCCGACTTCATGACCTCTTGATATGCGACAATTATCCTTACCGACGAAACGTCAATTAAAAGTGCCGACCATCTAACCTCGGCCCCCACTGCTCCCTCCAGAAGGGAACCCCCGACTCACTGAGATCATTCTAGGATGGTTACAGATCATGCAGTTCGACGTTATCGCA
>JBAYRN010000246.1:0-4325 GCA_041676625.1 Vulcanimicrobiota bacterium
ACTGCGATCAGATTGAGAAGCTAGTGAGCCAGACCCCGAAAGGTGGCGTGCCGGGTGATGTCTTCGAGGATTCCGAGCAACCGACCAGTGAACTGCGCTGCAAGCTCTCCGAGGAAGTGCTGGCTATGCTGGATCATGCCCGACGACTCCACTCCGTAGAGCAAGGTGACGCGGTGACCACCGCCCAGGTGCTAGAATTTGCCCTGGTCTCCTATATCACCAACCAACCGGTGGATCAGGAGTCGTTGGAGAAAGTGCGACAGGAGATGGATAAGGAACTGCAGGCGGAGAGAGCAAGGGAGATTCCGCTGGTGGCGGCGGCTCGTGAGGCGGCCGTGGAGATGGGTCTTTTGGTCGATCCCGACGCCGAAACGACCCCTCCGGGTCAAAACCCACCTGCCGAAGACTGCGCCGAAGTTCTAGCCCAGGCCCTCGGGGCCGAGCCGAGTTTAGAGGTCGTGGAAGAGACGGAAGAAGCCCTGGCCAAAAGCACCCGTGGGAGTTGTTTTGACTCCACCGGTCTGGAACTCTCCAGGGTTGTAGGACCTGTCTTAACAGAGGCGCTGCAGCGGCACCAACCCCCGGACATCTCCAACAAACGCATCTGTTTCAACCCCCAGAACCGCCACACCACCAAAGCCCAAAAGCGAGAACTCTTGCGCCGAGACGGCTGGGCCTGCAGCACGCCGGGCTGCTGTCATAAGCTTTACTTACATCTTCACCACCTGGTGCCGCACTCCCAGAATGGTCCCACCATCGACCGAAACTTGGTCGGGCTGTGTTCGGCCTGCCATCGAAACGTGCACGACGGCTCACTTCGCATCTTCCTCCGGCCAGACGGCAAGCTGCACTTCACCGACGCCGAAGGAAACTCGGTGGCCGAGCAGGCGGACCTGGAGTTGGGTCAATGGCTGGACTTCAACATCGGGTGGGACGGTGAGGAGGATGACTCTTTTACCATTCGGGCTCACCGGGGAGAGTGGTCTGTTTTTGGTGAGGCACAGTTTGCCATCTCGTAAGGACAAGAACCTGCCTCGTGGGTTGCACCTTATCTGGAATGCGCCCAAGAAGCTGTTCCTCGACAGAAGGACACTCTTCTCGGCCGCGGCTTCTTGAGATTAGAGGAGTCAGATACGCCGATACTTCGGCATCCCGGGCCTCACGGAGTAGCCGAGCAATGTCCACACGCCCTAAAGAACTGGTGGGCGTTTGCGCGTGATCTGCTTATTACCGGTGTATGAACGAGACTCGTACCCTGAAGTTCTAGGTACTCGAGTCGCACAGGGCCTCTAGTCTCAGATCGAGAATGAGCCCGCCTATGAACAACTTCTCCGAAAAAGTGAGCTTTATTTGGAACGTGGCGGATTTGCTGCGCGGCGATTATAAGCAGTCCAAATATGGTCGGGTGATTTTGCCCTTCCTGGTTCTCCGCCGTTTAGACCAGGTGCTGGAGCCCACCCGCGAAGCCGTCCGTCAGGCAGATATTGACCATCCGGCCGACAAGACGCCCGAAAAGCTTCGGGAGAAGTTTCTGATAAGAGCCTCCGGGCAATCGTTTTACAACGCCAGCAGGCTCGATTTTCAGAAGCTTCTGGATGACCCAAACAACATCGCCCAGAACCTGATGGGCTACATCCACTCGTTCTCTCAGAACGTCCGGGATATTATGGAGAGTTTCGTTTTGAGGCTCAGGTCACGCGCTTGGGTTCATGGTGAACCTGCTCTTTGCCGAAGACGACAAGTCTCTGACGGCGCCGGGAGTGGTGAAGACGATGTACGACCCGGCCTGTGGAACCGGCGGTATGCTGTCGGTTGCCGAGGAGCATCTTCTAAGCATGAACCCCCAGGCCAAGTTGGCGGTCTACGGTCAGGAACTCAACGACGAGTCCTTCGCTATCTGCAAGGCGGATATGCTGATCAAGGGCGCAGATGCCGACAACATCAAATCGGGGAACTCGTTCTCAGCCGATGGCCTGCCCTCACTCAAGGTCGACTACCTGATCAGTAATCCGCCTTTCGGTGTGGACTGGTCGAAGGCTCAGAAAGAAGTCAACGAAGAGCACCAAAAGCTGGGCTACGCCGGGCGTTTCGGGCCGGGAATGCCTCGCAAGAACGACGGCTCCCTACTGTTCTTGCTGCATATGCTGAGCAAGATGAAACCGGCGGAGCAGGGTGGGAGTCGGCTGGCCATCGTTTTCAACGGTTCACCGCTCTTCACTGGAGCGGCAGGCTCAGGTGAGAGTGAGATACGCAGGTGGGTGATCGAGAACGATTGGTTGGAGGCTATCGTGGCTCTCCCCGACCAGATGTTTTACAACACCGGAATCTCCACCTATATCTGGCTCGTGACCAATCGCAAGGCACCCGAGCGCAAGGGTAAGGTTCAGCTTATTAACGGAGTGGGACACTTTCAGAAGATGAGGAAGTCTCTGGGAGACAAGCGCAAGGAGCTGGGAGAGAACGACATCCACGATCTCACCCGCCGCTATGCCGACTTCACTCCGGGAGAGCAGGTGAAGATCTTCGACAACCAGGACTTCGGCTTTCACCGCATCACAGTAGAGCGCCCCCTTCGGCTGAACTTTCAAGCAAGCCCCGAGCGGATCCAGCGCCTGGAAGAGGAGTCGGCCTGGAAGAACCTGCTGACCTCCAAGAAGAAGGGGGAGCAAGCCGAGTTGGAGAGAGCCCAGGGCAAGAGCTTGCAGATGGCTGTCCTCGGGATCCTGAATAGCCTGGACCAGACCGTTCTCTACAAATCTCGAGACGAGTTCGAAAAAGTCCTCAAGAAAGCCATAAAGGCCCAGGGTGTGAAGTTGGGATCCGCCCTCGGCAAGGCCGTTCTAAACGCGCTGTCCGAGCGCGACGAAACAGCCGAGATCTGCACCAACGCCAAGGGCGAGATCGAGCCTGATTCGGACCTGCGCGACTACGAGAACGTACCGTTGAAAGAAGACATCGACGAATATATGGCGCGGGAGGTCCTGCCTCACGTGCCGGACGCCTGGGTGGACCACGGCAAGACCAAAGTGGGTTACGAAATCCCCTTCACCCGGCACTTTTATGTCTACGAGCCGCCCAGGCCGTTGGAGGTGATCGAAGCGGAGATTCGGGAGTTGGAGAGTGAGATTCAGGGGATGTTGGCGGAGGTGTTGGGGTGATTCTTGTTAGGCGAATGGTTCTGCCGGAGGGGTAGCGACGGTTCTTCGTTTCTTAAGCCGCTCAAAACTCCCGTTAGAAAATGAGCTCCAAATTGACAGTGTATACAGAATTGCATACAATCTAATGGGCTTCAAAAGCGACAAAGCCAAGGTGCTGGAGGACCTCGAGAATCTTAACTTTGACCACGAAGCCAGAAGCGGAAGAATTGAAGAGGAGAACTTGCTGGCAGCCGGAGTCATTTCGCCGGAAGAAGCAGCCGAGATAGTTGCTCAATCACGGGGTAACGACTATGAGTTGCGACCCCATCATCAGGTGAAGTACCCACCCGTCTGGATATTGACGCCGCTGGTCAAGGGTACAAACTGGTACGTGAAGGGCTACTTTTTAGCCGACCAAACATGGTTCATCTCCTTTCATCCCTCGAACAGCTAGGAGGATGCTTGAAAAAGAACATACGGCAACCGGGTGACAAGACCGAGGTTATCTGTGAGGAGTGCCAGGCGGTCCGTAAGGCGACTTGGAATTACGACAACTATCTACTGGACGACGGAACAGTGGTTAAAGAGGTCATGCTCGCTCACTGCGATGTTTGTGGAGCGCAAGCCGGTCTAGCTCAGCAGTCCTCATACCTCATTCGAAATGCCCGGGAAAAGAACAAAAGGCGCGATAGAACCACGATCACTCTGTCACGCCCCCTCCGGGACCTAGCTGAGACCAGAGTTTTCAAGGCTGGATCTAGTTCAATGAGCGCAGTCGAAGTGATCCTGCTCTCGGTGCTGGCTGTACTGCGTGAGCCGGACCGACGCGAAAAGTATCTCCTTAAAATCAAGACCCTTGAAGACAAGAAGCTGCTAAAATCCGGTACCTACTCAGAAAGATTGCCAATTCGATTCAACAGAACGACCGCCAAACTCCTGGAGGAAGTTACCGCAGCCACCAAATTATCACGAAGTGAGTTTGTACGGCGCGCTATTTTACTTGAAGACAACCTTGTCAATGAACATGTTCGAACCTTCACACTGGTGTAGGCGGCCAGTCCGTCAGAGGTGATCGAGGCTAATCATAGAGGTCCAGTAAGGATTTGAGTTCTTCGAGGACGGCGGGATCTGATTCGGTGGCTACCAGGGCTCTTCTGATGATCTCGCTTTGATTGAGAGTGGTCTCCT
>JBAYRN010000247.1:0-4268 GCA_041676625.1 Vulcanimicrobiota bacterium
TTGCTGGAGGTGGGGGAGCTTCCCGACAGGCCGAGGGCGGAGGTGGCGGCTCTCGCACTCGCGGTCAAGGCAAAGTTCGGCGAGAGTCGGAGGAAAGCGATACCAAGAAGGACCGAGCGCAACTCTCCGATCAGGAAGGCGTTGCTCTGATCCGAGAACGAGTCGACACCGAATCGGGCTTAAAGATCTCCCTGGTTCGCATGGGTATCGCCGAAGAAAGAGAAGAGTTTCAAGACGATGGCGGGAGCAGAGGACGGGCCAACTGCTCCACCTGCGGAACCGATCTACCGGCGGCCCAGGCTCAGAATTGCCCCATTTGCGCTCAGGCCGGCCAGGATATCATGGCCTTAACCAAAACAAGCTATCGATTCGCCGGGACAAAATTCTTTGCCACCGCCGACTCGGTGGTAGCTTCCGAGCAAGCTCGGACGCTATTCGAACAGCAGTTGCTGACATCGGTGGCAAGTCTCAGGTACTGGCCCAAAATTCCCGGCCATAAAGAAATTTTGAGTTTGAGGGCGCAATGACAGTTGAAGAGTTCTTATACCAGAGTGCCGACCGTTTGCGAGAGGGTGAGTACTTGGTGCCCGAAGTGGTCCTGGAGAGTATCGACCAGGCGAGAGAGCGCCTCGAAGAGATGTGCGAGCACCTCGAAAGCGACCCCTCTCCTTCTGGATTGGAGCCGCTCGATGCAGCCATGTTTGAGGCTTATGGGCTCTTTCTCGAGGCCCTCGATCTCCTGGAGTTGGCCGTGGAAGAAGACCTGCCGGGTCTGGCTTCAGAGATCCTGGTGCGTACCCAGGATGGAGTGGAGACCCTGCGGGAGGTTCGTCGCCGGGCGGGCTTTCACAACGACTCCTTGCAAGAAGAAGTAGGAGCGATCGGATGACGGAAATTTCTTCCCTGGGGATTGGTGGAGCCGGAGTCGACACTCTTGAACGCTGGGCGCTCGCCCAGTTCACTGCTCCAGCTCGAATGCAAAGGGCCCAGCGCAAGGAGCGAATTCACGAAGAGCTCTCCCAACTGCTGTTCGGGGTAGATCTCAGCCCGGGAGAGCTAAGGCTTTATCGGGCCCGACTGCTGGAGGCGATCGCCCGAGTCGACGACCTGGAGCGAGCTGAGTTCTTCCTCCCCGAGAGAAACCTCTCGGTGCCACGCGCCCGAATGATGATGCCGGTGAGCGGTATCGGGTGGTTACCCTCCGAACAAACCACCAGGACCGTGGAAGTGAGCGCCGCCCACGAGGTCCATAGTCGCAACCTGGCCAAAACCCTGCAGACCGCTCTAGCGCTCAATCCCAAATCGGTACACCGGGACTTTCATTGCGTGGGCATCGTGATGGCTCGCGGAGGGGAAGGGGTCCGTTGGGGAGAGGACAAGGTCCAACTCAGCCAATGGGGTTTGTCCGTGGTCAATGCTCAGGACTACCCCAAGGTGGCCAAGCTCAGGCTTCCCCCGAGGTTTCCGAGTCAGGCCGAGATGGTGCAATTTCGTGCCGGCTGAGGAATACTCCCGGACCCGGGCCGAGATACAGTTACTACAAGCCTGGGACGTTGAACTGACCAGGTTTTTTCAATCGCTCGACCCTACAACCGAAGTCCTCTCCGAAGGGCTGCCCGATCATGAAAATCTACGTGGCTATCGAAGTCGAGTGGGACAGGACCTTAAAGCCTTTCAGGAAAAGCTTGCCGGTATAATGGAGAGCAAGAAAAGTGGACAATAACATCCTGCTGGAGTTTCTGCGGGGACTGGTAGACAAACTCAAACAAGACCAGATTGAAGACATCGACGAGGCGGCTGAAACCCTGCAGATGGCTCAGAACCATCTGGCTTTGATCTATCAGGATTATGAGGCCGAGGAGGCTCCGGCCGGGGCCGAGATGTTGCGGGAATTGATGATGGAAGCCTTGCAACTCATGTTTCTCGGGATCGACGAGATCTTCACCTTTCTGGAATCGGGAGAGCTTTCACACCTGGAGCAGGGGCTTGCCATGGCCGAAGAGGGCGACGACATCATGACCTCGATCAGACACTCGGTGGAGAATGACCAGCAGTGGTCCGACTCGGCCCAAGTGGGCTAGTAGCCTGTGGACTATCTTACTCAAGACGAGTTGCTCTACGCCCTGGAGCATGAGGGCCTGGAGGTCTCTGAACGCACCGTCCGGTTTTGGATCAGCAAGGGGGTACTAGAAAAGCCGCTCCGCAAGCCCTTCAAACACGCCGATGGTCGGATGAGGTACTTCCCCACCAGGGTGGTGGGGGAGATCGTCGAAATCATGAAGCTCCAGGAAGAGGGCTGGAAACTCACCCAGATCAAGCATCGCTTGCGAACGCCCCCGAAGGTCGGCCAGGCGGCGAGCGCCGGCGCACAAGACTGGGCCAAGCTCTGGCTGGCGGACTTTCTCGGAAACGGTGAGTTTAAAGACCGCTTTCGAAACATCGAATCGGCCGAACCATCCACCCCGCCCTGGAGGCGCGTACGCAATTTCCTGGTCGCCAGACTCACCCACTTCGTCGGTCGAAAACAGGCTGTGCGTTCAGTGACGAGCTTTATGCTCGGTCTCTCCAAGCGAGACACCGCCAAGCTCTTGCGATTGACTTCGGGCAGTCGGTCTGACGAGCCGGAAAATGTGGGCCCCGACTTGAAGTGGAGCAATCTGGATAAAGCTCAGTTGAAAATGGCTCTCTCCAGGTTGGTCGAACCTTCGTGGGATGGTCCTGGTCCTGAGCCGCTCCTTTCCCGCCAGTTGAGACAGGAGATCCTGGAACTAAACCTGTTACTCAGCAATGAGAACGCTGCCGGTGAGGACAAACTCAAAAAACGAATGGTCCGGTTGAGTAAGTTACGAGAACAGGTCGGCGAGAGTCTCGAATACCTACTCAAGACACCAAACGGTGTCAGCAAATCATAGCTTCTAAAATTTTCCTCAGAAACCCATGGGTTGTTCATAATTTATTTACAAAAGCAACTAGACTTTAACTTCGGAGGAGTGATAAGGTAAAAAGAACGTGGAGGCGTCGATGATCAACAACATTGGAAACAGAGCTGCCGGGCTGCCGCTGGAGGCTATGTCCCGGGCCGAACGCGCCGAAAGGGTCGACAAAGCACTCGATACTCACCGGGTGAGCCTGGCCCAGATGTCCCCGCAACAGCTCGCCGAAAACCGAGAGTACGGCCACCGCCTCATCGACGACGTCCAGGCCGCCCGGGGCCTCCAACCCGCTTCCGGCCAGTCCGAGTCAGACTTCTCCGCGCTGCAAGCCCGCCTGACCGCCGGGCTTTAGATTCAGTCGGTGCTTGTGTAGCCATAATTCAAAGTGGTACGGTAGTTCCATGAGCGATTCGCTGGTTGACTCATTATGGGAACTGACTTCGGCGCAAACCGGGGTCGATCCAATTCGTCTGAAAGAAATCGTAGAGAAACTGGACCTCGAAGGAACGGATGCTCGAACCAGAGAGCTCTACTGGGCAAGCCGACGAGCATTATCCGGACTTTCGACCAGCGAAACGCCCTTCCCCAGTCTTTCGACAAGGATGAAGACGCCATTGAAAAAGTCTACGATTGAGCAATATCTTCGAGAAATGGGAGTCCGCCTCCAGGAGTCCACACCGCTCATCATAGGAGGCTCCTCTGCCCTAATTCTTCAAGATCTCTTGAGCCGCCATACCGAGGACGTAGATGTGGTCGACGAAGTCCCAGCTAAAAACCATTATCTTCCTGATGGCTGGGACCAAAGACTCCATTCCAGGGGCAGCTACGGCAGGCTTGAAGTCTTTCTGGTAGACCCGGTTGATATCTTTGTTGGAAAACTCTTCTCGCGACGAGAGAAAGATCTCGACGACCTGAGGGTACTCGGACCAATCCTGGACCGTGCTGCCATCGACTCTCGAATTTGCTCGAGCACGTCCCTGCTATCCGATGAAGCGAGACGTGAGCTGGCCGGCGACAATTACTACATCGTATTCGGGGATCAGCTCCCCACCTTTCTGGATTGACTCATCCAATCTGGGCTTCCCAGTCTTCGAGCTTCAGCAGTGCGATTCGTCCAAATTCTCTAGTGTTGTTGGTTACAAGAATCTTTTCATGGGCCAGGGCGATGGATGCTATCAAGAGGTCGTTTGGACCTATGGGAGTACCGGCTCTTTTTAGGGCCTGTGGACATTCAGCCTTCGGTCACCAAACTTGTTCATTTTCCACCTCCTGAAGCGAAATTTTCCTCAAATAGGTCCACTATTCCACAGAAAATTCCACTCCAGGAGGAGAAAA
>JBAYRN010000248.1:0-4204 GCA_041676625.1 Vulcanimicrobiota bacterium
ATCATTCTCTCTCGTACGGAAAAGGTTGGTGGGATACGATCGAGTTCTTCTTTTTCTTAAAAGAACAGTTGCAGATCGAGGACATGAACGTGGTGGCTACCTTCACTCTCCGAACTCCGCCCCTGTCAATAAATTCGTTCCAACGGTCGCTGAGCAACTGGGCCCGAAGTTGGAGGACGCTCTCCGCGTTTTCTAGAGTCCAGAAGATTCCGTTGCCCTTCAATCGCAGGTTTACTAACCGTCGGACACAGCTCTCCACTGCTCCGGAGCCGATGGGAAGCTTAGCTTTTCGAAAGGACCTATACCGCATCCGTTCCTTGTGAGTGAGAAAGTACTTAGCTAAACTTCGCCGTTCCTTAGAGTTACAGCCTAGAAAATGCTTGGAGCAAAGCTGGTGCAGGTCTTCGATCTTACCGGCTTTGAGAAGCTTGCCTGCCTTCTTTAGCCACGCTTTCCTCTCGCCTTGCCCCCAGGATTTCAGATTGTCAGCGAACAGATGTAGTCTTTGCTTGGCGTGGTAGAAGTCGACGATCTGGGTGACCTTCTCCATCGGGAAACCAACGGCTTCGCAGAGTTGTGTAACCCGATCCCAGATCCAACCGGCACCGTCGCCCACGACCACCCATCGGCCCGCCCTTTCGGCTCCGATCCTTCTCAGGTGTCCGGCGATTAGCTCGAAAGCTCGGTTACAATCTCCAAGAGTAGCGTCATAACGTTGGTAGCCACCTTTCATCTTCCGGCCCCGCTCGTCAATGGAACTCACGACGATAGCTTTAGGCTCTTTCCATTGTCCCTTGAAGCCGTGATGACCTGACGTTTTCTTCCGGCCTCCTTTTGGAATTCGTGTCCGAAGACGCCCCCCGTCTGTTCCAATCAGAAGAGTGTGGCCCTCAACGAGAGAATCCCGGCCTAGCGGACTTGATTCTATCGCCTCCGCTCGAAATCTCAATCCACGTTCACCAACCCTGAGAGCCAGAGTGTGAATCTTCTTTCGTCCGAGGTGAATACCACGAGTGGCCAAGTTCTGTTGAGTCTGCGTCACGGTTCCCAGGGCTATCTGACGAGCCACTTCAGAAGCCACGGCGGGGGTCACCCGCTCTCTGATTCCCAAGATCTCTAGAACTGGATAGAGCCCGTTCCCGTTCTTTCCTCGACCTTTTGTTTGCTTCGGCCGACCGCGTGTTTTCTTGGGTCGATTCAACATATAGGGAGACGTCACAACGACCTGGCTACCACCGAGGAGAGTGAGCGTAACCTGCTGACTCCGATCTTGAAGACGCATACAAGGTCGTAGCTCGGCGAGCTTGGAGGCTCGAGCGACAACTCGCGGGTCGAAATGAGCGGCTTGAACAAGACGGGCAACGAACTGATCCAAGCAGCAACTTACTTCTTGGTGGATGGATTCCTCAATCTCTCTCAAAGATTTGCCCGTGAGTAACGCTGAAGAAATCTTCTCCAGGAGCCTTTCTCGTATGTGGCTCAGACACTCCTCGGCTGCCTCCTGTAGACCCGATACCTCGAGATAAAATTCTTCTCCTGCGGCGGGAATAGGGCATAACCTTGCCGTAATTTTCATGGGGAAAGCCTCTTCTTCACTAACGTGATGTTTTCAAGGGAGGCTTTCCCTTATTTTGGCTCATCCATGCCTATTCGGCGCACCTAATTTGGAATGCGCCCACTTCTCCTTTCCTGTCTTGCTCGAAAGACTTCCCGTAAGAACTCCCGGTGATGAATGCGTCGAGGCCCTCGATGCTGATATCGGAATCGGAGTCCTGGACATTCATCTCGACAGGGATCTCTTCACCTTGAACCACGAGGAAGTTCTGGCTCGTACTCCTGCCGATGAGAAGGCCCCAAGGCTAATGAGTGGGGGGCGCGTCGCCTATCTTGCGGAAGAACACGGGCATCCCACTCTTTATCTGCGCAAGCCCGCCGGACACGCCGAACCGATAGCCCCGGAGCTCGAGGTCACAAGCCACATCGTGAGCCCGGACGGAAAGCGCCTCGTCTTCACCGATCGGCGCGGATGGGTTCGGCACTGGACAGAGAAGGACGGGGTGAGCAGGCCGTTCTGTAAAGCCCCCGGCCGTACGAAGCTTTTGGGCTTCGATGCAGAGGGTCAATCTCTACTGTTCAGCAAGAAGACCCGGTCTAGCTTTCAGGTCTTCTCTCACAACTTTCAGAAAAACGAGATTACCCTGCTCTTTCAGGACCATGACAGACGTGACGGCCCTCAGTTTTCCGCCATTACTACACCAAGCGGAGAGCATCTCATCGTGACGCGCGACCATTTTATAACAAAGGTCGATATCTCCGCCGGGACGATGGAGCAAAGCGTTATCCCCCACAGCCCATCCTTTTACAATAGGGCACCGCGACTTTTGACCGCGCTCGATGATCGCTTTCTTCTCTTCGGCGAGGAAAATTGGTACCCACTGAATGATATGGAGTATGAGACCCTCTCGTCGAAGGACCTTGATCTCACGGAAGTGGACTGCAATGAGGATGGAGCCTATTACGACAAGGACAACTGGCCGGAAGCCGTGCCGGTGATTGATTTCACAGTCTACGACCTGGCAAATGAGGAAGCTATCCACGGAGAATGGTCGCCCCGCATTGGACACGCTTTCCTGGCAGGCGGAGAAGCGACTCATAGTGCTTTCGAGCGTAATTTTCCTCAAACCACCCATCAACAGAAACTATATTGGAAGAAGGTCGAGGAGGCTCAAACGCAACCCCAGCGAGAACTTGAGCGACTGACGAACATCGGTTGGTGAACCAAGACTACGGTGGGGCAAAATGAACCCTGTTCTAGATCGAATCCACCAAGCGATTCTAACCCAACACCTCTCTCGACCAGTCTCGAATTTTCAACACAGTGTGCTCACAATCCGCAGGCTTGAGATTCCGCGCACGGTGTGTGCGGAATCTCGATCTTAAAGAGGGGCCAGTTTTTCCTGGACAAAAGGGCACACCGCATGGCTGATTCGAAAGCGAAAAGTTCAACGGCGCTGCAGGCGATCGGGTATCACGGTACCACTCTGGATGCTGCACAGAAAATCGTCAGTAATGGTTTTCTTCCCAGCAGTAATCCTTGGGAATGGCTCGGCCACGGAATCTACTTTTGGCAGGACGCGCCGAACCGTGCAAGGGATTGGGCCAGAGAATGGCACGCCTCAAAGGGATACGATGGACCCATAGCCGTCGTGGCGGCAAGAATCGATCTTCACAACTTCGTAGACTTGCTCGACCAGGTCGATATGGAGCTGGTGAGCGAGTATGCCGAGAAGTTTGAATCAAGGATGACCCAACTGGGTAGCAAGCTGAAAAACAAGTACCCTGTTCATAGGCTTGACTGCGCTGTTTTTAACTTCTTGACGAACGTGTTATCATCGAAAGGTAGAGTCGTTCGCGGATACCGCGCCGCCTGTGTTGAAGGTAAATCGATCACGACTGGCTCTCCAATTTACGACAGGAGTCACGTCCAGTTGGCCATTATTGAGCAGGACGCGATTCTAGAGAAATGGATAGTTTGACAAATGCTTGAAATCGAAAAGGCAGACAAAGCTGAGAGTTCTATCCATCTCCCGGACGGCCGCATCAGCCCGGATAAAGCGATCAAACTTGTCTGCAAGCTAATGGACGAAATGTCCGACGAAGAGTTTATCAGACTGGCGACACAGCCGGTAGTTCTCAAAGGCCCCGGCGGCCAACCTTTAGAGGAGCCGAAACAGGACTGATTTCTGTCTCGCACGCTATAGGCACACTATCGCTCCAATAGAAATCCAGAAACCCAACAACCACGGGCCTCCTCGCCCCTTGACACGCTGATTCGCCATTATTTTCAGGGGTTTGTGGGCTGGTGTCGCTGAGTGTCGAGAAGTGTATGGAAGACTGATTTTATCGGGCTTCTTGGGATTTCTCTCTTGTCTTGAGTGTTCTCTTTTGTCGTGCTTTTTGGCGGAGTTGACACACATTTTGGAGCACAAATCGGGGGAGCCCAGCGTGCTTGCCACCCGGCCGAAGGTCAGTTCAAACATGTAGAAATCGCCAGAAACTCCGAAACGGGAATATACGATGAACATGTAGGAAGTCGATCGCCAAAGCTATCTTTGTAGAACCAGGTTGAACGCCTTGGATAAAGGGCGTTTGGGAGAGTCGTCTACCGCTTCGTATGCCCGATTCTGGGCTGAGTCAGCGACCC
>JBAYRN010000249.1:0-4078 GCA_041676625.1 Vulcanimicrobiota bacterium
TCTTCACTTTTCTCCAGTCCTCTGACCTTGAAGGTCTGGGAAACGCACTGCTCGGTGAGTTGACGGATCTCTTCTTTGAGCTTCTGATTCTCGACTCGCAACTCCCTATTCTGGGAAAAAACCTTCAGATCGGACCCGCTGAGTTGAGAGCGAAGACTATCGATCTCAGCCAGGGCTTCCTCCAGGGTCTTGGGTTGTTGTGTGCTGTCGACATTAGACATTTGAGCTTGGCTCCGGTTCTACAAAAGGGAATATGTTCGGCCTATTCCTCAAAAATAGATCGATCCCTGGAGACAATTTCTTGATTCTGAACTTGGCGGCAGCACTCCAGGGCGTAGCACACCTCTTCGCGCGTATTGGGCCAGTGGAAGCCGAACCGCAGCCGACCGTTCGGGATCCCCGAGGAGACCCCACGCTCGGCGAGTTGTTGTTGAAACCGAACAAGGTCTACCCCCGACGGCGGGTCGAAGCTAAGGATACTGCTCCGGTGCGCCGGGTCCAGGGCCCGTAAACTCTTCCAGCCCAGCTCCTTCAACCCGTCTTCCAGCTCGTCTTGTAATTCTTGCACTCGAGTAAAAACCTCCGCCGGATCTTTCCGCCTCAGGAGTCTAACCGCTTCCCTCAAACCTGCGTAGCCGAGAGCGTTGGAGCTGCTCCCCTCCAGGGTGCTCGGGTCGGCGGCCCGGGGAGGGGCATCGCTGGGTATCCGATCGGGGAGCCCGGAGACCAGAAACTCTACCGGATTGACCAGGCTGAGCCAACTATAGAGCCTCGGAATCCAACCGGCAGCAGCCTCCGGAGAGACCAGGAGAAAGCCCGCGCCCTCCGGACTGAGCATAGTCTTGTGACTGCCTCCGGCCAGATAATCGAGCGAACCCATGGAGACCGGAACCGCCCCTAAGGCCTGGATGGCGTCCACGTACAGTTTGGTGCCGTGGCGGTGGCACATTTCGCAAACCCGCTCCAAAGCGTAACGGTAGCCACTCCAGAAGCTAACCGCCGACAATGCCATCAGCCGCGGCCTCTGCTCGGCCAGTAGGGCTTCCAACTCGGAATATCCGCGTTCCGGCTCGGTTCGGAGCCGGTCCTCGTCCCACCACAGGGGCTGCAGCCCAAAAGTGTCGGCCGCCGCAAGCCAGGGAGCGGTATTGGCTGGAAACTCCGATCGCCCAAGGAGCAGACGATCTCCGGGGATCCATGGGAAACACCAGGCCACCCCCAGAGCAGCCTGGGATACGTTGGGAACCAGGACCGCCGAGGCTCCCGCCGGGGCTCCACAAAACTCGGCCAACTCCCGGCGTAGCTCATCTCTCTCCTCTTTCAATCCCAGAGCCGCCCCCAGCCCGTCCCTGCAGATCCACTGGGCCGCCCGGTGGACACCCTTTCTCACCTCTCGAGGCCAGGGGCTGACCCCGCAGTAGTTGAAGTAAGCCGAGCGAGGACCGGTGCTTCCTTTACCTTTGAGGTAGAGCCCTCGAATCTGGTCGTAAGGGACCTCGCAGAGAGGTCTTCCGGCGATCTTCTCAGCTTTTTCCAGGCGGTCGCAAAGCCTACCCGTGGCCCCGGTCAGAGCGTTGGAGGCGTTGGCCTCTTTCATGCGAGCCAGGGTGAGAAGCGCCAACATGATATCACCGAGTTCACTCTCGAAATCCTCCAGGTTTTCCGCCCCCTCCAACTCAAACAGCTCCTCCCAGACCTTGTCCCAGGCGTCTTCGGGTCTGAGATAGCGGAATCCGGAGTTGGAAGCTCGGGCCAGTACCTTGCGGGTTCGCTCCAAAGGTGGCAGAGAGGCGGGAAGGTCCTGATCAAAGCGCTGCCTGGAAGCAGTCTCCTTACGTTTCTCGGCTTCCCAATTGCGCTTGAGTTCAGCCTCATCGTGGAAGGTGACATCGGCAAAGACGTGAGGATGGCGGCGGATCATCTTCTCCACCAGGGTCCTGGCAGCCGCCTCCTCCGGGGCGATCTCGGTTAAAGTCCGACTCAAGAACTCAACCGTGAAGAGAAGATCTCCAAACTCCGAAACGATCGCCTCTTGCTCTTTCTTGAGCAGGGCCGACTTCAGTTCGTGGGCTTCGTCGATGACGTGGTCGATCACGCTCAGAGCGGTTTGGCGCTGATCCCAGGAACAGCCGTCCGGCCCCGTCAGAACCTGCACCAAAGACGAGAGTTTTTCGGAAGGGCTCATTCCGGAATGGTTTTGGAGAAATTTATCGGGTTTCATGGGGCGCGCTTTGGCGGTTGCACCAGGAATATCCCTCCAACTTCAATTTCGGCAAAGGATCGGGATTCCCAGAGTAAAAAGGGTCCCCTCTCAGGAGGGCGACATGCGACTCAACATCTTTCCGAAAGAGGAGAAGTTCTTTGAACTTTTCGAAGAGCAGGCTAAACTCATTAAGCAGATCTGCCGCCAATTCAAGGAACTTCTCGACAACTTCGGCGACGGGGAAACCTCCTCCAGGGCCCAATCCATAAAGCACACGGAGGACAAGGGCGACGAACTCCTCCACGACATCCTGGTGAAGCTGGCCCGCTCTTTCGTCACCCCCATCGACCGGGAAGACATCCATATGTTGGCCAACAACATGGACGACATCATGGACTACATCCAGGGTTCGGCGGTCAAGCTCTCCATGTACGGGGTCAAAGAGATCCGGCACGGGGTCAAGGAGCTGGCGACCATCCTGGACGAATGCGCCGATATCTTACTGGAAGCGCTGTCCCGGCTCCCTCGGTTCGACGACATCACGGACCTCAGACGCTCCATGCGCACCCTGGAAGCGCGCGGCGACGAGGTCAACCGCCAGGGGGTCGCAGAACTTTTTCAAAGCGTCAAGTCAGTGGAAGACGTTCTGGAATTGATGAAATGGAAAGAGATCTTCGAATCCGCGGAAAACGGCGTGGACAAGATGGAAGATGTGTTGGACGTGCTCGAGGGCGTCGTCATTAAACATGCTTGAACTGAACATCCTCCTCATAATCGTGATCGCGATCGCCTTGATTTTTGATTACGTCAACGGGATGCACGATGCCGCCAACGCCATCGCCACCTCTATCTCCACCCGGGCTATCAACCCTCGAAACGCCGTGATTATGGCCGGAATCCTCAACTTCGTGGGAGCCTTCGTGCACGAAGGGGTGGCCAAGACCATGGGAAGAGGGCTGGTCGCTCCAGAAATGGTCACTGATCAGCGGCTGATCCTGGCAGCCCTCATCGGCGCCCTGGTGTGGAACCTGATCACCTGGTATTTCGGACTCCCCTCCTCTTCCTCTCACGCGCTGGTGGGGGGGCTGGTGGGAGCCGGCCTCTACAACGCCGGCACCAAGGGCGTGGTTTGGGAGGGAGTGATCCAGAAGGTCGTGCTCCCCGGCCTGGTCAGTCCGCTCCTCGGACTGTTCGGGGGTTTTTTGATCATGGTGGGGTTCATGTGGCTCTTTCGCAGGGCCAATCCTTCCATCTTAAACAAACGTTTCCGCAAGTTGCAGTGGTTCAGTTGCGGCTACCTGGCCCTCACCCATGGGATGAACGATGCCCAGAAAGCCATGGGGATCATCACCCTGGCTCTGGTCACCGGGGGCGTTCAGGACACCTTCGACGTGCCTACCTGGGTCAAGCTCAGTTGTGCGACCATGATCGCACTCGGGACCTCTGCCGGTGGGTGGCGCATCATCAAGACCCTGGGTGGGAAGATGGTCAAACTACAACCGGTACAGGGTTTCGCTGCGGAGATCACTTCCGCCGGCATCCTCTCTTCCACCGCCCTGTTGGGCATGCCGGTGTCCACCACCCACGTGATCAGCTCCTCCATCATGGGAGTAGGAGCCTCCAAACGCTTCTCGGCGGTGAGGTGGGGAGTGGCTCAGAATATTCTGGTGGCCTGGGTATTGACCTTACCGGCGGCCGCCCTGGTAGGGGCTTTCAGCCTGATGACCATAAATTTTGTTTCCGGATTTTTCGGATAATTGTTTTCGAACCAGTTCCTGAGGGAACAAGTTAGCCCAAGAGTGTTAGAGGAGAAGAGATTATTATGAGTTACATCGTTTCGATCGACGCCCGAGAGATCTTAGACAGCCGGGGCAA
>JBAYRN010000250.1:0-4053 GCA_041676625.1 Vulcanimicrobiota bacterium
ATCGGATTCCAGCTTCGTCCCCTCCACCCAGAGGTGGCGATACGCTTCCTGGTCCAGTTCCCGAGTCCGCTCGAAAAACTCGTCTTCGAGTTCATCAACCCGCACTCGGATCTCCTCCAGTTGCTCCACCGACAACTCGCTCTGACCGACCAAACGAACGAGCTCCTCAAGATTCCTGTGGAGAAAAGCTCGATTACCGTTGGGTCGGAGCCGCAAGTGGAGTTTCACTCGATCGAGCAGGGCCCGGCTACGGGGATACGGAGCCACGGATTCGTCCATGATGGTGCGAGAAAAACAAGCCTCCGCCGCCTCCACCTCTTCCAGACTGGTGGGTGCGTGCTCTGCTAGCGATGGAACCTCAATGCTCCGACCCTGGACCAGGGCCTCCACGCGACTTCGCCAGAAGTCATCCTGGGACTGGGCCGGAAGGTTTCGAAAAGGTCTGGTCTGGTAGAACCCCTCCTGCTCTGACAGCCAGGCCTGTTCACGATCGGAGAGAGAGGCACGCCCGTGGAACACGACCGCCGCCGCACCCAGCAGCACCAGCAGCGCGACCCGCCAGGCCATCGACGCCCTGGAGGTATCCCCCGGCTGCAACCAGGGGCTGCACGAACCCACCCGACAGACCCACAGCCAGAGAACACCCAGCACGCCCAGCACCGAGAAAAAGGCCGGCCAACTCAACACGCTCTCCAGGTTGTCCTGAAAGACGACAGCCAGGATCTCCGCGTGCAAGGGGTCCCCCTTGGCCTGGTAGCGACCCACCGTCGGGAGTAGCATCGCGCCTGCCGCCAGGAGAATCAAAAGTGGCAGCGTGACGATCGTTTGAGGGAACGCAGCCACTCCGTTGCGAGTGAGCAAAGGCCGACAAAACCAAACCAGCAATGGAGCCGCCGCCACCACCGCCACCAGCGAAGAGGCGCCCGAGCCCATCCAACCCAGGAGGCTCAAGAACAGCAGCAGCGTGGGCAACCCTCCCGATAAGACGCTCTCGCCCAGGCGATCCTTCCAGCCCACCCGCGTGGGTATGGCCTCTCCGGCAGGAGCGGTAAAGCTAAACCCCTCCTTCTCATCGGCCCGTTTCTTCAATCCGTCCCACACTTTCATCATTCGCTCTCCTTTACTCATTCACGAGATCAGACACCTGGGTGAGAGGAAGAGTTCATTTATTTTAGGGCCTGGTCTTAAGCAGGCCCGGGACGGCCGGGCTAAGAAAGTCGACATACTATGATCACTGCTATAAGAGAACTCCAACCCCAAGTCATCTGGAACTACTTTTCCGACCTGAACGCCGTTCCGCGCCCTTCCAAAAAGGAAGAGCGGGTTATCAAATTCATGATGGATTTTGGGCGCTCTCTCGGACTGCCCACCAGCCGCGACGAGATCGGCAACGTGCTGATCAAGAAGCCCGCCACCCCCGGCAAGGAAGACCGGCCGGTCATTGCCCTGCAGTCCCACCTGGATATGGTTCATCAAAAAAATTCGGCTACCCAATTCGACTTTCTGAACGAAGGCATCCGGATGCTGGTGGAGGGCGACTGGGTGAAGGCCCAGGGTACAACTCTGGGAGCGGACAACGGTATCGGGGTGGCTTGCGCCATGGCGGTGCTGGCCTCCGACACCCTGGAGCATCCGGCCCTGGAAGCTCTTTTCACCATCGATGAAGAGACCGGAATGACCGGTGCCAAGGGGCTGCAGGGCGGGCTTCTCGAAGCTCGCTATCTGCTGAATCTGGATACCGAGGAAGACACCGAGCTTTGCATCGGATGCGCCGGTGGGGTGGACGTGGTGGCCGGCGGAAGTTACCAGCGAGAGGCTATCCCCTCCGGCTACCAGTGCGCTGAAGTGGTCCTCGGTGGGCTCACCGGCGGTCACTCCGGCATGGATATCCATCGCGGGCGGGCCAACGCCAACAAACTGATGAACCGCTTCCTCGAAGAGGCGGCCCGAGAGCTTCAAGCCCGTCTGCTGAAGATCGACGGAGGCGGACTGCGCAACGCCATCCCTAGAGAGTCGAAAGCGGTCGTGGCGGTGAAGGACGGCGCCGCCTTGACGAGCATGGTGGAAAAGTTTGATCAGATGCTAGCCCGGGAGTACGCCACCACCGATCCGGACCTCTCCCTGCAACTGAGCAGCCTGGCCGCAGCCTCCGGAGAGGCCGCCACGCCGGAGGCCGGCCTGCAGTTCGTGCGGGCCGTGCACAGCCTGCCCAACGGCATCTATCGCCTGAGTCCCGACGTACCGGGGCTGGTTCAGACCTCCAGCAATCTGGCCCGAGTGGTCTTCGAAGACGGCAGCTTTCAGGTCGCCTGTCTGGTCAGAGGCTCGGTGGATAGTGAGAAAACCGATATGGCCCGGGCCATCACCTGCGCCCTGGAACAGATCGGGGCCGAAGTGAAGTCTTCCGGGGACTATCCCGGCTGGGCTCCCAAACCCGACTCTCAGGTGGTGCAGTTGATGAAGACGATCTATTCTGATCTGTTCGGAGAAGAGCCCCGGGTCCTGGCCTGCCACGCCGGGCTGGAGTGTGGCATCATTGGGAAGAACTACCCGGAGATGGAAATGATCTCGTTTGGACCCAACATCCGAGGCGCCCACTCACCGGATGAAAAAGTGCAGGTCAGTTCCGTGCAGAAGACCTGGAAACTCCTGGTGGAGACCCTGGCCAGAATATGAAATTCGCCCTCCTCACCCACCCCGACTTCAAGAAACACCGGTCCCCCGATCATCCCGAGCGACCGGAGCGCCTGGAAGCCGTGGAGGAGGTGTTGGAGAGTGGGGAGATCGGCTGTGAACTTACTCCGTTCCAGGCTCGAAAAGCCACCGATGAGGAACTCCTGACCTGTCACGAGCAATCCGTCCTGGATGCCGTCTCGGCGCTGACCGCGGAGGGCGGAGGGCACCTCGATGGTGACACCTACGTCAACCCATGGTCTGAATCAGTGGCCAGGTTGGCCGTGGGGGGCGGGATCGATCTTTGCTTGGCGGTGCTCGGCGGCGATTTTCAACGGGGGTTCGTGGCCGCCCGCCCCCCGGGCCACCACGCCACCCCGACTCGATCCATGGGGTTTTGCCTCTACTCCACCGTGGCCATCGCGGCCCGAGTGTGCGCCGCTCAAGGGGCTCGAGTCCTGATCTTTGATTGGGACGTCCATCACGGCAACGGCACCCAGGACTGCCTGTATGACCACGGCGGAAGCTGCTTCATCTCCATCCACCAGAGCCCGTTCTATCCCGGAACCGGCTATCCGGACGAGCGAGGCCAGGGCGAGGGAGAGGGGCTCACCTACAACATTCCCCTACCGGCCGGCTGCGGTGATGCCGAGTATCTGCTCGCCTACCAGCAGATCGTCCGGCCTGTCATACGCCGGTATGATCCCCACCTCATCCTGGTCTCGGCCGGCTACGATGCCCACCGGCAAGACCCGCTGGGCGCCATGAAGGTTACCCGAGAAGGCTTTCGGCAGCTCGCCTGGACGGTCGCCGAGGATAGTCAGACCACGGCGGCCCAGGGGCGGTTGGTGGGCTTCTTGGAGGGCGGCTACCACCTGGGAGGGCTGGCTGAATCACTGGAAGCCACCATCCAGGCCTGGACCGGTAAGGACTTCGAACAGGCACCGGCAGCCCCCGCGAACGAACGGGTCCGCCGCACCATCTCTGAACTGGCCAGTCTCTACGAGTGCGGCTAAAACCCGACTGGTTGGGCAGAGAGCGGTTACCTGGAGGCTTTGAAAGCCCCACCCCGCTGGCCGGCGGAGAGCTTCTCGAGTGGGAACTCGCTACCTGGCAACGCTTCGGTTGTTCGGATCGGTATTCCCTGAATCGTTTCTTCGCTCAGGAGCAGGGTCGAAAAATTCTCCTCTCTCACCTCCAGAGCCGTCGCTTTCGGATCGCCCAGCCGGAGGAGAGTGCGCTCCTGTTTTTGGCCCTTCAGCAGGCCTCGGCCGAGCAGCTTGAGCCGTTCTTTTCGGAGGTTCGTTTCTACCCCCGACTTGTCGATCACGACTGCCCCGACCCCCCTTTCGGAATGGCTTTTCGAAGCAGCGCGGGCGA
>JBAYRN010000251.1:0-4045 GCA_041676625.1 Vulcanimicrobiota bacterium
AGCAGGCTGTGCCTCTCCCAGACGTTCTCCCACAGATAGTGGGTCCGGTGCTTTTCTTTCACAGCCGGATTACCGGCACCGAAGCCGTCGCCGCGGTTGAAGGGGAAGAAGCGGGTGGAGCCTTTCGCCAGTCGAGTGGTGAACCAGGCCGTGTCGGCGTCTACCGCGAAATGAACCAGCGCCCGTTCTTTCCATCGAAAGATCGGAGCTTTGGGATCTCTGTCTTCTTTGTACTGTTTCTTGGCAAGGGCCGCGCGCTGGGTGGTGAGTTCGTTCTTCAGTTCGGCTGTGACCACGGGAATACCGTTGAGGAAAAGGACCAGGTCCAGCTCGTTTTGGTTGGCAGGGTCGTACCGGAGCTAGCGAACGACGGTGAGCTTGTTCTGCTCGTAAAGCTCCCAGAGGGCGGGGTTGAGGTTGCTGCCCGGCTGAAAGTAGGCCAGGTCGAGATGTTGGCCGTAGAAGTCAAAACCGTTGCGGAGCAGTTCGAGGGAGCCTAGTTTGCTCATCGTTCGAGCCAGCTCGGTGATGAAGAGCGCTTCGAGTCTGTCTTTGTGGAACGACTTCAGCTGTTCCCACTTCGGCTCTTGAGTCTGCGTGAGGCCATCAGTTGTTCTCCTCTGAAGTCGCTTCGGGATTCGAGGGCGGAGGCAAAATAGCGGCAAGTTGCTCGGGAGTCGGTAGGGCGACTTGATATTTGGAGACGAACAGTTGGTTACTCATTCCGGCCAGGGCATACTTCACGACGGTGTTGTCTTTCTCGGTACAAAGCAATAGACCCACTGGCGGGTTATCCCCGTCGGTCATCTCCTGATCGGCATACCAGCTTACGTAGGTGTTGAGTTGCCCGACATGTTCGTGGGTGAAGGAGCCGACCTTGAGTTCGACGAGAACGTGGCACTTCAAAACCCGATGATAAAAGACGAGATCGACAAAGTTATAGGTGTCTCCTATGAGAAGCCGCTTCTGGCGTGCCTCGAAGCAGAATCCGTGCCCCAATTCCAAGAGAAAGTTTTGAAGCTTGTCGAGGAGGGCGGTTTCCAGGGTGGATTCCTCCATGACCTCTTCGGGCTTGAGCCCTAGGAATTCAAAGACGTATGGATCGCGGATGGGAAAGCTCGGAGGTTCGGTTTCGGTGGTACGCTCGGTGATCCGAACAAGCTTGCTCTTGTCGGTGGAGAGGGCCGTACGCTCAAAATAGAGGCTTGAAATTTGGCGTTTGAGTTCTCGGACGGACCAGCGCGCTTTCAGGCAGTGCTCTTCGTAGAAGCGTCTCTTTGCCTCAGAGTCCAGACCGGAAAGTTCATCGAAATGGGAGAACGACAGTCTCTGGACCAACGTCGTGCGTAATTCGGCGGATTGTGTCGACAGTGTTGGCAAAATGTCGCTAGGAGTGGAGCCTGAGTTCGTTAACAAAGATTGTGCGGACAGTGTTGGCAAAATCTCTGGATAGGCTCGATAGAAAGACAGATATCTGTATAGCTGACGCTGGCCCGTCCCCCGAACACCCACCTGTTTCAGGTGATCGGCCAGAGCCGGTAGCAAGCCTTCTCCATAATAGTCACTACGATCCGCCCCTTTCAGTTCATACTCGTGAATGTAAGCCCCGATCAGCCAATTGCGTACAGTGAGGCAGACGTTCACGGCCTGCTTAGCCTGGCGAGCCAGCTCGCGATGAACGTCACCGATCGATTCCACCAAACGAGGAAATGTGAGAGAATCGCTCATTCGTGGGCCTCGGCGAGAGCTTCCAGGGTTTCTTCGGTGTGGATTCCTTTGGCCATCAGTTGTTCTCCTCCGGAGGGGTCTTGTGCTTCTGCTGGAGTTCGAGTTGAAGCTGTTCGAGTTCTTTGAGATCGTAGGCATCGGCAAGTCGCGCTTCGTCGGCTCTTCTTTTCTGGTCGAAAGTTTCATATCGCTCTTCGACGCTTTGCTCCATCTGTCTACGGCTGACCGAGCCCGCGCCTTTGAGTACCGGCCGCTCTTGAAAGGCCAGTAGCTTGTCCACATTGTCGCGCCAGTAGTCCAAGGTCAGCGCCTTCTGTTGCTTCACGCGCAACTCGGCTTGTTCCAAGAAAATGACCACCAGGCGATTGAGAGTGTCGTTTTCATCGGCCGTGAGGTAGTTCTTGGCCACCACAATGTCGGCCTTGCGCACGCGCGAACCCTTCCAGCTCGTAAGAGCCATGTTGGGTTCGTCGGGATTGTCCCGCGCCAGGATGAGCTCCGAGGCGGTGTGCTCGGTGGTGGCGTAAAGGAGCTTGTTTTGAACCTCTGCGAAGAAGAGTTGGGTCTCTTTCTCTCGCACCTCGTAGTCGCAACTTAAAGCGAAGAGGTCGCGCACCTTTTGGTAGAACCGCTTCTCGGACGCACGGATATCCCGAATGCGGGCGAGAAGTTCGTCGAAGTAGTCCCAGCCGACCGGATCTTTAAGGCGTTCATCGTCCATCACGAAGCCTTTGATGAGGAACTCCTTGAGGTGAGTGGTTGCCCATTGGCGAAATTGCACACCTCGGGGGGAGCGCACGCGGTAACCGATGGCGAGGATGAGGTCGAGGTTGTAGATGGTGAGTTTACGCTTGACTTCGCGCCCCCCCTCGATTTGAACTGTTAAGGATTCCTTAACAGTTGCTTCCCGAGTCAGTTCTCCATCAGCAAAGATGTTCTTCGTGTGGATAGAGATATTGTTCTTACTGGTCTGAAAGAGTTCGGCGAGTTCCAATTGAGTCAGCCAAACGGTGTGACCATCGACCCTCAGGTTGAGCCGGGTGCGACCGTCCTCGCTTGTGTAGAGCACCAGGTTACTCATCGTTTGGGCACCGTCCTTAAGGGGTCGCCGAGTTCGATGATTTCGCGCAGATGGGTCCAACTCAATTGTGACCGCAGTGCGGTCACAATCTCGGGACCGGGGAATCGTTCAGCGAAAGTCATCATGCGGTAAAGATTTTGCTTCTCGAATCCACGTCCGAACTCCGCTGCCAAAGCCACGGCCACGGTTTTGATCACTTGCTTGCCATACTCCGCCCTCTGTTTGCCGAGAAGCTCGTTGCGCAAACGGTGGCCGACTTGCCAGTAAAGGCCCACCAGTTCGCTGTTCACGGTTTGGGCTACTCGACCGCGCGCGTGGGAGATAAGGGAACTCAGGTCGCCGATCAGAGCCGTCGTGTTGGCGGGTTCCGGTATCATCGGAGGCTCTCCTCGGTGGGGATTTCGAGCTGGCCGGTGACGGCGGCGGTGATTAGGGATTGGCGGTATTCTTTTAGACGCTCTATTGAAACACGCGTATTGCCATCAACCGAATCATAAGATTCCAATTTTCTCTCTAGGCGTGTGATAATCTCTCTCTGCTCTGAGACGGGTGGAACGAGTATCTTCATCTTTGTAAACAGGTCAGTGCGAAAAGTCTTCGTTCCGTGGCCAGCTTCTTCAATTAATGACATAGCCTCCTGCGTTCGAGCATCTAGTTGCCATGAAAGGTATCTGGCGTCGAGCCCTTTCCCTGGGACAATAGCTTTCATGTCTTGGTTGATTGTGCAGGGCACTACTGATAGGCCAACGGGTAACTTCCGAGCCAGTATCATGCCTCGCACGACAACCAGTGTTGCACCAGGCTCTATCAGGCGGATAGAGGTTGCTTCTAGCGCGTCGCTGGTTAGCTTGTCTATGGTGTCATCTATTTCGAAACGCTTCATGTCTTTGGGTGATACCCAAGGGATATCGCCGCCCCAGAATCGCTCATCCTGTTTACTTGGAGTAGAACCACCCTGCATCGAAACTCGGTAGCCCAGAGGTATAATCTCCCAATGCGCCGGAATCTCCCCAATCCAGGGAATCCCCGAATCCTTCATCGGCACGTTGGGGTCGAGGCCTTTGGTCACCGCCTGATTGATAAGAGCCGACCGCTTCTCGGCCAGCAACTTTGGGAGCTTCTCCTTCTTCTCGATCAGAGCGTCGATGGCGGCGGTCTTGCGGTCCAGGAAGTTGGCGATGGCCTTTTGAGTGGGGAGAGGGGGTAGAGGCACGCTAATGTTCCCAAAATCCTCGG
>JBAYRN010000252.1:0-4015 GCA_041676625.1 Vulcanimicrobiota bacterium
CTTTGCGGCACCTCCAGGGCGCCGCATGCGGCAGCGCGGGAGCGCCTCAACGCGCACGCGGGGCTTTGCGGCACCTCCAGGGCGCCTCATGCGGCAGCGCGGGAGCGCCTCAACGCGCACGCGGGGCTTTGCGGCACCTCCAGGGCGCCGCATGCGGCAGCGCGGGAGCGCCTCAACGGCGCACGCGGGGCTTTGCGGCACCTCCAGGGCGCCGCATGCGGCAGCGCGGGAGCGCCTCAACGCGCACCTTGCCCCAAAAAGACAGCAATATTGCTCACTTCCCGCGCAAACCCGGTTTACGGCACCTCCAGGGCGCCTCATGCGGCAGCGCGGAGGCGCCTCAACACCCATCTTGCCCAAAAAGGCAGCAACATTGCTCACTTCCCGCGCAAGCCCACTCAAACCACCCCGCGCACCCGCTCCCACCAATCCCCTGCACTGCCCCCAGACGCACTTGCCAGGGGACCCCAAAGAAACATGTCGCGCACTTATCACCCAAACCAAAGCCCTTAAAGCACGGATTAACAACGTTTTTCCCCTCTAGCCAAACTGCAACTGTAAGATCATTGTCGCGAACCGCAAGTCTCCCGCGCCCCGCTTACCCCCCTCCCCACCCCGCGAGGATTCCCGGGCTCGAGAAGCAACACCTGAACTATGGATTCCGTGACGCAGTTCGTATTGGGCGCTGCCATAGGGGAGATGACCCTGCGCCGGGCGGATGCTCCGAAGGAGGGACGGGCCTTAACCTGGCAAGCGGCGGGGCTGGGTGGTCTGGTGGGCACATTGCCCGATCTCGATGTTTTTACCCACCCCTTCCTTTCGGCGCCCGAGGCCTTGGCCTCGCATCGTGGGCTCACCCATTCTGCATTCTTTTGCACCCTGCTCTCTCCCCTACTGGCAGCACTCTTCCAGCGTCTCTTCAAACGAGATATCAGCCTGCGCCGCTGGACCCTCTTCGTCTGGTTGGGCCTGAACACTCACTGGATGCTGGACTGCCTGACCACCTACGGCACCCAGATCTTTCAGCCATTTTCCAACTATCCGGTCAATATCGGGTCGCTCTTCATCATCGACCCCCTCGTCACCATTCCCCTTGGTCTGGCGCTCCTGACATCACTGTGGAAAAATCGTGGTGGACGACCTTTAAACCTCACCCCCATGAAGACCGGCCTGGTCTTTTTCATCGGGTATCTCGCATTCACGCTGGTGTCAAAGTACACCGTTCAGCACCGCCTCAAGACCGATTGGGAGAGTCAAGGGATCGAATACCGGCAGATGATAACAGCAGCCGCACCCTTTACCAGCCTGGTTTTTTACGCCTACGTCGATACCGGCACCGATGTCTGGGTGACCAACGGGGCGCTGCTCGACCCACCGGACCGAAAACCGGTTTGGCAGAAGGTCCCTAAGAATGCCGACCTGCTTCCTCAATTCGGAGAAGGACCGGCTGGCCGAACGCTCCTTTGGTTCAGTCGGGGCTTTTACAGTCTTGACCTCGACGACGGAAACCCCGTGTTCAACGATCTCCGGTTCGGCCGACTACGGGGCTGGCTCACCACCCAGGAACCTGCAGGTCGAGACTTCGTCTTTCGCTACTACTTAGAACCCGCAAAACTCCAGGGGCCTTACGAGTCGTGGGGGCGCAGACGTTCCGAAGGCCGTTTAGCAGAATACCCCTGGGACTTGCTCCGGCGCCGCATGATGGGAAAAGACTAAAGCCAATTGAACCGGCTCAGCACCTCGTCAGGATCGTCTCCCCCGGCGAGCAGGGCACCTCTAAGGTCTTCAGCCTTCAGCATCTCCACCGCTTTCCCGATCAAGGCACGAGCTTCTTCCAGGCGAGCACGAAAGGCATCGTTCTCCACCACTTGATAGCCACTGGCGTCCACCTTCAGTCCCTCGGCGGGGGCCACGATGCGCAGTCCGGGAAGCCCCAGGTCTGCCTGATGAGTCTGGAGATGACAGCCGTTTTTCACAAACTGTATTTCGGCTGGCCCCTCGGTGTGGGTGGTGAAGCAGAGAGTCCACTGGCGAAACTCCCAGCGGTGCTCCAGTTCCTGGGCCATCACCGGCTGCGTTCCGTCTAGCGCGGCCACGAAAAGATTGGGCGCGATGACGAGATCGGTGCCCTTCGGTTCCGGATGGGAACTGCCGCAACGAAGCATCCACGCCGATCCTTCCACCTCCCTGGCCTCCCCCAGGGGTTCTCCCCGATGGTTGTCCGTGCCCAGAACAGCGACTTCGAGTAACGCGAAATGGCCTTCTTGCTCCCCCCGCCGCCAACTGTTTCGAGGCTCAGTGAGAAGCCCGGCGATGGACAGAGGTACCGGGGAGTGCTCGAACCGCTTACGAATGCGAAACTCCTCTTTACGGGCTCCCCAGATGCGGCTCCAGGAAAAGCTCAGGCCGGTTTCCAGATGCCGACGCAGAACTACGGCGGGAGTGGAGGGGTGGACCGTGGTCAGATGCTCCAAACCACCCTCGGTTACCCGAACACACTCGCTATCGTAAAGAAACTCAGCTCGATCCATGTGGTCGCTCAAAGAGCATGTCATGCCCACCATCACCTGCTCCAGAGGATCGTTGGAAGCCACCGAAAGACCATCTTTGAAGGTGGCTGCCAGGGCTTCCAGGTCTGTGAAGCTCCTCTCCGGGTCCAGAAAGGAGATTCGGTTCTCCCGGGGCCCGATGGCCACCTTGATTTCGGTCGCGCCGGACTGAATTAAGCCTTGCAGGATATGAAAAAGGTAGTAGTGGGGCTCGGGCAGGCCCGAGGCGAGGGTCGTTCTCAGGGCAGCCAGGCTATCTACCGTGAAGGAGCCCTCGGAGTCCATCCTGCCAGCCGTCAAGCGCTCTTTTATAAACTCATCCAGATTCACCGCAAAGTCCTTCGCGTGACCATAAAGGTTCCCTACCTGAACGTTTATTAACTTCCAGGCAACGTTCTCTCCAGCCTGGAACTGCTACTGTATCTACACTCACTATCTTACCGCCATCCCAGAGATAAGGTAAGATTCTATGAACATCCAGAGAACGCATCGCCCGGCCGTGGTCCAAAGGTCGGCCCCCCAAGCCCAGCCTCCCGGCGACTCTACCGGCAAGTGCGAGTGCGAATGCAAAGAGAAGCCCGGCCTATTCGCCCGGACCGCTGACATCGTGCTCACCGGGACGCGCAACACCTTAAACGAGGGAGTCCTGGCCGCCAAGAACGACCCTGCGTTGGCCATGCGCATTTCGGCCACGGCCCTCTCCGACACCATCTTGAAGAAGGTCGACCCCTCCATCAAAGGCGGCTTCGACAAGACCATCGTGCCAGTCATGCGCTTCGCGCTGCTGGGCGGCAACGTGGTGCGGGCCAAAAACACTTTCAGCAACCCCACCACTTCCACCATGGAGCGCGCCATCGACGCCACCGTCGTGGCCACCGATCTAGCCGGAGCGATCGGCGGAATCGGCGTGCTGACCGGCAAATTCGTGGGCCTGGGCGAAACCCTCATGGGCTTTAGTTACGCAGTGGACGCCATCAGCCACGCCTATCGGGGACTGAATCACGCGGGAGACCGGATCAAATTCTGGAGCGAAAAAGCGGAGGCAGACAAACAGAAAAAGGCCGAAGAAGCCAACAACCCAAGGGTATGCGCCCTACACCCCGAACTTAAAGCGTAAAGCCATGGATGTTTCAGCCTTTCAGAGAGTACAGTCCCCAGCCCCTCGCTTGATCCGCCCGGCGGACGCCCCGGCCGCTCAAGCGCCACCGGTCGAGCAGCCAACTTATGCGGATCTGCAGCGGGAGGTGGCGGAGCTACGGGCCGAGGTGGCCGAGTTGCGCCAGGATCAGAGCCCCATCCGTCTGGACCCGCAAAACGACAAGCTTTCTCTAAAGGACCTGAAGACTCCCGATTTCCACGTCCATCATCTCGATCTCAAGATGCCCGCCATGAGCGATCTATTCGAGGAATACACTTCGCTGGAAGCGCTCCTCAGGGCGGGGATGGGTAACGGCACGGCGCCTATC
>JBAYRN010000253.1:0-4012 GCA_041676625.1 Vulcanimicrobiota bacterium
CTGGAGCTGAGACGCTCTCTGGAGAGCAAGGCAGGCGAGATGTTGGAGACCCTGGTTGAGCACTGCCTGGCCGCTGAGAGCCATCGGGAAGCTCTGGAATACTCTGAACGCTTCCTGCAGCTCTTTCCCGAAAAGCAAGAGGCCCATCACCTCAAGATGAGAGCCCATCTGGGATTGGGGCAGCCGGAGTTGGCCATCAAGCAGTACGAACGGTGCGCGCGTATGCTGGCCCGAGACTACGACCTGGAGCCCAACACCGACCTGCTCCGCACCTACCACCAGGCCCGATACGGCCTGGGGGATCCCGCGAACCAGTTGATCGGCTAAAAGGTGTCTGGTCAGGGCCGTGTGGTCGCGGGCAGCGCGCTCTTGATAGCCCTGGCGGGCAGCGCGGTGTTTTCAAAAATTCCTAGCGATTGGGTGGCTTTTTTCCTGCTGGCAAGCGGCATCCTCGTCCTGGAAAGATTCGCCGTGGCCCTGGAGTTTGAGTCTCGATTTTCTCCGGCCTCGGCGTTGTACGTAGGAGGGGCGGCGGTACCCGGGGTGGGGCCGGGCTTGCTGGGAGTGCTCTTGTTGGTAGAGACAGGTTTGAGGCGCAAGGCGCGGGCTTTCGACGCCCTGACGGCTCGTGCCCCGGAAGCGATAAGTCTGCTGGTGATCGCTGTGGTGCTTGCCCTCAAGCCCGACTTGCCGTGGCTGCCGCTGGTGGTGGGACCGCTGGTCTTCTCTCTCTTGCAGTTAGGTCAATCCTCCCGTACCGGCAAGCGTTTGAAGGGGAAGGACCGTTTGCAGTGGCTGAGAGCTCGACTTCGGTTGCGACCACTGGAGGCAGCGCTCGGCGCCGCCGCGGTCCTGGTAGCCGGAGTGACTGCCCAATCGCCCTGGTTGTTGCTGGCCTTGCTTCCGCTTTTAGCCTCCACTCGGTACGCCGCAGAGAACATCGTCCTCCAGGCTCAGGACACCTCCACCACAGCAGTGCTGTCGGCTCTGAAAGAGGCCAGGGGGCAGAGTCAACGGGCCGCGCGAGCGCTGGTCGATGCGAAAAAACACAACCAGATCATGGAAGGTTTCACAACCCATCTGGCGGGCAATCCCGATCTTCAGGAGACTTGTGCTCGGTTGCTGGCCACTCTGGAGCAGCTCGTTGCAGTCGACGACGCTGTGATCTTTTTGACCCCCAGCCCGGGTAGCGAGGCGCCGGTCGAGCCTTTTCTCTACAAGGTCCAACCGGAGCACGAGGAGCGCTTGCAGGGGGTCGCCTTGACCCGCCTGCAAGAGCCGGTGGTGGAACAGTGTTGGGAAGCTCGTCGCCCGGTAGAGCAGAGCGGCGCCCGGGCAAAGGACCGTCTGCTGTGTGAAAACCGGGTTGGGGTGGCCGTGCCCCTGGGGGAGTTCGGAGTCCTCTATGCCGGGCGGGTCGACTCCGAAGAGTTCTCCGGTCCGGAGAAGAAGCGTCTGCATTGGCTTTGTGACAAGGCTCGACTAGCTTTCGACGCGGCCTTTCGGGCCCACAACGTGCAGCAGCAGCAGACTCAGGCGGCTCAGCGGGTGCGCACCCTGGAGCAGCGGGTGAATCTGCTGGCCAATTTGATCAATCTGGCCGAGGCCGTGGCTTCCAGTTTGCATATGGAAGAGTTGGCCGAGCGCCTGGGTCAGGTGCTCCTCCGTAGTATGAACTGCGACTACTGTTTGGTCTACTTCTTCTGGGACCAGGATTCGGAAGTGAAACGGGCCTGGGGGTTTTCCGGGTCCCCCGATAACACCGAGATCCTGGAACGGGTGCGGGAGACCGGGCTTCCCTTGAGGTTGGAAACGTTTCAGGGTTCTGAGCTTAAAGCTCCGGCCGGGGCGGTAAAGAGCGCCATCTGTGCCCCCTTGACGGCCCACGAAAAGACCTGCGGTGCAGTTTTTTTAGGCGCAACCGAGGAGAACTCTTTCAACAAGGAAGCGTTGGAGCAGTTGAGGTTGATGGCCTATCAAGCGGGCATGGCCTTTTCCAACGCCCGGCTCTACCATCAGGTGGTGAGGGCCAGAGAACAACTGGAAGAGTCCCAGCAAACCATCATCCAGCAGAGCAAACTGAGTGCCATCGGTAAGCTGGCGGCGGGGGTGGCTCACGAGCTGAACACCCCTCTCGGCATCATCAGTCTCTCGCTGGAAGAAGCGCGCGACAACCTGGGGGAGATGCCGGAACTCTCCAGGAGAATGATCGAGAAGGCGCTGAAAGCGGTGGCGAGGTCCCGCACCATCACCGACACCATGCTGGCCCATTCCCGCAACCCCGACGGAGAGAAGTCCGAGGTACGTTTGGATGAATTGATCCAGGAAACCCTCCAGTTCTTGAGCTTTGAAATCAAGAAGAGCCTGGTCGCGGTGGAGACCCGGTTGGAACCGGTGTCTCTGCTGTGCTGGCCTCAGGAGTTTCACCAGGTGATCGCCAACCTTTGCCTCAACGCCCTGCAAGCCATGGAAGTGACTCCCGACGACCGGCGGAAATTGACGATTCGGGCCGGAAAGCGTGGGTCGGAGGCGGTGGTCGAGGTGCTTGACCGGGGCTTGGGGATGAGCGAGTCCGATCAGCAAAGAGCGTTCGAGCCCTTCTACACAACCAAGCCGGTAGGGAAGGGCACTGGCCTGGGGTTGTGGGTTTCCCTCCAGTTCGTGGAAAAATTGCGGGGCAGCATTGAGCTGGAGTCCGAACCAGGGCGGGGCACCCTGGTTCGGATCCGAATACCGGTTTGAGCTACTTCTTCGGCATGAAGACCCGCGCTTTGGTGCCGTAGGTGGTGATCTGATCCCGGATGACGTCGCTCGCCTCTTTTCCATTGCCGAGGGCGATGGAGATGTGGCCGTGGGGGTGTCCGGGCCCCTTGTCCCAGACCACGATGGCTCCGGGAGGTAGCTTCTTGAAGTTCTGGGGAGCGGCCTTGACTTCCTTAACTTTGGGGTTCTTGGCCAGTTGGTCGGCGGCCATATAGGCGCTGGCCCCACTGGTGTTGATGCCAAATTTCCGCAGCGATTCTCCCACATACTTAAAGCAGTAGCCGCCCGAACCCGTGGCGTGTCTTTGCGCCTCGGCCGCGATCTTCTTGCCTATGGCGGAGCCTCCCCGGATCTCAGACATTCCCGCCGACTTTGCAGAAACACTGCCAGGACGACTCCTGGATGCTGAAGCTGTGGCTCCCCCGCCTCCGCCGCCACCGCCCAGGAAGTTTCCGATCGCCGGAGCGGAAGCCTGGCCTCCGCCTCCGCCTCCGCCGAAGCCCGGCGTAGAGGGCAGCGACACTCCTCCTTGCTGGGCCAGCAAGGGGAGGAGCAGGCTTTGCAGTAAAACAGCCAGGCCGTTCTCCGATTTCATCAGGGTCTTTAGGGCTCGATTGAGCATTTTGGTTTGGGCCGGTTTCAGGCCGGTGTTGATCTTCATCGCAGTCTCCTAGATTTTCTTAAGACCACGGTAAGGGCTGTGGCCCACCTGAGGCTTGCCGAAGAGAAAGGGATGTAAACGGGTTGTAAACGTTCGAATAGCCCAAACTTTTTCACCGTTTTTTCAGCTCGGCGGTCTAATCTCAGGCTATGAACTTCGCACCTGTCAATTCTGTCCAACGCCGAATGGCCAGTAACTTGCCCCAGATGATCGTCTCCCGCTCGGTGGACGAAAGCAAATTCAGCCCGGCTGTCCTGGATAGTTTCGAGGCCTCGAAGGTTGAGGTCGCTGCCGACCATCCCGCGGTCCAGATTCTTCCCGAAGAAGCCGCCATCTATGGTAAGCGAAACGCCACTCAGGCTAAAAAAAATCCCTTCATTGCCCAGGTCGTGAAAGACCCAGCCGCCTTTCTGGAAAACATGAAAGAGCGATTCGAGGCCCAGAAGGTACTCACCCCGCAGGATCCTTACTCCTTTGAATTCGGAGATTACGGGATACCCGTCCTTGAAGACATCGATCAGGCGCTGGACCAAGAGATCGTCACCCTCAAACAGAAACAAAAACTCGAACAGTTTAAAGGCAGCACCA
>JBAYRN010000254.1:0-3989 GCA_041676625.1 Vulcanimicrobiota bacterium
ACCCTTCCGTACACGCAATTGTGAAAATAAAAGGCCCGGAATTCACGAAAATGAGAGGCCTGGGAGGCAGCCGAAAAGAGCGCTTCCACCTGATGGACGAACGGGTCCATGGTGCCCCCGACGTCCATCAGCAAGAGTACCCGCATGGTGGGCTGCTTGGGCCGGCGCTGCACCACGTCCAACTCTCCACCCAGACGGCTGGTGGCTTCAATGGTGGCGTCGATATCGAGCACCTCTTCGCCCTCTTCCCGCCCGAAACGCCGGAGCTTGCGCAGCGCCACTGAATACTGTCGAATATCTAACATGCGGTCGTGTCGGTAGTCTTTGTACCGCCGCTCCCCGGCTACCTGGAGGGCCCGCCGGTTTTGACCGGTACCCCCCACCCGGAAACCCGGACGGGGGGCGCCGGAGTGGCCGAAGGCGGACTTACCACCCGTCCCGATCCACTTGCTTCCGCCGTGGTGCTCTTCTTTCTGCTCTTCCAAGAGTTCCCGAAACATGCGGTCCAATTCTGAAAAATCCATTTTCTCGAACATCTCTCGCTCTTCAGGGGTGAGCTCTGGAAGCTCCCCCTGCTGCACCTTCTGCAGCCACTCCAAAAGAGTCTCTCTCAACTCCACTGCGGCCTCCTCCACCCCCGCGAAAAAGGCCGAAAAAACCTGATCGAAGCGGTCAAAGTCAGCCACATCGGAGAGCAGCGTGCAACGGGCCAGGTTGTAGAACCCGCTGAGGGTCTGACCGTGCAGTCCCTTCTTCAGGGCTTCGGCCAGGGTCAGGAGTTGCTGAATGCCGGGCCGCAGGCCTACCGCACGGAGGGCATAGTAAAAGCGGATCAGCACTCAGTTCACTCCACGATGGGCCCACTGGCGAGAGACCAGCATCAGGTCTTGCTCCTTTTTTAGTAAGAGGCCCAGCAAAGGAACCGTACCTTCCAGAAGCGAGCCCCCCGCACCGGTCACCTTGAGAGCCGCGATCCAGTCGATCAGTTCGCTGGTGGTGGGTTTCTTGCGCAACGCCATGTCCCGGAGGTTGTAAAAGACTTCCAGGGCTTGCACGGCCACCTCCTTTTCCAGGTTGGGGTGATGGACGTCCAGGATCCGCTGCATGAATTCGGGGGTGGGGAACTCCAGGTAGTGAAAAATACAGCGGCGCAAGAACGGGTCCGGCAACTCTTTTTCGTTGTTGGAAGTGATCACCACCACGGGCCGGTGGCGAGCGACCACCTCCTCCCCCGTCTCTCTGATGAAAAAACGCATGCGATCGAGTTCGTGCAGCAGGTCGTTGGGAAACTCTATGTCCGCCTTATCCACCTCATCGATGAGCAACACCACCCGCTGGTCCGAGGAAAAGGCCTGGCCCAGGGGCCCCAGGCGAATGTACTGCCCGATATCAGAGACGTCGCGATCTTGAAAGCGACTGTCATATAGCCGAGACACCGCGTCGTAATGATACAAACCCGAATCTGCCTTGGTGGTGGATTTGATCGACCAGTGGATCAGCTCCGTGGAAAGCGAAGAGGCGATCGCGTCGGCTAGCAAGGTCTTACCCGTCCCAGGCTCCCCTCGCACCAGCAGCGGTTTCTCCAGGGCCAGGGCGCAGTTCACGGCTGACTCCAACGCCGAGTCGGTGAGATAATCTTCAGTTCCTTGAAAGTGGGGAATGCTCATAAGGAGTCATTCGGATGGTTTAGCGGTGAACCTCCGTGCCTTCCGGAGGCGAGCATCCTCAAATTTGGGGCCAGGAATTGCGAGGTCGGAAGGTCATGGCCAACTCCAGATTCTCCACCGTACGCTCCATGGAGTTCGGCCGCCCCGCGCCTTTAGACTGCAGCCTGACCTTCACTTCCACCGTACCGTTCTGCATCATTGGAACTACCTGAAAGTCCATAAGCCGTTGAGAGAGAGTGCGAGAGTAAAGGACATCGCTGTTCGTATCAGGATCTTCATTGAGGTTTGTACTCAGACCCGCGTAGGGAGCCGCCAGCAATCCCCCACCGTCGATCACCTGGCGAATCAATCGTCCCGTATCTTCCTGGGTAGCATACCAGACGATGTATCGGTTCCAGGCCGGCCGTCCGGTGGTGCCGTCGTACTGGCCAGGATCGTCCCAGTCGGCCAGAGTGCCGATCGCCATACCGTCGCGCTGCATGCCACCGTGGGTTCTCAAGACCGTGTTGAGGTACCAGAAGTCGCCCATCTCCAGGTCTCGTTGCAGCAGCAATTTGATACTTTTCATCTGTATCTCGGTGGACTGGCGGACGTCGGTGTCTTGAAAAATGCTGGTGGACATGCTGAAGGTCCCGAAGATCAGCACCAGCAGCAAAGAGAAAACGGCCAGCGTGATCATGGTCTCCAGGAGCGTAAAGCCGCGGCAGGGGGTGCCCGGATCAGGTCTCATCGTACACCATCGCACTCACCGAGAGGGTCTCGATCCCTCGCTCCACGGCGCCCTCTCCCGCTGTCTCGGAGTTCCACCAGATCCGTACCTCAAGTTCAGCCAGGCGTCCCATTTCGGGCCCAGCTTCGAAGAGTTCCGTTCCACTTTCATTGGTGCTGCTGATCCAGGTGGCGAAAATCTGATAGCGAAACTCGACCTCTTCGTCGATCTGCCCCACTCTTGCCTTCGCGATTAAAATAGGCGGATCAACGGTGAAGTCCCAGGAGCCTGCTCCAGCCAGAGCAGCCTTCTCGAGTTCAGATTCGGCGATCAGCCTGGCTACCGTGTTGTACGTCGATGTATTTTGGGCCACCATAAGGCGGGTGAGGGTGAGGACAATGGCGAGAGCGGCAATAGACAGGATGGAGATGGAGATCACCACCTCGATCAAACTCATCCCGCCCAATCTGGGCTTCATCATTAAAAAATCCAGCAGTCAATCCCCCTGCTATCAACTATATTCTATCCCGGGTCGTTCAAGCCTCCGCGCACAGGAAAGCCCCGGTCGAACATCTGAGCTAAGCCACGTATTGAACGCCCAAAATCGAGCAGACGAAAAGAATAACTGCCGACAGAAAGACACTGGCTTGGGGATTCGGAAAGAAGTTTTCCAGGAAAGAGCTCAGTAAAGCGGTGACCCCGACGAAAAGCAGATACGCAATGCAAAGGATCTGGAGCAAAAAGGAGGCCACTTCCCAGCCACTGAACCAACTATTCCCGAAACCGAGATGGCAGATCAACAAAAAGGCTATCCCCGCCGGGACCGCGTGAAGCAGAGCCGCCCAAACCACCCGCTGCTTTCGATGCAGTCCGGACTCCACGTACACGTAACCAAAAACCAGAATTGTGAGAATGACAACTATCAACATAGTTGAAGTGTAATCTGACCCGACCCTCTCCACCAGGGTCGTATGACCCCATCCTGGCAGGTGACCTCAGCTCTCATCAAAATTCAGAGAGATGAGATTTTCGATTCGGGTTTTATTGCTCTTGGCGTTGATGTCTATGGTGGGTCTGGGCCAGGAACCGGAGGTCCACACACCGGACGGGTTTGCACCACTCTGGCTCGAAAGGGACGGTCAATTCACACCGGAAGCGATCGAAGCCACCCTGAACGAGCTTTCCAGGCTACAGGAGGACCCCGAACAGATCGTCGTCTTCATTCACGGGTTCAAGAAGCCTCGAGCGGGCAGCACCCGGGATTTCAATACGCTGGTCAAACGGTTGCGGCCCCTGTTTGAGTCGGATCAATCGCGAGTGGGCTTCGTGGGGGTGCAATGGGATTCGGCGGTCGATATTCCGAGTTCCAAGGGGCTTGATGCCTTGCGAATGATTCGAGCCTACCACGATATGGTTCCGGTGGCCCGGACGGTAGGGCGGGGCCCCACCCGAGCGCTCTTACTGGCTCTCCAAGAGAAGTATCCCAAGGCCCACATCAGCCTGCTGGCTCACAGCATGGGGTGCGAAGTGGCGGCGGCAGCGGTCCTGCCGGAGATCACCTATCTCGACCACAAGCCGTTCGGTCAGACCCACCGACCCCAGGACGACGTGCA
>JBAYRN010000255.1:0-3975 GCA_041676625.1 Vulcanimicrobiota bacterium
ACCCTATTCATGGTAGGGTGCCTCCGGTTTGATTTCAGTACAAAATATTACCAAGGTATTCAATTCCCAGGACGGCGAGCCGGTCAAGGCTGTCGACAACGTCAGTTTCGAGGTTTCCGAAGGGCAGACTCTCTGTCTGATCGGCACCAGTGGGTCTGGCAAGACCACCTGCTTGAAGATGATCAATCGGCTGGTGGAACCCACCAGCGGCGATATCTGGATCAACGGCACGGACGTGATCCACGCTTGCCCTATCGAACTGCGCCGAGGTCTCGGCTATGTCATTCAGAAGGCGGGGTTGCTCCCTCACCTGACGGTGGCCCAGAATGTCGGGCTTCTGCCTCGTATCCTCCACTGGGAGAATGAGCGCAAGAGAGCCCGAGTGGACGAGCTGTTAGATCTGGTGAGCCTGAGCCCGGACCAGTACCGCGATCGCTACCCCCGGGAGCTATCCGGGGGGCAGCAGCAGCGAGTGGGGGTTGCCAGGGCTCTAGTCTTGGACCCTCCCATCATCTTGATGGACGAGCCGTTCGGAGCTCTCGATCCCATTACCAGAGAAGGGCTTCACGACGAGTTCTTACGATTGAAGGAAGAGGTCGGCAAAACGGTGGTGATGGTGACCCACGACCTGGCAGAGGCCTTTAAACTCGGTGATTGTATCGCCTTGATGGACGGTGGAAAACTGGTCCAGTTCGGTTCAGAGGACGACTTCAGAGAGCGTCCGGAAAACGATTTCGTGCAAGATTTTGTGCGCAGCCACGTGGAGTCCCGTTGATGAGAAAGCAATCCCTGCCAGTTTTCCTATTTCTATTCTTCAGTCTGATCGGCCCGACTCTGGCGCAGTTGGATCTAGAGAGATCGAACGAGAGCGAGCACACCATCGTGGTGGGAAGCAAGCTCTTGCCCGAGTCCCGGATCCTGGCCGAGCTCATGAGCCAGCTTTTGGAGGCTCATACCGATTTCAACGTGGTTCGTCGCCTGGGCCTGGGTGGAACCATGGTGTGTTTTCAAGCCATGCAAAATGGAGAAATCGATATCTATCCCGAATACACCGGTACAGGTGCGGTCACCATCTTGGAACTGGATCTCAAGCTGCGGGACCCGCTGCGCACTTACCTGGTCGTTTCTCGAGGCTTTCGTAAGCGCTTCAACATCGCCTGGCTCGAGCCGTTCGGGTTCAACAACACCTACGTGCTGGCGGTACACAAGGACATCGCTTCTCAGTTTGGGTTGGAGACGATCTCCGATCTCAAGGAGGTCGAAGAGACCATAAATGTGGGGGTGAGCCACGAGTTCCTCAATCGAGCGGACGGATTTCCCGGTTTGCAGGACGTCTACGACCTGAACTTTGCCAACATTCGGGGAATGGAGCACAGCCTGGCTTACCAGGCCGTGGCCAGCCGCAACATAGACGTGCTGGATGCCTTTTCAACCGACGGTGAGTTGATGCGTTACGACCTCACTCTGCTGGAAGATGATCGGTTGCTGTTTCCGCCCTACCACGGGGCACCCCTGATCAGGCAGGAAGTCCTGAGCGCTCACCCTCAGATCCGAGAGGTTCTCACCAAACTGGCCTGGCGGTTGGACGACGAGACCATGCGAGGGCTGAACTACCGGGTGCAGGAGGAGAAGATCTCCATTGCCGAGGTGGCCCGGGACTTTCTCCAGGAAGAAGGGCTACTCGGTGAAGCCTCGGTAAGTCAGGGAGCAGAAGCCGGAGGGTTCTTGAGCTATCTCCAGCAACGGGCTGGGAAAACCTTGAGTCTGACCGTCGAGCACTTGACCCTGGTTGGACTCTCCCTGGGGCTTGCCATTCTGGTTGGGCTCCCCCTGGGGATCTTCATCACCCGCTACCAGAGGTTTGCCCAACCCGTGTTGAGTCTGTCGGGGATCATCCAGACCATCCCGAGTATCGCTCTTCTGGCCTTTTTCATCGCCGTGCCCGGGCTGGGTCTCGGACTGCGCTCGGCTGTGGTCGCGCTATTCTTGTACGCCCTGCTGCCCATCGTGAGAAACACCTACACCGGCATTCAAGAGGTCGACCCTAAGCTTCTTGAGGCGGCCCGGGGTATCGGGCTGACCGAGCGGGAGTTGTTGACCATCGTGGAGCTTCCCCTGGCCGTTCGAACCATCATGGCGGGCGTCCGAACCTCGGCGGTGATCAACATCGGGGTAGCCACTCTGGCGGCGTTCATTGGCGCCGGTGGCCTAGGCGAGCCTATCGTCACCGGACTGCAACTCAACGACCCCTACCTCATCCTGAGCGGCGCCGTACCGGCCGCCCTGCTGGCCGTGGTGGTGGATAAAGCACTGGGACTCCTGGAAGGCGGGCTCACACCAGGCGGGAGCTAAAGACGGACGATTGAAACAATGACCTGGCAGGACTAAGTAACTCTTTGGACCCCTCTTCTCGCTAATAATGAAGAATTGCTGATTAGCTTTAGCTGCAGTAGAGGGAGCAATAAATATTGCCATATGCGGGTGACAAGATTTCTTCCGGCGAAAGACGCCCAAACGGTTCTACGGAAGATTTCTTACTTACCACAGGTCCTTGACGAATGATGACGGAGGCGGAATAAGCGAAGGTGGGTATTGGCTCTGGGAATGGGATGGCTATAAGTTCTCTCCTCGGAGACCATAACTTGAGCGCAAAAGACTCGATAAGCTTCAGCAAGAAAGGATTCGTTCCCATCAGATGATGAATTGTTGAGAGACTATCGCCAACAAGTCAATGCTCTGAGTTCTCTTAGCCCGTCCGAGGTTGAAAATATCCGCCACAAGTATTTAACGTACGATTCTCGTACGGTTTTGGACGAAACTGAACCATAGCCGCTCTTGTGGACCTCAATCAAACCCTTACATGAGCGACGAGATCGACGCGGCCGGAAACCTGAAAGGCGTTGCCGTTACGGTGGAAGCATTCCAATTTTCAAGCACACGCAAATGCCCACCAGTTCTTGAGTTGAACGTTTAGGCGGCCTTCCGGTGTTCAACTGGTCGAAGGACTGCGTAGATATTTTCTCTCCAGGCCAGCAGACCCGAGGATCCATGCTCTCGCCTTCAAACACCTCTTCTGGAGCCGCTCAAAGCCTCTCTGCGGCACTCCTTCAATCTTTTGGAAATTTCTGTCATCAGCCTCTTTTTAGCCCCCTTAGATTATCCCTGAAAAACCGCTCAAACGGCTTGGTTATAGGGTTTCTTCGCTGTCTATTTTTTGACTAAGATAACCCGTGTGGGTTAAAATAGAGTATGAAATCTCACATCACAAATCCCGCCTATTTCCGCTTGGACATACTGCTTTCCCTGGGAGTGTCGCAGGTTCATGAGTTTGCGCGTAGAGCCACCGCCACTCTGACCACTTATCGCCTGATCCTGGGGCGCTGCCTTCTGGCCATGCGGGAGTCGAAAGGTTTCAAGAAGTTCGGCTGCTCTTCGGAGATCCACTACGCCACCGCTAAATTGGGAATGAACAAGAGGGCGGCGCGGGAGTGTCGCCGGGTGGCCCGCAGCCTTCTGTCTCTACCCAAACTAACACGGGCTGCCGAAAACGGCCTGATCGACTGGAGCAAGTTACGAGAGATCGTTGGCAAGGCCGTCGTCGAGACCGAAGACTACTGGTTAAAACTGGCCAAAGAGCTGGACTGTGATCAGATTGAAAAGCTAGTGAGCAAGACCCCAAAAGGTGGCGTACCCGGTGATGTGTTCGAAGAGCCAGAGCAGCCGACCAGCGAACTCCGCTGCAAGCTTTCCGAGGAAGTACTGGCCATGCTGGATTACGCCCGACGACTCCACTCCGTAGAGCAAGGTGAAGCGGTGACCACCGCGCAGGTGTTGGAATTTGCTCTGGTCTCCTACATCTCCAATCTGCCGCTCGATCAGGAGTCGTTGGACAAGGTGCGACAGGAGATGGATAAGGATCTGCAAGCGGAGAGAGCAAGGGAGATTCCGCTGGTGGCGGCGGCTCGCGAGGCGGCC
>JBAYRN010000256.1:0-3877 GCA_041676625.1 Vulcanimicrobiota bacterium
ACTTTCAGTCGCCAAACTTGCCCATTTTCCACCTCCTGAAGCGAAATTTTCCTCAAATAGATCCACTATTCCACAGAAAATTCCACTCCAGGAGGAGAAAAATGTACTGCGTTTGTCTCGGAATGCTGAATGTCAACAGGCCCTAAATACCGCTGGTCACCGTCACCAGATCAACCCGATCGGCCACTCCGAATGCGCTCGGAGCGTGGTGCCCGGGGCCGGACTCGTCGGCGGTTTCGAGGCCGGTTTCTTCGAGTCTGACGAGGGTGCTTCCCTCTCCCTCGGCGTGGCCCACATAGATCAGTTCGCTCTCGGGAACGTGAAAGAGACGTACGGGCTCCCGCTCCAGAGCGGTGAAACCCTCCTCCTCCAGGTCTCCTTCATGGGGGTGAAAGAGGCCGACCGAGTCGGAGTTTGCGATGAGAAGGTCTTCTCCGTCAAAAAGGGCCAGGATGTGGGTCGGGTTGGAGAGGGTTCCCAATGGGATGGTTCTCTCCAGGGCCAGGCTTCCATCGCTACCCTGGCTCAGCAGGCTCACCGAGCCGTCGGCGGTATTTAAAACGTACAGTCCCTCCGCCGCATAAGCCAGTTCACCTCGCCCGGCGCCGGGCAGAGGGACTTCAAAGCCGCCGCCGTCCAGGCTGAATCCGACCGCACCCACAGAGGTGGAGGCCGCCCCGACTCCTCCGTTGAGTTTGGCGTCCACCCAATCAACTGTCGCGTCTATTCGGGCCAGAGTGGAAAACTCACCGAAACCATCCATTTGCAGCACCACCAGGGAATCTCCCAGCACAGCCACGCCCCCGGAGTGCAGCAGCAAGCGCCGTGGGTTTGAAACCCCGGAGTTGAGCAGTCCTTTACTCTCCAACCCGGTGCGGTTGAGGGCGAAGGAGCGAACCGCGCCAGCGGGATCCAGGGTCGCCAGGAAATCGTTGTTGACCACCGCCATATCAATGGCCAGGTGATCGAGCGCGAACGGGCTGTTCTCCAATTCGTCGAGTTCGGACCCCTCGTGATCGTGGTCATGGTCATCTTCGTGAGTTTCCTGGTTCATGGCCTGAGCATGGGCGTGACCGTGTCCGTGCCCCTCTTCGACCTCCAGGGGAAAAGTGAAGATACTGATGGCTGGGTCTTCGGAGTCCAGAACATACAGGTAGCGTTGTTCGATCTCCACGGTGGTGGAAAGGAAGTTGCCAGGGCGGTTCGTGCCCGGTACGCCCCCTCCACCGGAGCTACCGCAGCCGACCAGAAGAGCAGCGGCTATTAAAATGATGATTCGCTTCATACTAAAACCTCGCATTCAGATTGAGGAGAAATCGACGACCGGTCACGAAGCGCGTGCCCGAGAACTCGCTGAACAGATTTAGCAGCGAGCGATCATCGAAGAGGTTGAAGACCTGCAGTCCGGCACCCAGGGTGCCGCCTTCTTTCTCCTCCGGGAAGTATTGGATGTTCAGATTGGTGATGAATCGGCTCTGGCGGTCTCCGCTGAGTCCGAAGGGTGCGATGCCGATGGAGTTGTACAGAGGAAGCGCTTCCTGGGGGTAGCCCGAGCCGTACAGCACGTCGACCCCGGCCGAAAGTCCGTTCTTCCAGGTATGGGACACACCGGCGGTGGCCTGGATCCGCTGGTCGTGGTCGTTGTAACGAGGGAAATGGCTTACGAACAGCCCCGGCTCGGTGGGCTTGGCCTCCCCGATGGTGGCGGTGGCAAAGCCGTTCCATCCGGTTTCATTGTGGGACGACACGCTCAGCTCGATTCCCTGATAGTAGGCGCGGGCGAAATTAACCGGAGCGAAGACCGGAATGTTGCTGTTGGGGATGAGCAGGCCTACATCGATCTGGTCTTTGAAGTCCTTGCGGACCAGGGCGATCTTGCCCACCCAGTTCTTGGCGAATTGATTCTCGTAAGACAGTTCGTAGGCATCGGTGCGTTGAGGCAAAATTTGGGTGCCTCCGGACACGTCTAACTCCAGCGGCGGGGGCTGGAAGAGCCGGTTGTAGGAAAGGCGAAACGCCTGCTCGTCGGTGGGGGCGAAACTGAGATTGACTCGGGGAGAGATTTGGCCGGTGCTGAGCCCGAGCCCGTCGTCGTAGGTGTCGGCCCGTAGTCCGTAGTTCACGATCAATTTTTCGGTGAGGGGGTAAGTGTGGCTCAGGTAGAGCCCTCCCACGAAGGCGTCGCGCTCCAGAGCAGCCTGAAAGGCAACGGGGGTGCCGGGAAGACCCAGGGGATTGGGAAGTCCCCCGCCTCCTCCCGGATCGGTGATCGAGATCCGCTGGTTGGAGTTGATGAAGTTGGCGCTCAGTCCGGCTTTCAGTCGATGGTTCTCCCGGAAACGGTGGGTGTAGTCCAGGCTGGGTTTGAGCTGGGTGATGGTGAGATCGGTGGAGGGGAGATAAGGTGAGCCGGGGTTTTCGGGGTCCAGGGGGAAGCCCTCTTCGGCCAACTCTTCCTGCAAAGCCACCGGAACGGCAGTAAAGGGGGTGAAGGCCCCGTTGTTGTGAGTTTTCTGGCGACTTCTTTGAAAGGCCAGTCCGAACAATAGGTCATCGTTTTCGGTGAGTTCCTGATTCCAGGAAAGGAGCGCCAGGGTGTTGCTGTCTTCCTGGTTTTGCCGTACTCCGGCCGCGAAATTTTGGGGAGTCTGGGGAACCCCGTAGTCGGCCGACTGGTGGCTCAAGGTCAGACCGAATCGGGAGAGGTCGGTCTTTTTGTTGAGCTTGAGCATGAGGGAAACCAGTTGGCCGTGGTTGTTGAGATCCTGGGTATTGGGGTGGGGGGATTCTAGGTAGAGGTCGCTGGTCCGTCGCCGGACCCCCACGAAATAGTTCACGTCGTTGGCCTCGTTGGAGCCGCCGGCTTTGAGGATGAGATCGGTTTGCCCGTAGTCGCCGACCTTGGCGTCAAACCGCACGAACGGATCATCTCCCTCGCCGGGCGTGACGGCGTTGACCACGGCCCCTTGCTGGCCCCCTTGGGCTGCATCGTACATGCCGGTGGCAACCTCGGCGGTGTCGATGAACTCCGGATCGATGGGTTGGGTGACGGAGGATTCGGTGGCTATAGGAAGGTCCACGCCGTCGAGGGTGAGGGACAACGCTTTGTGCTCACCCCGCACGTGGACCTGGCCCAGACTGTTGCTCTGCACCCCTGGTATGGTGGCCAGTACCCCCTGGAGGTCGTTTCCTCCGGCGATCTGCCGCTTCATAAAGTCGCTGTCGCGGCGGGTGGTGGCCCCTTCGGTGGGGCTGGTGCTGTTGACCAGCAACAGGTCGCCCTCGACCTGGATGGCGGTGGTGTCCTCATCAAACGGCATGAGGTAAGCCTCGAAGGTGTTATCGCTACCGGCGGTGATGGTGAGTAAGGAGCGGTCCAGGCCTATCCCCTCCTTGGAGGCCTCCACAAAGACTTCTCCAATGGAGAGGTTGGTGAAGCGGGCGATCCCTTCGGCATTGGTGGTTGCTCGGTATAGAACCCGATTCTTGGCGCGGTTCATAACTCTGACCTCGGCGCCCTCCACGGGCTCCTCGGTCTCTTCTGAGAGCACGGTGACCACCAAGTCGCCGCGATCCTCGGCGGCCAGGGTGGGATGGGATAAGATGAAGATTTGAAGGCAGGCAGCTAGCAAGGCCAGGGCCCACCTTAATGACGAACGATTCATGGTTCCTCCTGAGGGGTTAGGTCAATGGGTTATGCCGGGGTCGGAGGAAGGGAGGAGGGAGGTGCGCGACCGCGGGGCAGCACTTTGGGGCCGGGGCCCACGCTGGAGACCGAGTAGTCCTGATACACGAATGGAGCCGTGGAGGGCTGGGCCAGGGCGGGGGCACTTGAACTCTGTACCTGGCTCTGGCAAAACTCACAAGCCTGTGGCAC
>JBAYRN010000257.1:0-3844 GCA_041676625.1 Vulcanimicrobiota bacterium
GAAGTGATCGCCGACCCCAGACAGACCTACGCCACCAGGCCCCAAAAACAGGGCGTGGTCATGATCGATCGATCCGGACCCCCCGGACACTCCGATCATGACCCTCATGATCGATCGATCATGGCCCCACAGCCAGCAATCGAACACCCAAAACCCTGTGTAATCACTGCCCTCGCCGCCAATTCCGAACAGGCACACTCACCCCTAAAGAAACTTATTAAAGATAAGGATCTAAAGAAACAACATCATGACTCTTCCATTAGGTGCACCAGCGGTGCGTCTCTGGTGCGCCTCCACAACAATGATGATGAACCTCTTCACAAAATATGTCTAAAAGGTCTCCGAGAGCACGGAGTTAGTCAGCGAGTTTCCCGCAAGCTCTGTAACGACCACAACCACGAACTGATCCTCTCCGTCCTCAAAACAGCCCCCCACCGTCCCGGAATTCAGAACCTAGCCGCCTACATCGTCTCTGAGATCCAAGACGGAGGCTACGAACAAGCCCCCGCTCCGATGCGACCATTACTACATGAAAAAGACGGCGGTCACCAGAAAACTGGTGACCGCCGTCCAAGCGTTGACGCCCCGATCGCCTACTGCTCTTCTGAACAGACCAAAGAAGAACTCCAGAAGATCGAAGTTGAGAGACTCCAAAGAGAGCAAGTCTATCAAGAGCGAGGTGCTATCCTTAGCAAACGATTCAAGACCCTGGCTGAAGAAGTTCAGTTACGTCTCAAGCTCCTTGCCTCCATTGAGCTCACCCGACAACTTCCCCAAACCAGCAACCGAGAACAAATGCTCAAAGACAAAACCTTTCAGCGCCTGGCTAATAGAACCGTTCTTGAGCGCTTTTTCGACTGGATTGATAAAGGTTTCGACACCGTTCAGGCTTTGTATAGGTTGGAAAGCTCTTTTGCTTAAAATGGCTAGAGTTTAGGTCAACACCAACATCTCGGCCCCTGAGGAATCTCTCCTCAAAGTCGTTGAATAGCGATTGCTGAAAATAGACCGTAAGAAAACACCCCCGCCGCGGATAGTGATTGGATTGAAAGCGCTCAATGGGAACCATCATCCACGGCCTCACTAAAGGACGACCCAACCGAACTCGTCCCCCGGGGCCCGATGAAAACCCATGTTCGACCACTCGTCGCAAAGCAAGCGGCGACGGCGGAAGGAAACTCTATGAATAAACCCAGCCGAAGGGACCGTCCACAATCACGGGCCCTCAATAAAACCAGAATCTGACCGGTCATGTACTCACCGACCTTTTGGGACCATGTCCGTCACCCGCGCAACAACCGTACCCTCTCGGATGCTCTTGTCGGAGAGGCTCGGTTCCACCGCTGCGGTGATCGGCTCACCCTCTACCTCAAAGTCGATAACCAGAAGCGCATCACCGAGGCCACATTCTGTGCCAAGGCCTGCGCCCCGGTCATCGCCGTGGCCTCGATGGCAACCGAATCTCTCGTCGACAAACAAGCTGAAGAAGCTCTCCATCTCAACATCTTCGAGATGGACAGAGAGCTTGGTGGGATTCCAGCCTCTAAACGCCACGCTTTCCTCATCTTCATAGAGTGTCTCCACGACGCTCTCCAGCATTTCAAACAGTTAGGACCAATCCCATGAGTAACAAAAAACAACCTCAATCACCACAATACTCAAGCCTCAAGGCATCATTACCCTGGAATCTCAAGGCCTTTCAGAAAGTAATCCCACCGGCCCCTGCAACTCCAAAGGCTCCAAAGAATGGAGGTCAAAAATAATGTCTTTTACCTGGAATAGACAAACTCGTACCCATCAACTCGATAAAACGGTTACCAACAACTCTTTGGAGACAGGGATCTCCACACCCTACTTTATCCAAAGCTCCGACTATAAACTCTACGCCGAAGAATCGTACCCCATGCCGGTCCCGCCCCCACTCCCATCGCCGAATGCGGGTGACCCTCGCACCATCATTTTCCGAATCGAGACTACCGCCATCGACGGCTCTGGAGAAAAATTCGGATTAACAGGGTTTTCGGAAACACACTTCACCCTTTACATGTCAGAAGAAAACGACGTTGTACGTGAAGTGCGTAAGGAGCGGGAGGGGATCTGCGAACACGACCCTCAAACCGGAGAGTGCACCGAAATTTCCACCGACGATTGGGACGAAGTGCACGATAATGAGATCGACGATGAAACTCCACGAACAACGGGATTAAACGTGACGTTTACCGTTCAAAACCTCACCCCATCCGAACAAATCTTTGCTTCACCTGGAAGCTACCGTACCGAGCTGAGCTATTACGAGAACGGCTCCTTGTTAACCGGATTCCCCGAACTCGTGGGAGACTATGCCATCCTCGATTTCAGGTGTAATCACCTCGAAGTGGAGTGCCCGTCCGACCCGAAAGAGGGAGAACTTCTTATCCTTGCAGACATGTACACCTCTCCGGCACCCGGAGACTCCTCCCTCTTCCCTTTGGGATGGGCGCCGCCCCAGATCGACTACAAAATCACCATCAAATCCACCACAGGATTGATAAACCCACCCGTAGGAACAATTCCCGTCAATACTACCCTTCCCGACGGTCTGGTCGGAGCCTTCAACTATCTCTGGGATGGTAAAAACTCTCAGGGAGAGTTTTCACGGGAAGCAGCCCAGGTCGAAGTCGTGATCGTTGTCGACGGTCCAGGACCGGGGAACACCTCCTATGTAACCAACGGCACCGTTCCTTGCTACGCCGGATGTCCCAAGGGAGCCAACCTTATCAAGATCATGATCCCTGTCTTTTCGGGGGGAGCATTCGGTTGTCTCACCTGCATCTATCGAAGCTTCGACGCCTGTCGCGAACCTCAGTCAATGGGCTACGGATGGAGTTCCGCCTCCTCAGCTCGAGTGACCGAGATGACAGGCGGTGACCTTGTCTACCGCAGCGAAAGCGGAACCATCCTCCGCTGGACACTCTCCGGTAGTGATTACGTGCCCGTCCATACCGACAACTATGTTGAGATTCAAAAGGACTCCGGAAGCACGACCGCTCGATACGTTCTAACCTCTAGGGACCATAGCGTCATGCGTTTCGACGAGTCTGGAAAGCTCACCGAGACAGAAGACGTCAACGGAAACATCATGAGCTATGTCTACGACTCCAACGGACATCTCGTCGAACTTTCGGACGACCGCGGGCACACCCTCTACTACACCAACCGCTCCGACGGCCAGATCCAGTCTATTCGGGCTCTTAACCCAACCACGGGCAGGCAGATGCAGTTTCAATACTACGACTCATCAGACCCCGTAGCTCCGGACCGGCTCAAGCAAACCATCGACCCCGAGGGCAACATCACCCAGTTTGAATACAACAACAGAGGCCTCCTCTCGAAAAGAACTCAGATTCGTCCTTCCGTCGGCAACCACGTCACGGAATACGAATACAACTCCACTAATAGACTCTCGGCCGAAATCGTCAACGGGGAGCTACGAACACAATATGGCTATTCGTCGACTTATAATGAGAATGAAGGCACCTCTGAACATCAGATGATCGTCGATGTTATCGACCCAAATCTGCCTGAGGAACAGCAATATCCTCCTCTCAGGACAACGAAATACTATAACGACGCTGAAGGCAACCTCTTTCGTATCATCGAGGGTTTTGAAGACATCCCTGTTGCAAGTTAGAAAGGATTACACCATGTTACGGATCACGGACTTTTTGCATCAAGACTCCAACGACCCCACCTTGGTCACCAAAATGATCGCCCCTAACGGCGGCATCACCAACTACACCTACACATCCAGCGGCAACCTCAAGACCGTCGAAGATGCTCAAGGCAATATCACAACCTACACCTA
>JBAYRN010000258.1:0-3797 GCA_041676625.1 Vulcanimicrobiota bacterium
CCATGCCCATGCCCATGCCGCCCATGCCCATGCCCATTCCGCCCATCGAGCCCATCATCATCATTTGCATCATCTGCATCATCATTTGCATTTGCATCATCTGATTCATGCCGCCGCCACCGGGGAAACCGCCGCCGGGGAAACCACCACCGGGATAGCCACCACCCGGGAAGCCACCTCCAGGGTAACCGCCACCAGGGATGCAACCGCCACCTTGATATCCCGGATAGCCTCCGCCGTAGCTAGGCGGGTATCCGTAGCCTTGAGAGTTGCAGCCGTTGTTGTGGCCGTATTGGCCCATGTTGTGGTGGCAGCAAGGTTTGGCGTGATGATGGCAAGGTTTGTTGCCGATCAGTCCGCCGATGGCTGCGCCGATGGGGATACTGAGTCCACCGGTGAAAGGGGCCAGCGCCAGTCCGGCGAGCCCACCGATGAGCGCGCCGCGGCGTCCGCCGGAATTCCCAAGAACCTCTTTGGCTTTACCGAAAACGCCTTCAGCGAAGCCGCCTACTTTGCCGCCGAGCCAGGAGCCAACTGCAGCTCCTCCGCCGATGCCCAGCAGTCCGAGTGGGGCGCCTACAACCGCTCCCGCAATTCCGCCTACTACTTTTCCGAGTCCTGATAAGAATCCCATAGTTACTTTCCTCCGGTGACAATCTTTCTAAAGGCAGTTTCCCTCGCGAGTCGGGTCTGTCTACCCCTCTTGGAAAGAAATATTGGATTTTTCTTTGGAATCCCCTGTAATCGGCTTTTAGAGCACCATGAAGAAAGCCGCCTCACCGTTGCTGGTGGGCGGCCTCCTCGGAGTACTACTCAGGGTTCCCTAGAAGCAAGGGGGAAACATTCCCATACCCTGGTTGCCGAAGTTGATGTTGATGGTATTGCCCATTCCGAATCCGCCGCCGCCGAAGCCGCCGCCAAATCCGCCACCCATTTGGCCCATCATCATCATCATTTGCATCATCTGCATCATCATCATCATTTGCATCATCTGGTTCGAACCGCCGCCAGGGAATCCACCGCCGGGAAATCCACCGCCAGGGTAGCCACCACCGGGGAATCCGCCGCCGGGGAATCCGCCGCCGGGAAATCCACCAGGGTATCCGCCGCCGGGGAAACAGCCGCCGCCGGGATACCCGGGGTAGCCTCCGCCGTAGCTGGGCGGGTAGCCGTAGCCTTGGGAGTTGCAGCCGTTGTTGTGGCCGTATTGGCCCATGTTGTGGTGACAGCAAGGTTTGGCATGATGGTGGCAAGGCTTGTTGCCGATCAGGCCGCCGATGGCTGCGCCGATGGGGATGCTAAGACCGCCGGTGAAAGGGGCCAGCGCCAGTCCGGCCAGTCCGCCGATGAGTGCTCCCTTGCGTCCGCCGGGATTCCCGAGAACCTCTTTGGCTTTGCCGAAAATTCCTTCTGCGAAGCCGCCTACTTTACCACCGAGCCAGGAGCCAACTGCAGCCCCTCCGCCGATTCCAAGTAGTCCGAGAGGAGCGCCTACAACTGCTCCTGCGATTCCGCCTACGATTTTTCCGAGTCCTGATAAGAATCCCATTTTATTTTCCTCCGGGTGACTAAGTCTTGTTTGCTTCTGAGGCTAATTTCCCACGGGTCGATCGATCGTCAAGCGGCAAATTCAATGTTTACATGTTTTTTACAAAAACCGCAAAGTTTTGAACTCGCGCATGCGTGGGAGATGTAATTTGAGCCTTCACTTGACGAGGAGTTCCAGACCGTTGTAAGAATGGCAGCGGCTCTCAATGCTGTGGAGATTTTTTCAATAGAGGTACCTAGCGATGTCAAACCGCCCGCTTAAGAAAAAGAAAGTGGTCGAAATAACCCAGGAAGATTTCGATGTAGAATGGACCCCCCCGCGCCGTAGCACGCGGGATCGGCTGATCCAGTTCGGCGTGGTCTTTCTGATCGTCGCGTTTCTGCTGCCCGCGGTCACCTGCGCGATCACCCCCACCCCGGAGGTCGATCCCCAGCAGCAACAGGCTCAACAAGATGAAGTGGAGCAGTCGATTCAGCGTTATTCCAAGGAACTGGAAGAAAACCCGAACGACCCTACCACTCTAGCTAACCTCGGGTTCTATACCAACATGAAGGCCATCCGGATCGAAGACGAAGCCCAGCGCATGACCCTGCTGGCCACTTCCGAGAAGTACCTGAAAGATGCCCTAGCTCAGGACGCCGATTACGGCTTCGCCGAGTCTGAACTCGCCAAAAACCTTACCATGCAAGACAAGAACGAGGAAGCTCGCGAACTGATCGAGTCAGGACTTGCCAAGGTTGAGACCGAAATCAACTCCGAAGACGAGCAAACCGTTACCAGCGCCACAGCCCGCAAAATAGAGTTACTGAAGATCGCTTCCACTCTCGATCTTCGCGCCGGACAGGACGACGCGGCCATCGAAAAGCTCAATCAAGTGGTGGAACTCAAGCCCGGCGACCCCGCCTTATACCTGGCTCGAGCCGAACTACTGGTGAAGGCTGGAGACAAAGAGGCCGCCCTGCAAGACTACAACACGGTCGTCAATATCGGTCAGGCCTTAGGCAACCAGAACATGGTGATGGTGGGGCAGATGATGATCGAACAACTCAACAATCCCGCCCCCGAACTGACCCCCGAAGCCGAAGAAGCGACCCCCGCACCAGAAGCCACAGCCACCCCGTAAAAAAGGGTTTTAAGAGATATCTTCACCGAGTTCACGCAAACGAGCGAGCAACCGCTCGGCTCGTTCGCGTTCTTGCTCGGCTTTTGCCTGGGCCTGGTCAGCTCTCTCGGCTTCTTTCTCAGCTCTCTTGGCTTGCTGGTCAGCTCTCTCGGCTTCCTTTTCGGCAAGTTCTAAGCCAGTGGGGAGGACTTTCCCGTCCTGGCCACACCAGCGAAGCCAGGTAGCGCTTAGCCCTTCGTAGGTTCCTTTCCAAAGCTTCAATCCAACCCCAACCTCCGCGAGCCACGAAGGATCGGCTACCTCCACGTAGCGTCCTCCGTGCAAGATGTAAACCCGCAGGGGTCTTTTCCCCAGGTAAAGGAGAGGGTCGAAGATGACGGCGTATGGAACCCCCGCTAACGCATATTTGTCTAGTTTCTCATCTTCTTTGCCTTTGCGGTTGGAAACCACCTCGATAACAATGTCCGGAGCCTTTCCCAGTTCCCAGATCATGTAAGAACGATTATGTTGCTCCCACCAATCTTCAGGGACCTGAACACCCAGACTCACCATGACGTCCGGCACCACAGCCTGCTCGGAGATCTTGTGGAAAAGCCCAACGTCAGCGGCTACCAAAAAAGGCTCATTCTGCCCGGCCTTGGCCCAGGAGGCGTAGAGACTATCGGGCAGCAGTCGCTGCTGGCGCTCCTGAAACCAGTTATCCACCGGCTCGTCGTCCTCGGTGATCAGGTGCGAGACGTCCGGTCGATATGTCTCTTCTAACGATTGTGCTGGGTCGGCCAATAGCTCCATACCTCCAATCTGAGAATTCTACGATCAGGTGTTTTGACCTCTGGCACGAACCCCTACCCTCTGTCGGTTTTCGGGTATCCATGCAGTAGTCCCCAGGCGCCTTACGGTTCGCGACAAGAAACTTACACAGTCTTTCCTGTTAGTCTTCCGAAACGGCTTCATTTTTAGAGAAATCGCTTGGAAAGAGTCCCCAATCACGCGTACACTTTTTTTACTAGGGCCTGTGGACATTTGGCATTCCGAGCCAAACGCAGGACATTTTTCTCCTCCTGGAGTGGAATTTTCTGTGGAATAGTGGACCTATTTGAGGAAAATTTCGCTTCAGGAGGTGGA
>JBAYRN010000259.1:0-3708 GCA_041676625.1 Vulcanimicrobiota bacterium
AGATACGAAGACGCAGGCCCGCCTTACGGGGGATCGTGACAACGAGGTGGCGATGAGCCGTGGCCGGCAGGCGCTCGACAAGGTTGGCCGCCACCTCTTCGGCTCTGCGCTTGGCGCAGGATGCCAGCTAGCGGAAGTGCTGCGGTTGCCCAAAGTGCGCCAGGCCGACCTGACCGCCCTCGACCTGGTGGCCGACATTCTGGAGTACCGGCGCGACCCCCTGGCGGTGCCGGTGCGGACCTGGGTCGCCTTTTTGACCGAGAATCGCCTACTGCGACAGTTCCGCTACGATGACGCGGTTCGGGTGGCGCGCGCGCAAGGGTCAATCCTCAGCTTCCTCCGTCTGCAGGCTACCGCCGCCGCCAACACCTTCTTCGCGTCGCCGGCGCAAGCGTCTTACCTGACACTGCTACGGAAGACATTCGGGGATTGCCTGACCGGACGCCAATCGGTGCCCAAGAATCCCGACCTCGTGCTGCTGCCGATGCTCGGCCTTCTGTTCAAGCAACCTGTCTTGTTCACGTTCTTGGTGGGACGGCTGGCCCATCGCACGCGCCTGGCCGGAGATTGGCAGCACGCCGAGATGATCGTTGCCCGGGGGCTGGTGCTGGACGTGCTGCGCCGGCGAGGACCGTTTGTGATCGCGACCAAGTTGGCTTAGCTCTTCGCCCCGAGAAGGTTCCCGTCAACAGCCTCTGGAGTTAAGGATCCCAGGCCTCCGCACCGGCCTGGTTAACGCCCATGCTTTCTAAGGGAAAAAAAGGCGGCTAAGCCTGGGATAAGGACAAAAAGACTTACGAACGCGCAGCCTAGTCCGATCCACCCAAAAAGTTTCGAGGTCTGACGCCCCGGAAGCAGAAAATTTTCGTAAAAATCCTCCATCGACCCACGGGCGACGAGGCGCACGGGGTCCAGACTGTACGACTCTCGCCCGCTTCCTGCAGCCCTCGTCTTGGCCGGTTGTCCCCAGACTACGACGGGGTCGCCTGGCCTTAGGCAATACATCCACTGCCTCGGACCGCCTTCAGACCAAGCGAAGGTCTGCCACGCGTTTGTGGGCCCGCGGACTGGAACTGTTTCCCCCGACTCTAGATTGACATTGAGAAGGACAGGCAGAAGCTCAGGGTCGTCGGCGAGCGAGTAATAGGCGACATAGTCGTTCTTGCTTTGTTGCTCTCCGGGAATGCGGCCGACTAAGAAAAGCCCCCGGTTCCCAAGAGAGTGTTTCCCTTTTTCGTATTCGGCAGCCAACTCGCTGTTCGTTCGCACCACCGAGTTTTCTGGATAGACATTCATCTCCACCGCCGTCAGCCACCACGCGAGGGCGGCAATGACCATGGCAAAGCTGCTAAGACAGGACAAGGTCAGTGCAGCGGGAGCCTGGCGCCGCTGGTCAAGCTTGGGCAGAACATAAAGCATGCAGATTGCTGCAAACACGCCGGTGAGGGCGAAGGCCGCCATTTTTCCAAAAAGTTCCCGGGCGTAGATGTGGTCGGCTTGGTCTGAGGTGGCAATCAGAACAAAGAGCGACGCCATCGTCAGGGTCACAGTTGTGAGAAATGGAGCGAGGCTTTTTCTTGCCCTCCACGAGGTGAACACCCCAAGGCCGAGCAGCAAGACCGCGACCATGCCTCGCTGCGGATCACTCGAGAGATCGCTCGTGAACCACAGCCCGCACAGGAAAAAGATGATAGTCCAGACAGAGACGATGAAACTCATCGACCCCCCGACTCCGAATGCTCGGACTGCGGCCTTGTCTGGTGGCTCTAGCGATGGCATAACTCTCCTACTCCCACGAGTCGCAGTAAGACGATCTGCCGTACAACCTCCGGAGATCCTTCATCAATTTTGAGATAGGGGAATCAAGGCCTTCTCTTTAAGACAGAACAATGGATGAGGAAGTCAGCTGGGGACGTTTCTTTACGGGGTGCCTAATTCTGATCGTGTTGGGGGCATGTGGGGCTGGGGCCTTCTACTATTTTGGTCGCTCCGCCGAAGAGCAGCGCAGTGTGCTTGAGCGTGACCTCTTTTCGCCGTATTGGGAGCTTCTCCAAAACAAACAGTTCGAGCGAGCCTGCGATTATTGGGTGGAACAAACACCAGAGAAGTTGAGAGCCTCGTACCAAAAGATCGAAACCCAACACGGCAATCTGACAAAGGCCTCAGTGGTGAAGGCGATTGGAACTCGGAGCCCCGGACAGCAAGCGCCTCACTTCGAGGTTCGCACCAAGGTCGAGTTCTCTGGTGGCCACACAGACTTTGTTTCGTACGAAGCGGTTCAGACCAAAGATGGTTGGAAGATCTCGGTTTCTCGAGTCAAAGGATCGAGTCTTCTCGGTGACGGTCCATACTAAGGGCTGCCTATGGCAGAAAGGGGCTTGATACTTAAGGGTTGAACTGGAAAATTTCCCGCGACCGGCCCTTTCCTATGGCCCCGATTTCGCGTCTGTCTCAAAGGAGTGCCACAATGAAAAAAACTGTAATAGTTCTCTTGCTCGGGCTTTTGGTCGTTACTTGGGCCCAGGCGGAGACTTCGATGGAAGAAACAGCTCAGCAGATCCACGAGCTCTATGGGCGCGTGGAGAAGTTGGGAGACCCCCGGATCCTCTCCACCGGAAATCTGCCGGAAGACTACGGCAAAAATTACGCCTTCGCGATGAAGTATCTAGAGAAAAGCCGTCAATTGAGAGCTTTGAGAGATCACTTCGAACCGTTCGTGACACAGGTCAGTCAGACTCACGCACCCCAAGACGCGGTGTGGAACTCAGCCAGGACCCTCAACGAGAAGTTCGCTCCTCTGGGCTTAGGATACGATACAGGAGATGAACTCCACGAAATCTGGGAGAGGTTCCGTCAGGTTGACGAGAGCGGCGAGCTCAACGCCACGCTAATTCTTGATCACGTGCAGAATATCGGGCTCAACGATACGATTTTGGGTTACACCCACGAAATGTCTCGAGTCAAGGCGATCGAGGAGTGCGCAAAGCTGCTCTCCCTGGCTCCACGATTTGCTCCGGAGAACTCTACCGTGGCCAAGCGAGCTTCGGCTATGGAGCCGAAGCTCGGAGCAATGATGCTCAAGTACAAGGCCAAAGAAAAGGCACAGTTGGCGGCCGTGAAGTGGCCCGGCGGAGATTCCAGTAACTCCATCGCGGTGTCGGCGGCGCAACTGCTGAAGTCCTCGCCACAGTGGGGCGGTTCCGGGGATGGAACGCAGATTCTCAAGGTCGCAAGTTACGGAACTTGGTCGGTAGCCGAGCGCGATCTGTTCGGAAGACCGCTGAATTATGGTCACCCCGTCCGAGCCGCTGTGCGCAATGGTTCAACTTCATCCGGAGTGGTGAAGGTGCTTGAAATGACCGCCATTACCAAAGGTCCATCCCAGACCGCTGACTTCAAGGGGTTTTGGGTTGGGAATGTGACCTTGATGCTGCAATCCAATCTACCGTAATAGGCGCGTCAGCAAGAGCGTTTCGAGTGGATTGAGCGGGGCTGTAGGAATTTTTAGCCCGGTTGGCATTTTGAGTCCGGGAGTCGGCCAAGGGTTGAATATGCTCAGAATATGCTCAGGAGAGAAGTCGAATCTGGCGTCGTCTGAGGCTTCTTTCTCGTCGTCCTTCTTGGGCTCGAGATTGAGGTTTCCCGCTGCGTTGGCGTAGTGGCCGGCATACGTTACGACATGCTGTCGAGGTCGGGGTACGTGCTGAG
>JBAYRN010000260.1:0-3654 GCA_041676625.1 Vulcanimicrobiota bacterium
CAGCATCACCATCTACCCTTTGAACAGTAACGGTAATGTAGCACCGACTCGAATGATCACGGGCAACAATACAGGTTTGGCTCAACCTTTGGAAATCGGCGTGAGTGATAACGAAATTTTTGTTGCCGAGCAAGATGGCGGCGGTTCGATTCGGGTTTTTCCACTTGACGGCAACGGGAACCTTACGCCCACACGCATCATTGCCGGACCATTGACCGGACTCACAGACGTCCAAGGTATCGCCATTGCCGGTGATGAGATTGTTTGTGCGGATGAAGGTAGCTCCTCTGTGCGGGTGTTCAACTTGCTCGACGATGGTGACGTGGAACCGCAAAGAGTCATTACCGGAGCCAGTACCGGATTGCATTTGCCTTCGGGTGCCTTGATTGCCGGTAACGAAATCTACATATCCGATCTAAGCACAGACTCTATCCGAGTGTTCAACCTTTCCGACGACGGTGAGGTGTCCCCCTTGCGAGTTATCGCCGGTGGTAACACAAGGATCGCTGAGCCGTTCGGTATCCTCGTCGAAACGGGGTCTTTATTTATCGCTTCTTTCGACAACAACTCGATAGCTATCTTCAATACCTCAGACGACGGCAATATCGCCCCTCAAGCTACTATCTCAGGTGGTTTGACTGGACTCAGCGGGCCCGTAGGGATTGCGCTGGGAGCGGAGTAACAGATCCGATGAGGATCACTATGGAAAACCCCACAACTCGAACGGTCTGGCTCCGCTCTCTACCTCTGCTAGCGGCACCGTTTCTCGTCTTGTTCGCGATCACTCAGCAGACTGAGATCCCCTGGAGATACTTCTTCACCGATCTGCCGGTGGCGCTGCAGGTCCCTATCTTTAGTTGCGTGGTCACCAGTTCTTGCACCGTCCTCTGGTGTTCTTCCGGTCTGGTGGCCATTTTCGCTTCAACCTTCGCCTCCCCCGAGGACCGATGCTCCCTGCTCTGGCTGGGTTTCTTCTCTATCTGTCTGGGTGTCGACGACCTGGTCATGCTTCACGAAACACTCCTTCCCCGAGCGCTTGGCTTAACCGGAAAGTACCAGGGTCAAGCCGTAGAAATGGCCGTCTTCGGACTATACGGCATCACCATGGTAGCCTGGCTCTGGAGCTATCGAAGCAGCATCTCCAGAGTGGTCAAGCCATACCTCTTCGGCTCCCTCTTCTGCTTCGCATTCTCTCTGGCCGCCGACTTCGCCTCAGCCTTCAAACTCTTCGGTCGATGGAGTCGCTTTCGGACTGACTATGATTTCCAAATGTTGATTGAAGATGGACCGAAGTTCATCGGGGTGGTGCTCTGGAGCATATTTGTCTGGCATTACTCCCGTGGCCGACTCAGCGACGACGCCAACTGATGATCTCCAGTTTGGTGGCGGAGTTTTGATCCCTCAGGTTGGCCACGTAACTGGAATCGTAGAGCAACTGGATATTCTTGGCGGTCAAGTTGACAAACCCCTTACCCGCGCGGTCTCCAGGCATCTCACCCAGGGCACTGTCTCCTCCGTAGGCAACCAGTACCCCGTGCAGGAAGAAGTTGGCGTCGCTACCTACGTTCACATTGAAATCCCCCTGGGCGTAGACCACCCCTCCGAAGGCCACATCCTGAGCCACCGGAGGGCCGAAAGGAGGGAGGCTACCCTGAAAGAAATCGACCAGTGCTCCACCGCCTGGGGAGGAGCTCGGGGCCGGGCCCCCGCCTCCTCCTCCCCCCGGGGCAATGATGGAAGAGAGGACCGAGGGGGGGATCGGTTGGATGTTGATATCCTGTTTCGAATAGATGGCAACCTTGTTGTCCGCCTTGGCTTCAATCACGCTCTCCCCTTGAAAGGTGATGTCGTTCTCGGAGGTGATCGAGCCGTCGCCCCGGATTCGACCTTCCAGAAAGACGGGTCCTTGGGCGGTCAAGATGGGGGAAGGGTCGTCGGGGGTCGGAGCGTCCAGTTCCGCTTCGGGACGGCGGCCCAGAGCACTCATCAACCCGGGTTCAGACACGATGGCCAGACCGGTAGCCGACCCAGCGGGCTCCACAAAAACGTCCCGGGTGAACGACAACTTCATTCCGGCCGGACTGATTTCCACGGCGTCGGACACCGAGGATGGTAGCTCGGAGGTCGAGGAGTAAACGGCGTCGGGCGAACCGGCGGGCACTCCCACCGCAGGGTCGTACTCCTGGGCGTAGTAATGGAGAGTCCCACCCGGTTTCCAGACGTAGGTCCCAGCCGGCAACTTAGGTCCACCGGTACTGGCCTTATCGATCTCGTCCCATCCCAGTTGCAGGAACTCCGCGCTGGAATCAGCCCGGGTGGCAGCCGGGTCGGTGGAATCGAGGGAGTTGACGGTAAACCGGCCGGTCCCCGGCTGAACAAAGACCTCTCCGTCCACCATCTCCACAGGATCGGAGCCGCCCCCCAACACCGAAACGTTTCCCATGGAGCGCGCCCGGGGCGGAGTGGCGGGGTCCTCACTTTCTACCAAGAACTCATTTCCCACATCCACCAGAACATCACGAGCACCGTAAAGGACGGAATCACCGTACTTGGACACATCACGTCCCAGGATAGCTTCCAGGGTCACTGTGGTGACTGTTCCATTCCGGGAGTCCAGGTGGAACTGAGCAGGGGAGATGCCATTAAGACCCGGTCCCGCAAACCCTACCGAGTAGACGACCGCTGCGTACTTTGGAACGTCGACTCCGGCGATCGTTGAGCCCACCTGATAGTTGGAAGAGTTGGCTCGGTAGAGCGGTACGGCAGTGGGACCGGTAAGGTTATTGTGGGAAACGAAGACCGTGTCCACTTCCATCTCCTGAGGGGGGTCCACGAACCCCTCGTCGGGAGAGCCCCCGCCGTTGCGGTAGTTAAAACGAAGCTTGAACATGGAAGGCTCCCCATCGGCCCACATGATGCCGACCACATTGCCTCTCGCCTCCCGTACCCAGAGTTGGCCAGCAAGGTCGACCGTCACGGCCTCGTCATCGCCTCGCCAGCTTGGATTTTCCTGTAATCGTGTGCGAGCATATTCCAGACCGGCGTCTGCTGCCTGCAGGGCTTTCTGGCTGGAATCGAGCGTACCCGACATGACCCTGGCACCCGGAAGTAGCGCCATAGCCGCGGTCAACATCATGACCGTGACCACCGAGAAGAGAAGGGTCGTGATCAGGACGATACCGGTCTTTTTCCTAGTTCCTGAGTACATAAACTGTCTCCCTAAATACAGTGAGAGGGTCGTCCTTCAAGGAGCGGTTCCCGATAGAGATCCGGCGCCGGGCTTCCTCAATTTTCAAGGCTGAGGTCCGGACTTGCACTACCCGCTGGTCGGCTAAAACTTCGAAAGAAAGAAGTTTGTCACTCACCAACCTATAGTCTATCACGGAACTCTCGCCGGCGAAGGGCGAGAGAGTATAATCCAATGGAGGAGTGATGAAATCATCGATGGCGGAGGGGCTGAGCAGAGTCTCGGGATCGGCTGGTGTATCGATCACCTTTCTGATCAGAAACTTGTGTGGCGCGTAGAAGTCCGAGTTCGGGTCCGGATCGACGGCGGCCGGTAGCCCACCGGAGACTTCCTGGTAGTTCACTGGGCGGATCAGATAGTAGAGGATCTGAGTCTGGAACACTGGAGCCCCGTTCTCTCCACCGTAC
>JBAYRN010000261.1:0-3568 GCA_041676625.1 Vulcanimicrobiota bacterium
AGCAAGTCAGACCCCCAAGGGTGGCGTGCCCGGTGATGTGTTCGAGGAACCGGAACAGCCGACCAGCGAACTGCGCTGCAAGCTCTCCGAGGAAGTACTGGCCATGCTGGACCACGCCCGACGGCTCCACTCAGCAGAGCAGGGCGAAGCGGTGACCACCGCCCAGGTGCTGGAGTTTGCTCTGGTCTCCTACATCTCCAATCTGCCGCTCGATCAGGATTCGTTGGAGAAAGTGCGACAGGAAATGGATAAGGATCTACAAGCGGAGCGGGCAAGAGAGATTCCGCTGGTGGCGGCAGCTCGCGAGATGGCCGTGGAGATTGGTCTTTTGGTGGATCCTAGCAACGATGAAATGACCCTTCCGGGTCAAAACCCGCCCGCAGAGGATTGCGCGGAAGTTCTGGCCCAGGCCCTCGGTATCGAGCCCAGCCCGGAGGTTGTGCAAGAGACGGAAGAAGCCCTGGCCAAGAGCACCCGTGCGGATGATTTCGATGCCACCAATCTGGAACTATCCAGGGTCGTTGGGCCTGTCCTGGTCGAGGCACTGCAGCGGCACCAACCCCCGGCCATCTCCAACAAGCGCATCTGTTTCAATCCCCAAAACCGCCACACCACCAAAGCCCAAAAGCGAGAACTCTTGCGCCGAGACGGCTGGGCCTGTAGTACCCCGGGATGCTGTCATAAACTGTATCTTCATCTTCATCACCTGGTTCCGCACTCCCAGAATGGCCCCACCATCGATCGAAACCTGGTCGGGCTGTGTTCGAACTGCCACCGAAACGTACACGACGGCTCACTTCGTATCTTCCTCCGGCCAGACGGCAAACTGCACTTTACCGATGCCGAGGGAAACTCGGTGGCCGAGCAAGCCGATCTGGAGTTGGGCCAATGGCTCGACTTCAACATCGGGTGGGACGGTGAAGAGGACGACTCCTTTACCATTCGGGCTCATCGGGGGAAATGGTCTATTTTTGGGAAGGCACAGTTTCTATCTCGCAAATGACAAGAACTTGCCTCGTGAGTTGCACCTTATCTGGAATGCGCCCGGGCTCTAGTCCAGACGAAGTCGGGATGGTTCTGGCGGTCTTCCGCCGGGTTCACCCTTTCTTTGAGACGAACGGAGCTACAGATCGACCAGATCGATCGGCAAGATCTCTTTTGGATCGGAGGCGTGAAGAGACCCCGTCACTATGGGCTTTGATCATGGATAGATCAGACAGACCCACCGGAACAACACTCGTTCCGTGTTTTAGACGCGAAGCGGCTGAAACCGGCAGGCCGGGCACCCCCCGAAGGAAGGGTGTTGGGGCTGGCAAGCCCCTTCGGGACCGCAGGTCGGGTACCCACCGAAGGTGGGTGTTCTGCCAGTGTCAAGCGAAAAGTCACCCACCTTGCTCATCGAAAATGCACCCACCCAAGTTGGTAGCTGGAACGGAGAGGAGCCGATAGGCGGAATGGAGTTCCAGCTACCAACTTGGGTGGCACGTGCGTACTGACAACCTCTGTTTTCACGGATGTGTTCTACGAGCGCCGCAGGCAGTGTTAACCATCGGCTTTTCTGAGGCTCTCGCGGAAGCGGTAGGAGTCGCCCTTGATTTGAATGATATGGGCGTGATGGGTGAGTCTGTCCACCAGAGCGCCGGCTAAAGTTGGGTCGCCTATAACCTCGGTCCACTTCGAGAATTCAAGATTGGAAGTCAGGATCGTGGACCGCACTTCGTTTCGAGTGGCTATCAAATTGAAGAGTAGCTGGGCGCCGTCCTTCGTAAACGGTACGAAGCCGAATTCATCTAGAATCAGGAGGTCGAGCTTCTGGTAGGTTGCCTGAACCTTCGCTAGGCGGTGATCCTGCCGTGCTTCCAGTAACTCGTTGACGAGAGCGGGCGTGGTTGTGAAGCAGACTCTCTTGCGAGCCCTGCAAGCAGCTACCCCCAGACCGATGGCCAGATGCGTCTTCCCAACGCCGCAGGGGCCTATCATCAATACGTTTTCGTGACGAGCTATGTAGTCATTCTGAGAGAGTGTCAAAATCCGCGACTGGTTGAGGTCGGGGACTGCAGAAAAATCAAATCCATCCAACGTCTTCATAACGGGAAACTTTGCCTTCTTTATTCGTGACCGTTGAGTGCTCTGGTCCCGTTGCTGGACTTCTAGCTCTAGTAGCGCCAGCAGGTAGGCCTCATAGGTCCGGTTATTGGTCTCCGCGTCGCGGGCGAAGTCTTCGTACAGGCTTGCCACCGTGGGCATTTTGAGGCGCTTGAGGTGGGCTTCGATTAGCAGGTTCTGAGTCATTGGTACATCTCCATAAGTTGATCGTATTGTTCGAGATCGTGATGCTCAATTTCGAGGTCGGTAACCTCAGAGGAGCGTGAGGAAAGATCCAGTGGCCGTGCCATCCTTGTCCACCCTCCTTGCATTTGGAGGACGAGATTCTTGACTGCTTCAGGATCGACTGTGCCGCAGAGTAACGCCAACTCCACCGCCTCCAATACGTCATCTTCCGAATGGTCGAGAATCAGCCGAAGGACTCTGGCCAAAGAACGTGCAGTCTCGCGACGGCCCAGGCGATCCATGAGTTCGGAACGATAGCGCAGCAAAATCTGAGGCATGAAATCATAGGGTTTGCCATTCAAGGTCGCGCCCGGAGCCTTGCTCAGTAGCGGAATATAGTGGCGGTAGTCGTACTTCTCTTCCCGTTCCTGATAGCTTCGCTCCCAGGTTCTGATGAGTTTGATGCCGTCAAAAAATTCGATTCGGTCGTGATAAGCTCGGAGTTCGACCCGTCTTCTCCCGTATTCGCAAGGAAGAGAGTAGAAGACTGTTTCATACCGCACCCGTGAGTGGCCGTCAGCCTTCGCCGTGTCGTATTTACAGCAAGGGTACCGGTGGCGCGGCAAAAACTTGAGGCTAAGTCTCTCCTTCTCGAAGGCCTCCAGTATAGTCTGATTCGGGTCATCTGGATGAGGTTTAAGGTCTTCTTCCTTGCAACCGGCCAGGATAACACTGGTGAGTTCATCCCAGTTCTCTAATTTGGGGACGGGGACAAGGTGGGCGCACCGAAACAGCTCCACTCTTCGTTCCACCCGGCCCTTCTCATGCGCTCCATCCTTACCGGGAGTGCAGTACCTCGGTTCGAATCCGTTATAAACACGAAAGCGCTTAAACTCTTCATTCTCCTCGCGTTCAGGCCCAATAAATACCTTCTTGACGGCGGCCGCCAGGTTATCGAAAGCACAGCGACCGCTGACTCCCCCAAAATACTCAACCCCCCCCAACAGGCCTTCTAGAAAACACTGCTGGTTCTCAGCGGGAAAAGCTCGAACAAACGTGCGTCTCGAGTGGCAAAGGGTCATCAACAGCAGGCAGGCTTCGACCTCCATCCCCGCAAGCATGACTGGATATTTCGCGGAAGTCGATCACTCGTTTCGCGCCATGTCGATCACTCGTAACGGACGAAGTCGATCACTTTCTGGCACCGCTGACGACCGGTTATTTCCCGCGCAGCGAATCTCCTTTCATTTCGATTTTGACAGCGGTTCTCACCAGTCTATCGAGCAAGGCGTCGGCC
>JBAYRN010000262.1:0-3567 GCA_041676625.1 Vulcanimicrobiota bacterium
AGATACGAAGACGCAGGCCCGCCTTACGGGGGATCGTGACAACGAGGTGGCGATGAGCCGTGGCCGGCAGGCGCTCGACAAGGTTGGCCGCCACCTCTTCGGCTCTGCGCTTGGCGCAGGATGATTTGTCCCCCCCGCTTTCTCCTTATCTCGACGCCCTCGCTCCTTTGGTGTACACTTTTGATATCTATCATCTAGGAAGGCAATCATGGACCCTAAGGAGATTGGAATCGCTAAGGTCTTTATGGACGGCCGTTGACGGCAGCCAGCAGAGCGTGGAACAGTGGAGGTCGAAAGAGGGGATGGGTGTGCTGCTGTCGCTGGTGAACCCTAGCCCAGGCCTCGGCGCCGAGGTCGAGCTGCCCCTGCCAGCAGGCGTTGAACCGCTCGCGTTGACGGCCGCGAACTCGTCGTCGAAAGATCTTCCGTGGAGTTTCTCGCAGGGGATCGTTCGCTTTTCGGTCGAGGATCTGCCTGCGGGAGAGTATCTCTGGAAGCTCGAGCTGGGAGGCCGGGCTGGGGGCGACTATCTGTGGCCGAGCGCCAGGCTGCGTTCCCAGCGAGGCGAGCTGTGGGCGCTGTCGGGGTCGTCCCGCATGCGGATCGAGCTATGAGGGCGCTCCGGTGACAGGGAAACTGAGCGCGGGCATCTTGCTGTTCCGAGGGCGGGGCGGCGCTCTCGAGGTGTTCTTGGTGCATCCTGGGGGTCCGTTCTGGGCCAAGAAGGACGAGGGAGCCTGGACTGTGCCCAAGGGCGAGCCAGAGGAGGGGGAGGCGCTCTTGGACACCGCACTGCGCGAATTTTGTGAAGAGGTGGGGTTCAGGCCCGAAGGGCCCTACCTCGAGCTGCCCCCTGTGAAACAGGCCGGGGGCAAGGTGGTGCACTGCTGGATGGCCGAGGGGGACTGCGACCCCTCGAGCCTGACTGGTCACAGTTTCGAGATGGAGTGGCCGCCACGGTCGGGGAAGCGACAGCAGTTTCCCGAGGTCGACCGGGCCGCCTGGTTTACCCTGCAAGAAGCGCGTCGACGCATCAACAAAGCGCAGGCCGCCTTCTTAGACCGATTGCAAGAGAGGCTGGAGCGGGCCGACGATTCTGGAATCGAAAATGTCGGATCCGAACCGGCCCGCTGATGTAGGCTCAACACCTCAGGAGAACCGCCGTGACCAACTCGTTGCACGCCTTCAACCAGGCGTTGGCCTACATCGAAGAGCATCTCGAAGAGGAGATCGACCTCCGGGCCGTTGCCTCTCGGGCCGCCTGCACCCCCTATCACTTCTCGCGCACCTTTTCGTATCTGGCTGGGATCACGCTGACGGAGTATATCCGACGGCGACGGATGACCTTAGCCGCAGTCGCTCTGCGGGAAGACGGGGCGCGGGTGCTCGATGTGGCGGTGCGCTATGGCTACGCCTCGGCCGACGCCTTCGCTCGGGCCTTCAGCGCGGTGCACGGTGTCGCTCCTTCCCAGTCGGGGGAGGCCCCTCTCAAGGCCTTTCCACGGCTGCACTTTCAACTGGCTATCCATGGAGGAGAAGAGATGAACTACCGTATGGAATCCAAACCTGCCTTCCGCATCATCGGATTTCACCGACGCGTGCGGCTGATCTACGAAGGGATCAACCCCGAGATCGCCGCCATGTGGCAGGCCCTCACCCCGCCGCAGATCACAACGCTGAAGTCGCTTTCGAACACCGAGCCTCGGGGTCTGATCCAGGCCACCACCCACTTCGCAGAAGATCGCGGGGAGGGCAGCTCGATCGAGCATTACATCGGGGCCGCCAGCACCAGCGCTTGCCCCAGCGAATTCGTTGCCCTCGAGGTTGCCGCGAGTGACTGGGCGGTGTTTGCCACTCAAGGCCCCTTCCCACAGACCATGCAAGACGTTTGGGGGCGTATTTTCAGCGAGTGGTTCCCCAGCTCTGGCTACCAGCACACAGGCGGACCAGAGCTCGTCTGGAGTGAGCATCCCGACATTCACGCCCCCGACTACCGCAACGAGATCTGGATTCCGGTCAAGGCCGCCTAAGTCGCTCAAACCCTCGTTAGGGCTGCAAGGCTTTGTCCTTGTGGCCACCGGGAGAGAGGAGGAGCAGAGCCTCGGTGACCATCATCACAGCCACCCAGCACACCCAAACAGCGCTGGGATAGATGGTGTGGAAGGCAAAGCCGTGGATCTGCAGATGGTAAAGGTAGGCTCGAAAAGCCACCGCTCCGAAGGACAGGGCAAAGTTGCGAAACACCCAGATCCGATGCTCTACAAAATCGCGACGCCGGGCCGTTTGGAAAGCCTGAAATCCGGTGTATCCCCAGAGCAGCGACATCACCAGAAAGCCCACCTGCGATATGGATCCGCCTTCGGCCATCAGCGACATCGGGATGGCGGTGATGGTGCCGAGGAGAACCCCCAGCATATACACCTGGCCCCTCTGTCGGTGAAAGGCAAGCTTCGGCACAAACCCGAGGGGACCTAACAACAAGGTTAGAGCGGCCGCCACCCCGTGGGTTCTCACCAGCAGAAGATGCCGCTGATACTTGTCGGCGAAGGGATAGGCGAAGTTTCCGGGATCGCCCAGGATGTAGTTCAACGAACCGACCGCAGTGGACACGCTCGAGATCGTCAGCAGGAGCAGGCCAAGTTTCCAAAGGGAGAATCGCACGAGCCCCACCGTCGTGGCCCGGGGCAGAATCTTCCCGGATCAGGCCTTCGGACGTCGCAGACTTTTGGGGGTCTGCTGGCGGATCTTTTTGCTGCCGCTCTTGGGCGATTTTTTTGCCGCTTTCGGTTTTTTGCGCTTGGTCTTCTTGGACGACTTTGTCCCTTTAGGGCGCTTCGGCTGCAACTTCTGGTCGTCGTCACCGCGCGGAAATCCCACGTGCACGTGGCCAGAGTGGCCTTTGCTGCCGGGCCCGATCACCTCGGTGGCGCCAAGCTTTTTGGCGTCGCGCATGAAGGCTTTGAGATCGGGGTGGTTCTTGTCCACCTTCTGGCCGTTGATCGAGTTCACGTCGAAGGCAGAGCCCGCGTAGTGGCGAGAATTCTTGCCGTGCTTGCCGCCAGCGATCGAGCTGACGTTGAACTGGTATTTTTCGGCCAGCGCTTTCATCCCCTCGAGCATCTTCGGGCTTAGCTCTACCTGCTTGCCTTTGGCGTGGCCGTACTTGCTGGTGTCAGCGTTCTTGCCAGCGGCCACTTGGGCGATGGAATCGTAGGCCGAGGCGGTGTCTTTCACCCCGCTCACCTGGTCTTTTCGCAGGTTGATCCGACCCGACTTAGCCAGCTCGAGAATCTCTTGGGCTGTGGCCTGTGCTCCGGTGGCTGGAGCTTTGCCGCTGAGAGCCTCCATCACAGCAGGGGTGGGGGCGACCATGTTCGTGCCCGCAGCGATCGAGGCGGGATCGGGGGTTAAGGAGGTCGAGCCAAGGAAGTTGCTGAGCGCAGGGGGGCTGTAGGAATTTTTAGCCCGGTTGGCATTTTGAGTCCGGGAGTCGGCCAAGGGTTGAATATGCTCAGAATATGCTCAGGAGAGAAGTCGAATCTGGACAAAGATGCACTTGGGGAACGA
>JBAYRN010000263.1:0-3550 GCA_041676625.1 Vulcanimicrobiota bacterium
ATGAGATCAACTGGCACAAGAGCCAGCGCTACTTTTTCTGGTGCCTCCTGCTGGTCCCACTAAACTTCTTCCTCTCCTATCTGCATCTCTTTCTGCTAAATAACTTTACCCTAAAGACCTTCAAGACGATTCTCAACCAAAATGAGAGAATGGTGAAGTTCCGGTACAACGCCGCCGAATTTGTGCACGGCTACAAGAGCCAGTTCTGGCAGTGGCCTCTGGTCTTCAGGCCGATCTGGATCTTGTTCGAACAGGAAGGCGCTCGAGTGGTGGGGATCTGCTCGCTGGGGGTGTGGACCACCTGGTGGGCCTTCACGGTCCTTTTACTCGAACGGGCTTATGCCGGGTTGGTTCAAAAAAGAGACCTGGCGGGCGGGGCTCTGGTTCTGTTGTGGTTCGGACAGTGGCTCCCCTGGGCGGCCTCCACCACCGGTGGCTTCTTCTACTACATGCTTCCCCAGGTACCCATCATGGCACTCTTGATCGGCAAGTGCTTTGCCGATCTGGCAAACTTTGACGATGCCCTGGGTGAAGGTCGCTGGCGGGCTTGGCTGCTGGCTGCCGTCTACCTGGGTGGATTTGCCCTGTACTTCCCGTTTGCCACCGGGCTTGAAGTCTCCCGAAAGTACTTCGACCTGCTCTTTTTTCTGCCCGACTGGATCTGAAGTTTTATTATTATTCTTCAGGTTCGGAGATCAGAGCCTTGAGGGGGGCGCTCCAGAGTCTCTGGAGCCGCAACCTCAGGTCTGCATACTTTTCCAGGTTTTCCTCGGAGTAAAGCCAGGCGAATCCACTCTCTTCCAACTCCTCAAACTCTTCTTCACCCAGTTGATCGCGGCAGATGGCGTAAGAGGCGACCACCATACCGGTCTGCTTGGCTCCAAAGTTGTCGGCGATGGGATCCAGCCACTTCCGGTTGAGTTGCTGATCGTAGAGGAAGTCTCCCAACTCCAGAAAGGAATCGCTCTCGGTCTGAATATAGACCTCGCGCAGAAACGACTCCAACTTCTGGCGGAACTCTGCTTCCTCGGCCCCTACCGTCTCCTTGAGCGCTTCTAAGTCTTGATAGAGGCCTTCCGGAACCTTAGACTCGAATTCACTGTAGATGTCGATGCAGGCCCGTACCAATTCCACCCGTTTCTCATCGTCGAGACCGCTGGAAATGTGCTTGAGCTGGCTATGGCGGCGATACATGGAAAAGAGCTCTCGCAGAACCAGAAACCTCAACTCTTCGGGCGGCACGTCGTCCAATTCCGCCCCGAAAAGTAGGGTCGGTTTGGGCTCTGGAGAGGAGCGAAGCAAAAAGTGCTCTTCCCCGTCGTATGAGAGGACCTCGATCTCATCGAAGAAAACGGTGTAATCGACGCTCCGAAGGGCCTGCCGGAGAGAACCCACGAAAGCGGCGGGCTCGGCATCCAGAAGCCACTCTTCAAACTCTTCACTGGGGATCTCACACTCCACCTCCGAGCGGGGCAGCATATGCTCCAGGAAAACCTGAACCACAGCCTCTTCTCCGGGATCGACCTCGTCCAGAAGCTCTTCCACCGAATCTCCCTGCCCTAGCAACTCCCGAACTGTGGACTCTGCCTCCAGGCTCTCAGCTCGTGAAGAGTCTAGAAGTCGCTCCAGAAATTCTGAAAGGGGCTGCAGTTCGGGATACCTCTCCAGATTGGTCTTGAGCAAGGCAAAAGTGGTGATTCGGTCCGATAGGGAGTGAAGCGCGTCGATGAGGTACTCGGTCACATCGTCCTGGCCCACCCGATGGGTAGCTTGCAGTAAGGCCAGTTCCCCTTCCCGGGGGATGCGCAGGGAGATCTCCTCGGCCTCGTCCAGATAGAGGGCGGCATCTTCCTCGGATTTGGCTCGCAAAATCAATTCGAGCAAATGCTCTTTCTTGACCAGGTCGCTGCCAGCCTCGCTGGTCACCCCAAGCAGGGCAGCGTCCATGCTTTCCTGGTAGACCTCCTGGCTGTCTCCCAGCTCTTTGCCTTCCAGATTCCGCCCCACCTCTACAGCTTCTTGGAAACGGCCCAGACCGGTCAAACAAGCGAGCCTGCCCACCTGGTAGGTCGACTCGGAAGGGTCTTGCTGGTGCAGTTGCTCAAAGATCGGCAGCGCGTCAGCGTGGCGACCTTCTTCCAGGTGCGTGGCCGCCAATTCGAAATCGGGCTTGCCTTGCTCAGAGGGAGCTTCCGCGGGGGCCTCGGGCTCCTGGGCGTGAGTTTCAGACTCGGACCCTGCCTCCACAACGGGCGCGGGTTCAGGAGCGGCCTCAGATTCAGCGGCGGCTTCCGACTCGGACTCTTCGGACTCCTCGACTTCCTTCTCCACGGAACCGTCGCTCGAGACTTCGGCGGAAGTCTCTTCTTCAACCGAAATCTCTTCCTCAACCGAAGTGTCTTCCTCAACCGAAGTGTCTTCCTCAACCAGATCCTCCGCGGGAGTTTCCTCGGCGGCTTCTTCCACGGTGGGTTCGGGCTCCGGCACGGGGGTCTCCGGGAAAGGCTCCGCCTCGATAGCATCGGCGACAACGGGTTGGGAAAGAGATTCCTCCTCCGGCACCGCGCTTTCGGGCTCAGGAGTGGGTTCCGGATCGCTCTCTGGTTCTGCCTCGGAGACAGGCTCTTCCTCTTCAGCGGAGGGCTCCACTGAGGGGGCGGCCTCCTCCTCCCGGGTAGCCGGCTCGGGCTCCGCTACGGCGGGGGTCTCTTCCTGAGCAACCGGCTCGGCCTCTTCTATCGAGTCCGGAGTAGCTTCCAGCGCGACTTCAACCTCTTCCTTCTTCACCTCAGCTGTGGGAGTAGGCTTAGCCGGCGGGGCCACCGCCGCTCCTCCCATTCCCAATTCCTGCCAGGCTACCGCGAGGAGGTTTGCGAGTTCCTGTTCCTGTTCCTCATCGCGAACGAGTTGAGAAGCGGTGTCCTGTAAGACCTCGAAGGTCTCTTCCAACTCCGAAGCGCTGGTCGAAGACGGGTCGACCCCGGAGAGTCGAAACACCTGCTCCACCAACGCGCGACCTGGAAAGCCCAGAAAATCTTCCATCCTCCGGCTCAGCATCTCGAAGGCACCAGACTCGTCCCCGCCCTCGAGGACAGGCTCCAGGACGATCTCCTGGCTCAAGAACTCCTCTTTAAACTGCTCCACCCTGTGCTCCAGGTTCTGGATCGCTTTCTCTTTCTCGGCCAGGGTAGCAGCGTACTCGGCCCCGCGGACTTCAGCCTCCTGGTTATGTTCGGCCAGGAGCTTCTCCAGCGCCTCGGCGTTGCTGCGGACCGTGTTTTCCAACTCCTGAGAGAGATGAATCTCCTTGGAGCGGAACTCTTCTAGCTCCCCACCCAGCTCTTGCACCCTGGCTTCCAGGTCTTGAATCCGGGTTTCCAGCTCTCCGATCCTGGTCTCCTTGTCGGAAAGCCGGCTCTTCAACTTGTCTTCACTTTTCTCCAGTCCTCTGACCTTGAAGGTCTGGGAAACGCACTGCTCGGTGAGTTGACGGATCTCTTCTTTGAGCTTCTGATTCTCGACTCGCAACTCCCTATTCTGGGAAAAAACC
>JBAYRN010000264.1:0-3549 GCA_041676625.1 Vulcanimicrobiota bacterium
AAAGTGAACTGTTGAGCCACCCCACCCGCTCGTCGCTCCATCTTCTGGGTGTGCGTTGTCGAGAGCAGGGAGTGCTGGAGCAGACCTTTCGACTCCATTACGTCCTTCTGACCAGCGCTGCTCACCTGCAGCAAGAGCACCTTGATCTCTGGTTCGAGGTGGCCGGTTTGGCCCGGGATCTCGGCAAGCTGGACCACTTGAAGCGGCTGCTCCGGTTACTCAAGCAGAGCCGAAAGCACGGCACCGTCATGCTCGGGCCGGCCATCAAGGCCCGGGCCAATCAATTTGCAGACTTTGTGAGTAAACGCTAAATGGAACTTCCTAATATTCCCAGCAACGCCACCCTCGGGGAGTGGCAGTCTTACATCGGTGAACTGGTCAAAGCTCGGGGTTGGGACCGGGCCGACGACCTGGAGATTTTCTTGCTGCTCACCGAAGAAGTTGGAGAGCTGGCCAAAGCGTATCGCCGCCACCGGGCCTTATTTGTTGAAGGTCATCCGGGCGATGAGAAAACAACGCACCGCGAGCTGGCCGGAGAGTTGGCCGACGTGCTCAGCTATCTCCTCGACCTTTCCCAAAGACTGGGTGTTGATCTGGAGCAGGCCCTGGTGGAAAAAGAACAGCATAATCGGGGCCGAGAGTGGAGCTAGGACGAGCTAGAGGACAAGCTCCAAGTCATTGAAACCCACTTTGGGAAAGCCCTAAAGCTGATAAAGTCTAAAAAGTTGCTCTCTGAGAAAGAGCGGTCTGCAGTAATTCGTTTTGCCACGACGCAACTTAGAAGAAACGTTGTAGGTTACCAAAGGGCGGAGCATTTTCTCGAAGATCAGATCGAGGTCCATCGCCCGAAGATGGTCGACAAGTTCCAACAAATGGCCCTTCTTAGCGAAGGCTCTTTCGTCGATAGATTGTCAATATCAATAGCTTACGAGATAACAGCGAACACGACATACGACCGCTTAAAAACGGGTGCTAGAAGAAGTCTATGTGACACATTCTTTTCTCTCCAAGGAGACTGTTTCTCGAATCGGCACGGATACTTGGAAGAAGCGACTATAATAACGCTTGAATCGCATTGGTCTTTGGCGACCCGCTGATTTCAAGAGGAAACGCAAGCCCAAGAGGTGAGAGCGAGAGCAGTAAGCCGGGGGGAAGTCCAGGGAATGGCGGCTGCTCACTGACGTTCTGCGTACCGCGACATTCGGAATATTCAGCTTGGCAAAGCAGTAGGTTCTGGCAAAGGAGATGGAGCTAGAGGAGCCGGTGGCGAGGCGCAACCACAGATTCAAAAGGCGCGCTCTGACTGATGCACTGATATTCTTGCCCCGCTTTTTCACGACGACGTAAGCATCTCCAAATAGGGCGCGATCACGCGGCTGACTCTGCAAACATCGGTTGCGCGACGCAGTTCTTCCAGCGTACCCCGCCGTTCGAACCAATAGTCTTTGAGTGCGGCGATGGCCACATCGGTACCGATCTTATTGCGAAACTTGAAGCAGTCGGCAACCGTTTTGGCCGGAGTGCTGATTGGAACGGAGACTTTGTCGATAACGTAGTTCTCGATTCCGTAGCTTGCCGCCGGTTCGGACATATAAACGATTTGGAGACGCGGATATTCAATCTTGGGAGGGCGACTCTTCGAGGGCAGAGCGATCCAAATCGATCGGGGTAGCTCTGTCGTCATACCGTGATAGGAGAGTGCTGAAAGCAGGCATATGGTTGCGTTCGGAACCTGCTTGCTAACAATGGCCAGGTAGTGATGCTCGTTGAGCTCCGCATCAGGTAGGGCGTACAGACCGCGACCGAGTTTTTGTAGCTGTCCTTTGGCCGCGAGACGTGAAAGCGTCATGCGCTTTACGCCCAGCTTCTGGGCCTCATGAAGCCGCAGCATGCCCTGGCGGCGGAGAACTTTCTCTAGGATCTTGTATTGCTGGGCCTGGTTCATGTTACGGTTGTTCGGTAGTTATTAAGTATAACCTTCACAAAGAAACAGTCAGCGGTCCGGTCGGAGGCAAAATAAAGGCATCCTCAGCCTCCCCTGGAGTACGACCTGGCCGCAGTGGAGACCGTTGCATAAACGAGCGTTTGTGCAACGAAAATCCTGATCACGCCGCGAAAGGGCTCGCGGCTTGCAAAAACGTATTGCAGAACTGAAATGATTTGCAACAGGTTTTCGCAACAATGCTTCTAGGTTACGCACGGGTCTCGACCCAGGATCAGGAGTCAGCCGCCCAGGTGGCTGCTCTGGAGAGCTACGGGTGCGAGCGTATCTTTCAGGAAAAGACTTCTGGTGGTCGCTGGGACAGACCGAAGCTACATGAGCTGCTCGGGCAACTTCGTGACGACGATGTGGTCGTTGTCTGGAAGCTGGATCGGCTTTCTCGCTCTCTTAAGGATTTGCTCATGTTGATGGACCAGATCGAACAGTCCGGTGCCGGCTTTCGAAGTCTGACCGAATCGATCGACACCACGACGCCGGCGGGTCGCATGATGATGCAGATGATCGGAAGCTTCGCCGAGTTTGAGCGGGAGATGCTGCGTGAACGTACCCGTAGCGGTTTAGAAGCAGCGCGCACGCAAGGCCGGGTGGGTGGCCGTCGACCCAAGCTCTCAGCAGATCAGCAAAGGGAGATCTTGCGACTGGTTACCTCCGGCCAGACGGCCGCGGACGCCGCCAGACTCTTCCAGGTCAGCCCCTCGACCGTCTCGCGCCTTTTGCAGCGGAACTTCGACAATCCGGCGCGTAGATCATAGAATAGAGCCATGACCGAGCTTCATCTAGAACTTGCTGACGAACTTTTTTCGCGCTCCGCTTCCAAACCGGAGGAGCTTTCGCAAGCGATCCTCACCTCCGCCGCGATCAAGCTCTATCAGGCCCGAAAGCTATCCACCGGAAAGGCCGCTCAGCTGGCGGGCCTGTCTCGCATTCAATTCTTCGAAGAGCTCGGGCGAGCGGGTGTAAACCTTTATGATCCCAGCCCGCAGGAGTTCACAGCAGAATTAGAACTGCTCTAAGCAGATGATCGCCTGCAACACCTCTCCCATTTACTATCTTCATAAAATCGGACGCTTCCAGGTTTTAGAGGCTCTCTTTACCGAGACTTCGGATGGATCAAGCAGCATTCAGTTACCGTTCCCGCAGAGCTGGGGGCTCTTGGAATCGGTTCCGGAGAAACAGAAGCAATAGCCCTGGCGCTCAATAACAACACCGTTAAACTCATCCTCCTCGATGACGGAGAGGCACGCCGTGCAGCGCTGGAGAGAAAGTTCCCCGTCATGGGAACAGTCGGCGTCCTTGTCACAAGCGTTCGGAAGGGCATACTTCCCCTACTGGCACCCAGCTTAAGTCAGCTCGCCCCTGAAGGATTCAGGGTCTGCGACACGATCCGAGAATGGGCGCTCAAAAGTGTAGGCGAGAGTCCCTAAGTGACTAACGTCAACTATTCTTCCCAGGTGACGACAAATATAATTACCGGATCATTCAGGAGGCTTTGCAGTGGCCTTCCTTTCTCTGGCCTGTTCGGTCCGGTAGCTAGGCACTTTGAATTC
>JBAYRN010000265.1:0-3534 GCA_041676625.1 Vulcanimicrobiota bacterium
AGCGACCACGTAGTACTCAATGGCACGACCTTCAGACATGCCCGGGCATTGGACAAAGACCCTTCGAGCGCCTGTGGAGGGGAGGATTCCCCGGCATTGAGGGTGCAAACTCCGAGAATGAGCAGTTGGTTTAAATCGGGACCCAAAGTCCGTTGTTCTCATATTCTAGTTCAGAGCCAATCCGAAGCCGACGAGTTGTTGGCTCGCCTCAAGTCCGGGTCGGATTTTGCCGGAGAGGCGAAGAAGCTCTCCAAATGCCCCAGCGGGCAAAACGGCGGAGATCTGGGACATTTCGGCCGGGGCAAAATGGTGAAAGAATTCGATGCAGTGGCTTTCGATTTGGAAGTCGGAGAACTGTCGGACGTGGTAAAGACCAGCTTTGGTTACCACGTGTTGCAGCGCACCGATTGATGGCCATCTTTATGTTCCCTCGAATGTTCGACGAACACCAGGTAACAATCCATTAAATCTCGAGGGAAAGCGGTGTGGATAACTTCGGGGAAAACTCTTTAAACCTAGAATTGACGCGAGTTTCTTCGTTGAATAAAGAGTTTAAAACTCACTTGACAGAGGGCTCTTTGCATTGTATTCTGCGCGGATTTGCTTGCCCAAAGTCGGTTCGAAAATTGGTTAGAAACACCCCGGGCTCACGGTCAGGGGCGGCTATCTTCCGATGACCTCCCGGGATGGGCTGCAATCTCCCTGGCTTGGTTTCGTCGCCATGACATTTCTAGCCGCCCTTTATCTCTCACCTACACTCGGCTTTCATTCCGGCTTTCTCGACGAAGGACTGGTTTTGGCACCCGCCCTGCGAGCCGCAGAGGGGGAAATCCCGTACCGAGATTTCTACCTCTTTACAACTCCCGGGGCGGTTTTCTTGTATGCGGGTTTTTTTAAGCTTTTCGGGACGAGCATCTGGAGTTCATCGATCTGTTTACTTCTGTGCAGAAGTTTATCTGTGGGAGGAATCTTTCTGATATCCAGGAGCATTATGCCTACATATGCCGCCGTAATGCCACCCCTGGTCTACCTTTTCTCGTTCCTTCACGAGCCTTCCAATTACGCGAATCACTGGCTAGCCAATTTTGCCTTCCTGCCAGCCCTCTTTCTGCTGGTCCGGCATGCGGAAAAACCTTCGAGCGGTCGAAGCTTCTGGGCCGGAATTTTGATATCGATGGCTGGTATGACTCTGCAAACCTTTGGGGTTATTTTACTGCTTACGGGGATCGTTGCCGTTCTCCCGAATAGACGCTACGCAGGATACTGGCTTCTTGGAGTAAGCCTGGGTGCCGCCCCCTGGTTCCTCTATCTCGCCTACCATCAGGCGCTGGCAGCTTTCTGGAACGACGTCATCAGCTCGAACCTTTATCGTTCAGGTTCAGAATCGGTGAACCCTGGAACTTTCTTACGTCTCTCCCTCAACCAACTCTTCGAAAATCCTGGTTACCTTCCAATATTCCTTTTGCTTTTTTTGCCGCCTATCTTAGGATTCGTAGGACCGCTCGTCGAGTTTAGAAAGAATAAACCCTCCCCCCCTGTCCTCGTAATATATATAGCTTCAATCTTGATGATGTTGCACTGCTTTTACCGGCTCCTGGAATCACAGTTGCTCATGCATCATTTTCTGTCAGTGGTGATGACATTTTGGTGGCTCAGTCAGATTCCAAGTCGCAAGCTCTCTCAATGTCTTATGGTCCTGCCGGTACTATTGGCACTACCCTCGGCTTATGGCTATCTGGATCGCCAGTTTCAAAGTGAGCGAGTTTGGCTGGAACTACCCCAAGGTCGTACCTGGACGCACACCGCAAGAGAAGCAGAAAGTCTAGCTCAGCTTCGTGATTTCCTGGACAACCATCTCCAACCCGGTGAACCCGTCCTACTTTTACCTTATGTTCCTAACCTCTATTTTCTAATGGACCTCGAGCACGCCACTCGCTATTCTCAGTTGAGAAGCCGCCAGTACAGTAGGGAACAGATGGCTGAAGTGTTGGAAGACCTGCGCGCTCAGAGTTGGCCGAAGGTCATTTATTTCCCCATCTATGAAAGTGAGCAATTTTTGTGGGCCAATTGGCCGGACCAACCCCCCGAGTTGTACTATCAGCAACGAGATTGGTTTCACTCCCTACTCTTTGAGCATTATCGCAAACGCGATTTCGGAGCGCTCTGGCTCCTTGAACCTTGATAAAGGGGCTCGCCGGATCACCCCAGAACCGGAGCCCCAATGTACAACATCCTGCTTACATGCGAACACGGCGGCAACGACGTGCCGTTGGAGTATCAGCACTTGTTTGAGGACGCCAGGCACGTGCTGGAAACTCATCGGGGTTGGGATATCGGCATTCTGCCCTTCGCCGAGGAGATGGCACGATGGCTGAAGGCGCCCCTGATCAGTTCCACGGTCAGCCGCTTGTTGGTGGAACTCAACCGTTCTCTCGGACACCGCCAACTCTTTTCCGAATTTAGCGAACAGCTTCCCAAAGTGGCCCGCCAGGATCTCCTGCAGAAGTACTACTTTCCGCACCGAGACCAGGTGGGACAGGCGGTGCGCCGCTCCCTCGAGTACGGGCGGGTTTTCCATATCACCGTGCACAGTTTTACCCCGGAGCTAAACGGCCAGGTTCGAAACGCCGATGTCACCTTTCTCTACGACTACCGGCGCCCGGAAGAACGAAGGCTATCGGTGGAGTGGCAAAAAGAGCTGGAAAGCCGGATGGGGGTGCGAGTCCGGCGCAACTACCCCTACCGCGGCCACACCGACGGCCTGACGACTTCTTTGCGCAAGCACTGGGGTGCGGATGAATACATCGGAATCTGTATCGAGGTCAACCAGAAGCATCTCGAGTCCGGGCACCCCGAGGGCTGGCCGGAAGCCGTCTCAGAGGGTTTGCTGTCCGCTTTGAAGCGGTTCCATCGCTAAGGCACTTAGTTCTTGTAATAACGCGGTATGCTCACCGGGATGCGGGTGATCACCTCGTAGTTGATGGTGCCTATTTTGCCGGCAACCTCTTCCACCGGCAGTTCATCTCCCCAAAGGGTCACCAGGTCGCCCCGGGACACCTCGGGGATATCGGTGATGTCGACCACCGTGATGTTCATGCAGATGCGGCCCAGGACCCTGGCCCGGCGCCCCCGGATCAAGACCTCCCCGCAGTTGGAGAGCTTGCGATCGTAGCCCTCGGCGTAGCCCACCGGGAGCACGGCGATCCGGGTCTTGCGCTGAGTCTCGTAGGTGCAGCCGTAGCCGACCTTGACTCCCAGCGGCAGCCATTTTGTCTGGACGACCACGCATTTGTAGGCGAGTGCCGGCTTGAAGAGAGGCTTGAGGAACGGAGTCTCTCGATCCAGGAACACGTCTTGCAGGCGCTTACTCAGGTCGTTGGAGGCGCCGTAGTGGAGGATCTTGGTCTCCGGGGAAGGCCAGTAGCCATACAGGGAGATGCCGACCCGCACCAGGTCCAACCGGGAATGCTCCAGTAGCATGGCGGCAGCCGAGGCGCCGATGTGTCGCAGCGCGGGTTTGAAGCCTTCCTTTTC
>JBAYRN010000266.1:0-3519 GCA_041676625.1 Vulcanimicrobiota bacterium
CAAAGGCTTAAACGGTCCGTAACATTCGAAGGCGTCGGCCCGGGAAAACGGTTGGACCAGGCGATGGAGACGGCCGTCTTTGCGGTAGTAGACGGCTTCTTTATCCCAGAAGCCCAGCCCGAAGGAGGCCAGCGGCCAGCCCAGATCGGTGAGTTCCAGCATGGGCGAAAGCGCTTTCTTTCCAGCGGTTTGTTCCAACCAGTGGCCAATGAGATAGGCCCAGACCTCTACTCGCTTGGAAGCGTCTGGAGAGATCTTGATGAGCCGGTTCTTGAGGTGAGTCACACCAGGACGATGGGGTTCCGGCTTCAAGTTCTCGAGAAAGTCGGCGGTGCTGCTCAGGAGTTGTTCAAACTCTTTCTTGCGACCACGTTTGTCCCGCCAGTAGCTCAGGGCGGCCCAGGCCGCGGCGAAGGCAGATTCTGCCATCAAGTGGAGATAGATGTCTGTGTGCCGGGGGTTTTGCGATACTCGGGCGTGGAGCAGGCAATCCAACCATAAAGTTCTGCAGCGGCTCAAACGGATTCGTAGTCGGGAGGGGGCAAGACGGTCTTTTTTGTAGGGGCCGGCTGATCTGCCGAGGGGACCGTTCGGCCGCTGGCAAATCGCTCGAGCAGCACTTTGGTGGAGGCGTCGTCTTCGATGCAAAACTCCAGGCCCGCCCGTTCTCCACTCACCCAGGTGACTTTGGCCTGGCAGTTCAGCCCGGGCATCAAGTGCAGGTGCACGATCTGGCTGACCCGCAACGGGGTTCGAGTACGAACCTGGACACCCCCCGCGCTCACGTCTACCGTCTGGCCCTGCAGGTCCGGGCTGTCGATCTCGACTTCTCGCACCTTTCGAGGGTGCTGGCGGATGTCGGGGTCGACCTCGACGGTGAAGGCTTCCAGACGAGAGAGTTCTCGTTGATGAGCAAGGTCGTCTACCCGGGCAGTGCAGACGTATCCGCCGGAGGCCACGGAGCGGCAGGCCTCAAGTGTGCCCTTGACCTTGGCGGGCTTTCCTCCCCGTCCGGCCACTTTCAGATCAAGTTCCTCACCCGTTTTAAATTCTTTCTTAGTGCGGAAGAGAAGGGTCCCCCCCTGATATTCAACCAGTTGGACCGTAGGCCCACCGAAGATTTTGCCAAACATAGCTGCCTTCTTTCCGGAACACTATATATCCCGGACGAGAAAAATGCTACCACGGATCGAAAGGAGGGAATCACGGATCGGGTGGAAGGAACAGCGATGACTGAAATTTATGCTGTACCCAAACGCGTCAAACAGGGGAGTGGCTCTCCCATCCAATCTCCCCACCAATACCGTGAGCACTACATGAGAGCCGTGGCCGACCCCGACGGTTACTGGCTGGAACAGGCCCGATCCAGGGTGAAATGGAGAAAGGAGCCTACCCTGGGTCTGCTGGGCGACTTTCACGGCATTGCCGAGGAGCCGATCGCGTGGTTTTCCGACGGTACCTTGAATCTGACCGAGACCTGTCTGGACCAGCACCTGAAGGAGCGGCCTGACAAGACCGCTATTCTTTGGGAAGCCGATGAACCCGGTCATTCCAAGGCTTTGAGCTATCGAGAACTCCACCGCGAAGTCTGTCGCCTGGCCAACGCTCTCCGTGACCTAGGGTTGCAGAAGGGCGAGCGGGCCATCATCTACATGGGTATGGTGCCTGAAACCGCTATAGCCATGCTGGCCTGCGCTCGTTTGGGAGCCATCCATTCGGTGGTGTTCGGCGGGTTTTCCGCCGAGGCCCTGCGCGATCGGGTCCGAGATTGTGACGCGAAATTGGTGATCACTCAAAATGAGGGGCTCCGAGGCGGCAAACCCCTGGCGCTGAAATCGGTGGTGGACCAGGCTCTCAAGGAGGAGCACGCGGTCAAGCACGTGGTGGTCTTCAAGCGTACCGACACGGAAGTGGATTTTGAGGAAGGGAGAGACCTGTGGTGGCACGATGTGGTCGCGCAGGCTTCCGACCACTGCGAACCGGTGGAGTGCGCCGCCGAGGATCCCCTTTTTATTCTTTACACCTCAGGCTCGACGGGCAAGCCCAAGGGCCTGGTGCACACCACCGGGGGGTACCTGACCTTTGTGAGCTACACCCAGCAGGTGGTCTTCGACTTGAGAGAAGATGACGTCTACGCCTGTGCGGCCGATGTGGGCTGGGTTACCGGTCATAGCTACATCGTGTACGGTCCCCTGGCCAACGGGGCCACCTCCGTGATGTTCGAATCGACTCCTCTTTATCCTGATGCGGGACGCTATTGGAGGATGATAGAGGAGCACAAGATCACGGTTTTCTATACCGCACCCACCGCGCTTCGAGCGCTGGCCGCCCAGGGTGATCACTTCGTGCAGAGCTACGACCGCTCATCTCTGCGGGTGCTGGGCACGGTAGGGGAGCCGATCAATCCTGATGCCTGGAGGTGGTATTACAAAGTGGTGGGTGAAGAGCGCTGCAACATTGTGGACACCTGGTGGCAAACCGAGACAGGGGGGATCTGCATCTCACCCATCGCCCCGGTCACCGACACCGCCCCCGGCTCTGCGACCTTTCCGCTGCCCGGCATCATCCCGGTCTTGTTGGATGAAGACGCTCGAGTGATTCGAGGTCCCGGCCAGGGCAAGCTTTGCCTGGGGCACTCCTGGCCCGGACAAGCTCGCACCGTGTGGGAAGACCACGCCCGCTACGTAGCCACCTATTTTTCAACCTTCCCGGGCTACTATTTCAGTGGAGACGGCTGCCGCCGCGACGCGCGGGGTTTTCACTGGATCACCGGTCGGGTGGATGACGTGCTCAACGTCTCGGGGCACCGCATGGGTACGGCTGAGTTTGAGAGCGCTCTGGTCAACGTGGACGCCGTGGCCGAAGCGGCGGTGGTGGGCTTCCCCCACGAGATCAAGGGGCAGGGGGTGTACGTCTACGCGGTACTGCAGCCAGGCTACGAACCCTCGGACGAAGTGGAAAAAGAGATGCGCCAGGCGTGCCGAGATGCCATCGGGGCCCATGCGGGTCTCGACCAGATTCATTTTGCGCCGGGGCTTCCTAAAACCCGATCCGGCAAAGTCATGCGACGAATCCTCCGCAAAATCGTGGAGGGTGACGGGGATAAATTGGGCGACATCTCAACGCTGTCCAACCCTGAAGTGGTGGAGGAACTTCGAGAGCAGTACGACGCTCGTCTGGCCCGGTAAAAGCGGGGTTCGGTGATCATCGCGTAGGCTTTGCGCGTGGTGGTGCCGGCGGGCGGGTTGCTCAGCCGCATGAGGCGCCCGCGCTGCCGCACCCAGTGCATGCCGTGCCGTGCCGCATGCTCATGCCACGCGGGGCCGCATGCTTTGGACTCGTACCGCGCAAACCCAGTGCATGCCGTGCGGGGCCGCATGCATTGGACTCGTACCGCGCAAACCCAATGCATGCCGTGCCGTGCCGCATGATCATGCCACGCGGGGCCGCATGCATTGGACTCGTACCGCATAAACCCAATGCATGCCATGCCGTGCCGCATGATCATGCCACGCGGGG
>JBAYRN010000267.1:0-3477 GCA_041676625.1 Vulcanimicrobiota bacterium
CTGGGAATGCGAAATCGCCTACAAACAATTGAAAAGTCAGTTGGTCGCGGTCACGGCCAGTAAACAACAGACGCATTTTCGAAGCAAAACTCCGGTCGGGGTGATGCAAGAGGCCTGGGGAATGGTGCTCGCTCATACCCTGGTCAGAGAACTGATGATGGAAGGGGCCGAGGTCGCCGGAGTCTCGCCCACGGAATTGAGCCTCACGGATTCTCTCGAGGTTATCAAGCTATCCTTACGAGATTTCCACGCCGGCGGTTCCCGTCGCAGAGCCAGGCTTCGAGAAAAACTCATCCAGGAAATCGGAGGGTGCCTGATTGACCGTCCCCGACGAAAGCGACAATGTCCAAGAGTCGTGAAGCGAAAGATGAGCAACTTCCGCCTCAAGCGACCAGGCGACCGCGCTCGGCCACTCGACGCCGAGATCAGGTTCAAGATCTAGCTGAAGCCCATGAAATGGCGGGCTTCGCTCGCTATTTCATGGGCATTGGTTCTAGGGTGAGCTGAGACTGACCTCCGAGACACCCACGCTCGTCGAGACTCCTCCGTTGCTTGAAATCAGGTCATCCCAAAACGCTTTGCAAAGGACTCGCCGGTAACCTTGGCCATAGGCCTGAAACTGCGAATTCTTGATCCAACGCTCCCCAAGGACTGACCTCCTTCACCAAGAACCTCCCCCAATGCCGACCCTCCACTCCCTCTCCCCAGACCCAACCCGCCCCCGCTCTGAATCCCAAGTCTGGGACGCGCTATCTCGCCTCCCCCAGGACTGGACCGTCTTCCACTCGGTCTGCTGGCTGGACCAGAGCTTCTGTGGGGAAGCGGATTTTGTGATACTTCACCCCCGCCACGGAATGGCGGTGCTGGAGGTGAAGGGCGGCGGTATTACGGTGGACCGGGGCATCTGGTACACGGTGAATCGGCAACGCCAGAAGCACAAGATCAAGAACCCCTTTCGCCAGGCCATGGCTTCCTCACGAGCGCTGCGAGATTATCTTGGTGCCCGCATCGGACAGCGCCCCATCACAACCCACGGCGTGGTCTTTCCTGACCTGGATCGCGTGCCCGATCTCGGGCCCGACGCAGAACCGGAGATGGTGATCGTGAAGCCGCAGATGCTGAGCATGGAAGACTGCCTGGTGCGCCTGATGGGCAGTCACGAGGAGCTGCCTCGCGATGTGTATGAACAGATGATCGAGCTGCTGGCGCCCACGGTGCGCATAGCCCCGCACTTCACCAGCAGGCTGCATTCCATGAACCAGCAGTTCATCGACCTGACCAATCAGCAGGTCAGGCTGCTGAATCACCTTCGAAGGAACCGGCGCTTTATTATTACCGGTGGAGCAGGGACGGGGAAGACGGTGCTGGCGGTTGAGCAAGCGAGGCGCCTGGCCACCGAGGGGCTGAATGTGCTTTTGACCTGCTACAACGAGCCCCTGGGCGAGAAGCTCAGGGAGGAGGTCAAGGACGAGGAGCGCGTTCGGGCCTGCAACTTCCACAATGTGGCCCTGCAGGAGATCGAACGCGCAGGCTTGCCCCGGCCTGATACGAAGTCGGATGAGTTTTGGGACGAGACGTGTCCGAAGCTTCTGGTGGCGGCGGCGCGGAAGTCCGGCTATGCCGTGGACGCTATCGTGGTGGATGAGGCTCAGGACTTTACGCCTCTATGGTGGAGTGCGTTGGAGCAGCTTTTGAAAGACGGGGAGTCCGGTCGCTTCTACATTTTTGGGGACCCTCTGCAGAACATCTACCGCAAGGCGGATTGGCAGCCGCCGTTTGACGGATTTACCTATGAGCTGAGCACGAACTGTCGAAATTCGAAGCCGATCGCGGAGCTGGTGGCTTCTCTTCAGGGGCAGCCGTATGACGTGCTAACGGTGGAGGGTCCCGAGCCCGATTTTGTGATAACGGAGACCGAGGAAGAGCTGTTGAAGAATCTTGAAGAGGTGCTGGGCCGTCTGACCCAGGATGGGTTAAAGGAAGATGAGATTCAGGTGCTTTGTCAGACCTCGGGGTTGCGGAAGTTCTTGAGAGAGCTGAAGCTCAATGGATTTCGCTTCGGCGAACTGGGTGCGAAAGCGATCGCCGTGGAGACGGTGCATCGTTTTAAGGGGTTGGAGGCCCCGGTGGTGATTCATCTTCAGGACAGACTGAACACGAAGAGGGACTACCGGCTCGCCAGCATCGGGATGAGTAGGGCAAAGGTTCACCTTGTGGTGCTTGCGTCGAAGAAGGTTGTGAAGATTTTGCAGGCTTTGCCGCGACAGTCCGTGGCGCGGGAGCTCCCACCAGAGGTTGATGGGTAAAACGATCACGGTTGGAGTATGATCATGGATCACAGTTGAACTCTGATCTACCCCGCCGTCCCCTACGGTATCCTGGCCAGCGCCACGAAGTCCTCGGACTTGCTTCGGCCGTCTATGTTTAACCTTGCGGGAAATCCCACCAGAGATTGAAAGCAGGAACACCAACTCTACTCAACTGCTCCACGACTAAGGCGTCTGCACTCAAAACACTAGCACTCGTTTCTTGGGCTACCTTCAAAATTGCCGTATCAGCGTACCCGACCACTCTAAAGGCGTCATTCTTCACCACGTCCTTTGACCCAACCAAGACTTCTTTTACCCCGGCTTCAAAAATGAGACGTCTGATGAGGTCTGCCCAAACGAGGCGGTGTGCGTTCTTGTCTTCGACCAATAAATTCGATGACTCTGTCAAGATAGGCGGGGTGATAATCAAGGCTTTCGAAATATTGACCAGTGTCTGAACATATTCCAGGTGCCTCGAATCAAACTGTTTCAGACGTCTGCTTTTACTCAATCCTCCCAAAACTTGACCAGCTAGCCAAAGTACAAAAACGTTCGAGTCCAAGATGAGGCCGTTCTTAACGAGATTTTCAAGGAAATCTGGACCATCGAGGGTCATACAGCTACAGGTTTGACACTATGGACTTTAAGTTCACTATCGACGATAACATTTACAAAACTTCTTTGAAGCCGATTTTCGTTTAGAAGGCTCAACGCTTTGCTAAGCTCTCCTGCTTTCACGGGTTCTCGGTAGATGGAGAACGTAAGGAGCCAAGAGTCGTTCACGTTCGGATCAATTTCCAAACCTTCGAATCGTACATCTTTGATGTCGTCCATGACCTCAGTCAGGAAACTCTTAGCTTCATTGATAGCGGACTTTATTTCGGGAAGCGGCATTTACACTCTCGTTTTTCGTTTCTCTATTCGATAGAGTAGCACATGCGCGGAGTTCATTGAAGTCGGATCAGAAGATCCATCTGCTTCTTTTGCTCGTCTACTCTACCCATCGCCGGATCCACTCGCAACTTGCTCAGCGAAATGTGATATGTTCTAGGGCCTGTGGACATTCAGCCTTCGGTCACCAAACTTGTTCATTTTCCACCTCCTGAAGCGAAATTTTCCTCAAATAGGTCCACTATTCCACAGAAAATTCCACTCCAGGAGGAGAAAA
>JBAYRN010000268.1:0-3469 GCA_041676625.1 Vulcanimicrobiota bacterium
CCGTAGCGTAGACCGGCCGGTCTACGCTACGGAAGGAGTTACCTGGGTGGGAGGCTCTCTGAAGACCACCCGGAGCCCGGCCAGGTCTAGCCGATCGCGAGAAACGTTAGCTCTGTCCCCGCTGACTTTCGTAAAGTCGCGGGGACAACCCCGGTCCTGCCGGACCGGGTGCTGCGCACGCTAAGCTCGAGACCCCGGAGCCTCACTTGAAAGGTTAGTGCAAACGACCTACACCGGCCCCCGCTTCGCGGCCCCCTAGCCCCAGTCCGTAACGAGCCTGGCACGAAAGCCGGCAGCTTTTTGGAAGTTGTTCGCTAAACTGGGAAACCGGCTCTCCTTACTGCTTTTGGTTACTCACCGTGATCCGTGGCCCAATCACGGTCCCGAGGGGACCGGAGACCGGTTCTTGAAACCGGGGGCTTCGCCCACTGACCTGGAAACTCCGGAGCTCAACTGAAAGGTCAGCACAATCGAGTTACACCGGCCCCCGCTTCGCGCCCGCCTAGCCCCCATGCTGTGGAAAAACCCCGGGGAGAGTCAACAGCTTTTCGGAAAGCTAGGACTAGACTGGAAATCTTGCTCTCCTTAGAAACTGATACCTCCGAGGGTTTTACCACAGCCCCAGTAGGTCAGGCTGGTTCCTGCTAAAGAACCAGGGAGGGACGAACCATTTGTTCGCTCTTTGGCCAGGGTCATACGATGGCAAGACCGTTGGACGGCTCCTGCCCTCTGGTCAGCAATTCTTTAAAAACAAGATTCCTTTTCAAATACCCGGAGGCGGCCAGGGTGGGGTTCCCGGGGCCCGGAGCTTGGCTCGCGCAGGCGGAGTTTGGTACCGCCGGCAGGCTCGGCTCGGCCATCCAGCTACGGAGCGGGGAGAAGATGCCCGGGCAGAGCCCGGGCCGGGGCCTCTCGGCCCCTTCGGGGGGATTTACGGAGTCGCTGCGGAGCCGAAAAAAGCTCGAAATTCCTTGATTTTACTGGGTTTATTGCGAGGTCTGCATGGGGTCATGTCGAAGTAATACAGGTTGGTGGTTCTTCGTTCGAAGGGGCTCCTCGAGACAGTAGAAAGCGAGAGAATCAATGGTTCAACCACATAAAGACAGACCCATGCCAAACTGGGAGGGAATCCGGGAGGTCCACTACGGGGACCCTCTCTATCCTCGTCATTTGATGGGGCTTCCTCACGTGCCCATTAGGCTCTTTTATATGGGAGAACTTCAGCCATCCGACTCCGCATCCGTGGCCATCATCGGCTCCCGCCGAGCGAGCGAAGGGGGAAAGGAGAGAGCCTACCGCCTGGCCGCCGAGCTGGCTACCGCCGGGGTGACCGTGGTGAGCGGACTGGCCGAAGGGATAGATGGGGCCGCCCACCGCGGTGCTCTGGACGTCAAAGGTCGGACCATCGCGGTGATGGGGACGGGCCTGAACTGCGTCTATCCCGCACAGCACAAAGAGCTTTTTCAGAAGGTCATCGAGACCGGGGCGGCTCTGTCCCAGTTCGTGCCTCACTTCGGGGGATACCGGGGCGGGAGAAACTTCCTTCAGCGGAATCACATCCTGGCAGGGATGTCGCAGCTGGTCGTGGTCGTGGAAGCCGAGGAGAGAAGCGGGAGCGCATCCGCCATCCGGGCCGCCCTTGGTATGGGTAGGCCGGTGGGCCTGCTCCGATCACTGGTAGAGAGCCGGGAGTGGGCCGCCCATCTGGTGGAAATGGGACAAGCCTTCGTCATCGGCGAGACCGAAGATGTGATGAGGAGGGTGGAGCTGTGAGGACCAAGTTAAACGCCGATAAGCATCCGGAAGACTGGGAGCTCAGGCTCTTGCTGGACGGGATCAACCTTCGGAGCACCTGGGGCAAGAGGACTTACCTCATGATCCTGTTTCTGTGTCATACGGGGTTGAGAATCGGAGAGATGACCAGACTCACCGTGGGAGACGTGGCCTGGGAAGGGGGGCCCCGGGAAGAAGTCTATCTGGTCCACAGCATCACCAAGGGCCATAAGTCGAGAGTGGTTCCCTTCAACTCCGTGGCCAAAAGATGCGTAAAAAAGCTCCTGGAGTTTAACGAGAAACGGGGGTTTTCGACCAGGCCGCAGGCGCCGCTCTTTCCCTGGAAAACTCACGGCTTCTTGCCGAGTCGAGAGGCCGAGCGAGCGATCCAGAAGCTCCGCGAGAAGGTCGGCCTATCGGCCAAGATCACTCCCCATGCCTTTCGGCACTACTTCGGCAATCAACTAAAGAAGGCCGGCGTCGATCCTTTCACCATCGCCGTGATTCTCGGACACGCCTCGATCGACACCACACAAATTTATACGAACACATCCTCCGGCGACAAGCGAGAAGCCGTTGACCGCATCACCCGGCGAAAGAGCGCGTGAAGCGGGAGTAACCTGCTGCTATCCCCGGGCTTCCCGGAATAGCAATCCCCAAAGGCTTCAGAACCCCGTGAGAGCATGGGCTAGCTACCCTATTACCGTAAATAAAGTACCTAAGGAGAAGATAGACCATGATAGCTGAAACCATCGCAAATCAACTCGGGGTCCCCACCCTGGCGTTGCTCGGGGCTCATTCCCTCGTGGACCTCGAAGACGGCCTACAGTTCCGTATCCGGGGGTGTGAGAAGATCAACCTCATTCAGATCATCCTAGACCCTTGCGACACCTACACCGTTCGTTTCGGGAACATCCAGCTCAAGGGCAAGAAAACACTAGGCGTCTCTTACAGCGAGGTCGCCTGGCAACTGGTCAGTACCCATAGCGACATTTACTGCGATATGCTCCACGATCTGATCCAGCAAGAGACCGGACTCTATACCAGCTTTTAGGAACTCATGACGACCAAATCCCGAAACTCGAGCCCTAGCCGCTTTCGGACGCTGGGTCACCGGCCCGAAGGAACCATACCGTTTTTTCTGAATTGTCGACATACTCGAATTCGAGTATAATGCCATGGGATTTAAAGTTGCTAAACGAATCTTCATATCAGCCATCGCGGCCGACGAGGTCCAGCACGAGCACCGCTCTGCCTGGGGCAAGAACTGGCTCGCCGACAAACAGATCTCGAACGAAGAGGCTGCTTCCATCGTCTTTCATGCAAGAGGTCAGGATACCCCGCCTCCAACCCCTCACCACTTCCTTCCAGACGTCGAAGTCTGGGTCTTCAAACCCTTATACAAAAATGAAAGGTGGTATGTGAAAGGTTACTGGATCGAAGACGAACTCCACCTGGTGGAGCTCTTCCTCATCTCCTTCCACCCTTCCGAGACTTCCTCATGAAAATTCGTGTCCCCGGAGAAAAAACCAAGGTCCCCTGCGAGAAGTGCCAAGCACTCCAGCCCGGCACCTGGAACTATGCGCCTTACGAACTCGACGACGGTCGGGTCATCGAGCAAGTTATGACTGCGTCGTGCGACATCTGTTCCGCTCCCGTTTCCATCGCCACTCAATCCGCTTGGAAGCTCCAAGAG
>JBAYRN010000269.1:0-3449 GCA_041676625.1 Vulcanimicrobiota bacterium
CCATTCATTATGCGAAATCCTGGTGTCTCACGAGACGCTCGTAGGGCACAACACCCGGACCTCTGCTCGGTTGGTTAGGATCGCGCGGTGTCAGATCCCGCCGGAGGCAGTCCTCCGCGCGGCAGGAGAAGGTTTCGTTCCCCGGGCTGGACCGCCCGATTCTGTTGTGGGTTCAACGGAGAGTATCCAGGCCTAAGCCTCACGTGCGACGACGGTGTCGTAGAGACCGAAGTGCCGGAGTCCTTCGTGACTCTCAATTCCGGTGTAAGACAGGGATGAATCCTCGTATCGCCGAAACGCGAACACTGCTTGATTCATGTGCGTGCTGTTGAATACGTTCAGCGACACCAGCAGGTTGAAGTCGTCGATAGTCAATCCGGTAACAGCCTTGAAGAGGTCCGGTTCGAGCTTCGTGATCACATCTTTGAGGGTGTTCTCGCGAAAGTCAGTGAGATACATGAACGCAGGGATGCGCGTGGCGAACTTGATGAGCTTCTCTTGAATTAGCTTCCGCTTTGACTTGTACTCCTTCTCCTCGGCGGAGAGCTCCTTCTTCTCCGCCGCGCTGATGTCTTCCCCTTTTTCCTTCTTGGTTTCCTTAACCTTTTCGCTCTTGTTGATGACCGTTTCGAACACATCACTTCCGAGTGCCCGGAAACCTTCAATCTTCATGATCGCTTCTAGCGCTTGCTCATTCGCGATGATCTTGCGCAGGGTGTCATTATCGACGTTGACGAGCAGTGCCGACTCCCACTTGCGCGCAAGCAGCGTGGCCGATGTGCCCGCCATGGCCCAATCCAGAATCTCCCCGGCATCGATCTGAGCCATGTGAGATCCGTCGTAGGCAAGTACGGGAAGAAATCCAACGAGTTCCTTGACAGCGTCTTCCGGATTGGGCTCCTCGGGTGCGAGCCCAATGCCGTACTCGGCAATTTGGCGCAGTGCCCGTGTAGGAGCGAAGTCGAAGACGAAGCATGCGGGCTTCAACACCGTCTCTTCGTGTGGATCATCGCCGTTAGGGTTCTTGATCGACCATGGCGACTGCACACGGAATGCAGCTTGAAAATAGGTTTCTGGTGAGTTGAGGTTCCGCAGCATCAGGATTGCCGACCATTGTGGAACAGTGACGCCAGTAGTGAGCTTGCCGCAGGACAGAGTGATGGTCTTGGAGTCGTTGCCGTTGCCGATGGCAGTACGCACAGGGGGAAGCGCCGCCAGTCCGACGCCAGCGCCGGGCCCGGCTACGGTAAGTACCCGGTAGTCGTGGAAGAAGACGTTTTGTTTCTCTGCAAGCAAGTTGGCCATCGCGTAGCACGAGGCAACGCTGGGGAGGAACCACAGCGAGTGGTTCAGATATGGCAATAGGCGTACGTCCGCATATGGGACGGCAGGCTTCTTGGCGCCGAGCCTAAGGTTGTCGACCTGGGTTGCGCTACCAGCGCCCCGAATGATGTCGAGCCACTTCTGGACTTCTTCTTTGTGTTTGAATTCCGCCCCAGGCCCGATCCCGCCGGCCGCGAAGAACTCTCCGAGATCGAACTCATCGAACTCTCCCTGGCTCGCAATCGCTAACAGCTCGTCGGGCATCTTGTAGGTGAGGAGCCGCATTTCAGGAAGGGCCCGATATGGGTTTGGCTCTCCCGGATGTTCTTCCGGCCAAAGCTGTTTGGCACGTTGTTCATCGGTGTAGGTCCAGTTGAAGATCTGCTCTTCGATGAACTCACCGCTTGCCAACGCCTTGAAGGGAGTTCCAGAAAGGTAGAGATAAGCCCGAGTGGTGATAGGTAGGAACTCCGTCTCGTTCTCACCGAGCTCGTCGAACTCCTCGTTGAAACCGACCAAGCCCGGGTTGAACTCCGCGGCCGTCTCCTTCTTCGCCTCAGACTCGTCCTCGCCTTCAAAGAGCTCCTGGGCCTTCTCGCGCCACGCGCCGAAGTGGTACTCGTCAAAGACAACGAGATCCCAAGGGGTCGTGGGGATCCAGGAATTCTTGGGCTTGATGTTTCCTGACTTGTCTTTGCCCAGCAGATCTTGAAAGGATCCGAAGTAGACGAGTGGCTTCTTCTTGTTCGCAGTAGTAGGGTCCCCGCCAGTGGCCTTTGACAGATACTGCCACCCGTCGAAATCGGCGTGTGATTCTAGATCTTCTCGCCATGCGTCTTCGACTGCCGGTTTGAAAGTGACTACTAGAACCCTTGTAGCACCCATCTTTTTGGCAAGCTGATACGTTGCAAATGTCTTGCCGAACCGCATCTTAGCGTTCCAGAGGAAGCGCGGAACTGCATGCATGCCCTCCTTCCAGATCGAAAGGAAGTAGGCGTGAGTCTTGCTTACCGCGGCCCGCTGCTCGGGCCTCATCTCGAACGTCTCATGGTGCGTCCCGGTGAGCCGTTCACCAGTTCGCAACTCGGTGATCGCTGTCTGCACATCAGCGACAGTGCACCGCATCCATTCCAGGTTGGGATCTGCGAACTCAAACCCTTTGGCCTTCAACCTGGCTCGCACCTGGTGATCAGTAAAGACTGATCCATCGTCTCGCTCGGCTGACTCATCGAGCTCGATCGTATAGTTCTTGATCATTGGGGTCTTGACCTGCTGAGCCACTCTGGCCTTGACCTCTTGAGTGGTCTGACCAATCTTAAGTAGGCCATCATGTGCAGCGTCCGCGATTGCGTACGCGTATATGCGAAGCCGCGCCTCTGGTTTCTCCGGAAAGAGCACACCCTCGGGCTTACTCATCTCCAAGCTCCAGCGGGCGGACGAGCTTTTCGATGAACGCAATCTCCTCGTCTGTAATGCCGTACTTTGCGTACAGGTCCTCGTCAGTCCATGTCTTGGTCCACTTTTGAGTGGGGACAAACCGGTACACCCTACGGGTGGTGTCTTGCGACGGCTTATGCAGCAGTATCAATAGCCGCGTTAACCGACACGACAAGTAGGACAAGGCGCTTTCGGCTTCGTCTTGGGTGTCAAACGGGCCGATGCATAGATAGGTCTCTGACGAGATGCTTCCCGGCTCACCTATGAAAGGTGTGCTAATAATCCTGTGCGGGTAGGTATCCCGGTTGCCCGTGCCCGGTGCCGCACGGCCAGTGAAGATCTTCCACTTGTCGATTAAGTGGACGCCGGCAGTTATCGAGGTTCTTGGGGTGTATCCCGTACCGCCGTTCTGGTACACCATCAGATCGCCCTCGGCCCGAGTGGTTTTGCCCTTGAAGGTCGTCACTAAGGCGAAAGGCTTACGCGAGCTGACGAGGCTTTCGAACCGCCTTTCTGCGGGCAGAGACAGATTTTCAGACTGCCCCGTTTCCACGGCAACGACTTTTTTGAGTATGGAAACGCCCTCATTGAAGCGAATGAAGATGTCGATGCCAGGCTCCAGCAGCGGGCGAGTAGCTGTTTTTGGCGCATCTTCCTTGAAGTGCGTAGTGACTCGGCAGGGCCCCGGA
>JBAYRN010000270.1:0-3405 GCA_041676625.1 Vulcanimicrobiota bacterium
AAACGGTCTGTCGGGCCTGGTCGCGAACACCTTGGAGATGGATCCGATGAGCGGCCACTATTTTGTCTTCTGCGGTCGGAGGAAGAACCTGTTGAAAGTGCTGTATTACGACCGGAACGGATACGCGATTTGGTACAAACGCCTTGAGGAAGACAAGTTTTTGTGGCCGGCCACACCGGAACAGGCCCGGGCGATCACTGGAGAGCAGCTGGAATGGCTGTTGGCCGGATTCAATATAGAGCAGGCCCATCGATACCGCAGATATGCGGTATAAGTATATAGTCCTGGTGTTCTAACTCATTGTATGATATAAAGTAAGAGTGAATGCGGAAGCGGTCCAACTGCTGAATGAGTTACGAACCCAGACACTTGAACCGCGCAACCGGCGGCAGACACTTAGTCTTATAGACCGTGTAGAATCACTCGTTCACGCCCAGGATGCCACCCTCACAACGATGCACGCGGAACTTGCACAGCAGCACCGGGAGTTGGCCGAGGCGCTGGCAAAGCTCTTCTGGTTTGAAGAGCAGGCAAGGATTCGCGCAGCGAAGCTGTTTGGACGACACAGTGAGAAGTGGCATCGTGACGAAGCGTTGCAGGCGATCCTGTTCAACGAGCTGGAGCTGGCACTGCAGGAAACTGCCTCGGACGAGGCGGCTGCAACGGAACCCGACAAAGACGAACAGAAAGCAAAAAAGAAAAAAGAACGTGCTGCGCAGCGAGCCGAGTATCCCGAGGGTGGTCGATCACCGTTACCGGAGACCCTCCCGAGGGAAACAACAGTCATCGACATTAATGAATCCGAGAGACTGTGTCAGGAGTGCGGTGCGGAGAAACAGGTAATCGGTGTTGAGGTCCTTGAACGGCTGCAGATGAAGCCGATCGAGTATGTGTTTGTCATACCCTGAAATTCCCTGGTTTCACCGTTTAGAATTCCCGGATGTTACCGCGAGGAATTCCCGGGAAAAACCGTGGGGAAAAACAGGGACAGTTGAGACACTGTTCCTTACTAACAACTATCCTTCGTCAAAGAACGACCAAAGACGAAGGAGGAAAGGAAACGGTGCTCAACATGTCCCAGATAGAAGATATCAGAGAAATGGCCCGAAATCGATCTGTTGCCAGTATTTCGCGCACACTCTCGGTCGATGAGAAGACCGTGAGAAAGTACGTAAAGCAAGATGACTTTTCGCCACAGCCACCACAGCGACATTCACGTCGGTCGAGACTGGATGCCCATACCCACCTGATTGACCGGTGGCTCAAAGAAGACGAGAAGCGGTGGTATAAGCAACGCCACACGGCGAAGAAAATCTACGAGCGACTGGTTCTGGAGTCACCAGGATTCGACTGTTCGTACAACGTGGTCCAGCGATATGTAAAGAAGGCCCGAGGAACACGCCGGGAACTCCGGGCTAACCAGGAACTGGTCTGGCACCCCGGTGAAACACAAGCCGACTTCGGTGAGGCAGATTTTGAGGAACAGGAAGTCATGACCAGGAAGAAATACCTGACTCTCTCCTTTCCCCAGAGCAACAACAGTTTTTCCCAGGTATTCGGTGGAGAAAATGCGGAGTGCGTCTGTCAGGGGCTACAAGACATATTCATCTACATCGGCGGGGTGCCCCGATTGATCATCTTTGACAACGCTACCGGCGTGGGTCGCCGTATCGGTGAGGTGATCCAGGAGACAAAACTTTTCCAGCGGTTTCGGGCCCACTACGGATTCTCGGTACGATTCTGCAATCCTCAGTCGGGCCATGAAAAGGGAAACGTCGAGAACAAGGTCGGCTATACCCGCAGAAACTTGTTCGTGCCGGAACCTGCTTTTGATGATGTAGAGACCTTCAATCGTGAGCTTCTCGACCGGCATGTACTGAAAGCTGACGAGCTTCACTACAAGAAGCTGTTGCCGATCAAGGACCTGTATCGTGCCGATGAACAGGCGCTTTTGCCGCTCCCGGCGAAGCCCTTCGATGTATGCCGGTATGAGTATGAGAAGACCGACGGCTACGGAAAGATTCGGATCGATGGCCGGCATTATTACTCGACCCGACCGGAATACGGCGACCGTGAAGTCCTGGTACGCATCCGGGCGCATACGGTGGATATACTCGATGAGGACAAGAAGCTTGTGGTCCGGCATACCCGGCAGTATGGGAACACCCGCACCGATACGCTGGACTACCGTACCTCCCTGGCAATGCTTCTGCGCAATACCGGAGCCTGGCCGAACAGCGGAATCAGAGAACTGATGCCGCCGGTTCTGAAGGAACTGATGGACACACAGCCCCGAGACAGGCTCCAGGCGACGCTGAGGACGCTGCACGTACTCACCGAGCGTTACAGCTTTGAGACGGCCCTCACGGCGCTTGAGGAAGGGGTTCGGATAAACCGCAGCAGTTTCAGCGACGCCGCCGTGCTGGCGGCCCGTATGACCGAATACGGTCTGGATACCTCTGCGGAGAAAGGACCCGATTTGAACATCTACGACGTCTTGCTCACAGGAGCAGGAGGAAACCAGTGATCGCCTCAGCTCGTGATCGCGAACGAACGCGGCAAGAGATCAATACCTACAGCCGGAGACTGATGCTCTCTACTCGTGTTGCCGAACTGTGCGCAACTGAGGCAACCCCCAAACAGGAGGCGTTTCTTCATCGAGTCCTGAGCGAGGAGATGGCACGGAGGGATCGGAACAGAAAAGCACGGCTTCTCAACCGCGCGGGGTTTCCCGTCCTGAAAAGCTTCTCGGAGTACGACTTCTCCGGGATTCGCTTCCCGCCTGCACTGACCCGCGAAGAGTTGCTCAGCTGTCGGTTCATCGCGGAGAAAAAGAACCTGGTGCTCTACGGCGGCGTGGGGACCGGGAAAACCCACATGAGTCTCGCACTCGGCATTATGGCGTGCGAGATGAGCCTCAAGGTTCGCTTCTACACCGTGACCGAACTGGTACTCAAGCTATCCGATGCCTACCGTACCGGTACGCTGGAACGGTTGGTTCGAGACCTGAAGCAGTTGGACTTGCTCATCCTCGATGAGTGGGGCTACGTTCCCGTAGATCGGGAAGGCTCGCAGCTGCTGTTCCGGGTGATCGCCGACAGCTACGAAAGCAAGAGCCTGATCCTCACAACCAACCTGGAGTTTTCCAAGTGGGGCAGCGTGTTCACCGATGAACAGATGGCCGCTGCGATGATCGACCGGCTCGTCCATCACGGTCATCTGCTGATGTTCGAATCAAAGAGCTACCGGATGACCCACGCGCTGATGCGCCACACCGCCGCAACGGGGAGTATCCCCGGAAAGGAAACTATATGACGATTACCCGAAAACTGATCGAGCAGATGCGCTCCGGCGGACGGATACGTATCGACCCCGATCTGGAAGAAATGATTCTCACTCACTACG
>JBAYRN010000271.1:0-3370 GCA_041676625.1 Vulcanimicrobiota bacterium
GCGACACCGTGTCGCCCTATCCGTCAACACCGCGTCGCCCTCTCGGGGGCCCAAAGTGAAGGACCCGCGACCGCAGGAACTCCAGTTAAAAAATCAGCAACAGTCTGTTATCACCTTCGACACATTCCGGTCCGGATCTCATCTCTATCCTGGTACTAAGCGGTTGCGCTATAGTATGGAGGATATGAAATGGCAAAGAGAAGAAAACGAGTGAGCTACCCGGGTCTGCTGAACGATATTATGTTCAAGATCGTCTTTGGTGGCACTCAGAGCGAGGCGGTGTTGCGGCATCTTTTAAACGCCTTGCTGGATCTGAACGGCCCGGATAAGGTGGTGGAACTGGCCATCTTGAGCCCCAATCCGGAGAAGTTTTATTTCGACGACAAAGGCCCCATCCTGGATCTCAGGGCCCGGGATAGGAAAGGGGGCTACACGTGGAGGTGCAACTGAAGGGCACCGATCTCGACTACACCAAGCGCTCCCTTTACTACACCACCCGGCTCTATTCGGACCAGTTGAAATCGGGGCACGACTACCATCTCTTGGAGCGGAGCGTGAGCATATCGCTCTTGGATTTCATCCTCTTCCCGGAGGGGCAGGAACTCCACAGCACCTTTTCTCTCTGGGATCGGGCCCAAGACTTCCAGTTGACCAGGGACCTGGAGCTTCACTACATCGAACTCCCCAAGTTCACCCCCGACAAGCCGAGGTCTTTGCAGACCCGGTTCGAAAGATGGTTGTACATCCTAAAATTTTCCGACCTGTACCACACTCGGGAGTTGCCCGAGAATCTGCGAGAAGAAGAGGGAATCCAGATGGCCATAGATGCTATGCGAAACGCTTACGCCCGGGACGAAATCCGGGCTGTTATCGAGGCTCAGGAGATGGCCAAGCGAGACGAGATCAGTAGAATCTCCTTCGCCGAGCGCAAGGGCCGGGATGAGGGCTTGGAAGAGGGACTAGAAAAGGGCCTAGAAAAGGGCATGGAAAAGGGCCGGGAAGAGACCTCTCTGGAGGTCGCTCGGCGGATGCTAGCCCGCGGTGCCGACAGGGCCTTCATCTTAGAGGTCACTGAGCTTTCTGAGCAAGAGTTGGCAACTTTGGAAAATGAGCAGGTGACGAGGGAAAGCTAGCTGAGGCTAGGCCCAAGTGAAGGACCCGGAACCGCACCATTGCGCGAGAACGGCTATCTTCCCAAGATGTGTTTTAGGGCCGCTGCGTTGCGGCGTCACCGGCCTGCCGCATGCGGCGCCCCCGTAGCGCCTCAAAACCCCGCCCTGCGCGACCTTCCTGCAAAAAGGTTTAACACCGTGTCCCTGGAGTTGTTTGCCCATCTCCATTAGGTTGTTACCGAGGAGGTTCAATGTGATAAACTATGGACATGGCAGAAACTGTCGAATACGACGAACAGGACATGATAGCGCCCGACCTTTCTCACCTGATTACCGAGGACGATACGCCCGTGGATAATCGCTACTCGGAGCGCCAGATGCCGCTTCTTACCAGCTCTCTTTTCGAGTCCTGGGAGGAAGGGAAGCCGTTTGAAGCGTTGACCGACGTAGGCCTTTTTTCCAAGCCAGACAACAAGAGTGTTGTGGTGCCGGATTTCTTGTTGAGCCTGGGCGTAGAGCCGCGGCCGGTGACTGAAGACAAGGAGAGTCGCTCCTACTTCATCTGGCTCTACGGGCAGCCGCCCAACCTCGTGATCGAAATTGTTTCCAACAAAGAAGGCGGTGAACTCGACCGAAAGTACGAGACGTATCAAAAGATCGGGGTCGCTTACTACGCCGTTCACGATCCGTTTCACAAGCTAGGTAAAAGGACTCTGCGGCTTTTCCGGCTCGAGGCCGGAAAGTACATAGAGTGCGCCTCGGCAAACTGGATGCCGGAGATCGGTTTGGGACTGACGCTTTGGAAAGGTGTCTTTCAAGATGTCGAGGCCGAGTGGCTGAGATTTGTGGACGAAGAAGGTCACGTGATTCCGACGGGGGGCGAGAAAGCCCAGCAAGAGCGCGAGAAAGCCCAACAAGAACGCGATAGAGCCGACCGGTTGGCCGCTCGGTTGCACGAACTTGGTGAAGAGATGGACGAGGAGCTATCCTAAAATTTTCCGACCTGTATCGTGGCTTATTTCTGCCGATCTACGGGGTCATTGGGGGGCTTTGAAAGCAGAGACAATAAACCGTTCTCGAGGTCGCGAGGCTCGGTCTACGCTAGAGCATGCTTTCCAGAGGCTCTCCGGTTCTTTCTAACGTCCGAAGCGGTTTGATCTGGATTTGCTTAAATTCGTGCATGAATTTAAAATGTTAAACATGAAGAAAACCGACCTGTATAGACTCATCGACGCTTTGCCCGAGAAGGAGATTCCTACCGCTGCGGCTTTCTTGAGCTTTGTGACCCATCGAGCTCAACAAGCCTCGACTAGCGACTATCTGGACATGGCCCCCTACGACGAAGACGACTACACAGAGGAGGATCTACTAGTTATCGACGGGAGAATCAGAGAGGCCCAGGAAGGGACCACGATCACCTTCGCCCAAGTTAAAGCAGAGCATGGGCTCTAAGTGGGACATCGAATTCTTGAAGAGCGCCAACAAGGATTTGAAGAAGCTCGACCAGCACGCTAGACAGCAGATCGGAAAAGAGCTAGAACTCCTCGCGCAAGAAAGTCCTACTTGTGATATAAAAAAACTCAGAACCCGCAAGAGCATTTGGCGATTGAAGGTCGGCAACCACCGTGTGCTTTTCCAGCGGGACAAGCAGCGACTGATCATCCTTGTGATAGAAATCTCACGTCGCAGCAAGAGCACCTACAAGTAATCAGGATCTACCACGAGAAGAGGGCTATCCTGATACGTCTGGTCCTCGATGACTGGGGTTTGAACCCCTTGGGTGGACAAGCTCAGCACGACCTGCTCGAAATTGTCGACGACCGGGTCGGTACGGGGTCCAATATCGTGACCAGTCAGCTACCTGTATCGAAATGGCACGACACAATAGCCGACGCGAGCGTGGCCGACGCCCTACTCGACCGGCTACTCGGGTCAGCTACCTGGTGGCAGCCACCCTGTACAGCCATCTCCACAAACCGGGAACCAAAGCGCGCGAAAAGGGAAAGTACAGCTTGGTCACCGCCCTCCACGGACTCGGTCTCAGCAGAGAAGATATCGTGGAGTTCTACAGCTTCATCGACCAGATCCTACGGCTCTCAGCCAACCAGGAAAAGAACTTCAAGCGCAAGCTTCAGCAATTTGAAAAGGAGAGAAAGATGCGATACATCACCAGCATAGAGCGGCTAGGACGGGAAGAAGGCCTGGAAGAGGGCCTGGAAAAGGGCCGGGAGGAGAAGTCTCTGGAGGTTGCCCGGCGA
>JBAYRN010000272.1:0-3367 GCA_041676625.1 Vulcanimicrobiota bacterium
AGGGCATTTTGGCCAGGCGGATAGTGAAATTTTGCCCCAATATCGGGTCATATTCGGGTGAAATGAGGTATTCGCATGGACAATAATGAACGAGCCTCTGCGACGGGAGACTACTCCGACAAGTTCCTAGAAGCGGTGGAATCGATGACCGCGCTCCTCGAAAACTGCCAGACAGCCAGCCTGGCCACATTAGGCCCCGAGGGCGACCCATTGGTGAGCTACTCTCCCACTGCAGTCGATGAGCAGAGAAACTTCTACCTCTTTCTCTCGGAGCTCTCCGAACACACCGGAAACCTGCAGCAAAACGACCGGATCTCCCTGATGGTGATCGAGGACGAGGCCCAGGCCCGTCGGATCTTCGCCCGCAATCGCTTGACGGTGAAGGGGAGGGCGATTTCCATCCCCCCTGACCACGCCGAGTGGGCGAAAGCCGCTGAAGTGTACGGAGCACGTTTCGGCAAATTCTTCGACCAACTCACCCGGCTACCCGACTTCCATATGTTCAAAGTGGTCCCAGAAAACGCCCGTCTGGTGGTGGGCTTCGGGGCGGCTTACAACGTCTCTGTTAACAACTGGAGAAGTCTGGAGCTGCTCACCGGAAAGTAGGAGGAAACCCTACAAGCTATTTTGAACAGACCCGAGCATTTTTTTAAAGGAGAGAATTTTAAGTAGTGAAAAATTTCGTGAAACTCGTGATGATTTCGTTCCTTGCCGCCGTAGCCGTGGGTTGTGGTAGCTCGGAAGATTTCGTATTCACAAATAATAACAATGGACCGGCGAATCAGGGCTTTCAGATTCAGTTGAGCCAGGCTGAACTGGCAGCCATGTTTCCCCCTACCATCAACCAGAGCATCGATCCTAACATCGTCAATTTCCATGTTTTTGTCTTCGATGCCGCCGGCAACCAGGTCGGCAACACAATCGTCGTACCCAACAACCAAACCAACCTCGATGTCCTCATAACCGGCCTGGTCATTGCCCACTTCGATGTGGTTCTCGCCGGAGTCGATGCCAACGGAAACGTGGTGGCCGCTTACGAAGCCGAAGACATCGTGGTCATCCCGAATGACATCAAGGTCATCGGATCTCAAGTCTTCAAAGCGTTGGACGGGTTTGTACTGCCTGATGGACAGGGTGGAAGTGGAGGTGGTGGTGGCGGTGAAGGCTCCTTTATCCAAGGCGGCACGATTAACAGCCTTGAGTTTAGTTTCGACGGCAACTACAACGGTGATGAGCCACCCGTGACGGCTTCCGCCCAAGTCTCGGGTGCCCTCGGTGAAGGCGAGGGAGGTGTGCAGAGTCTGAACATCATCCTGACTGCCCCCCCCAACATTCTTACCTTGACGATCGTAGACCCCACTGGGGCCGATCTAGTCGTCAATCAGGCCTACCAAGTCGTCACCAACGATACCGATGCGGGCTCCGTTGCTACACTCAATAAGCTGAGCAACGAGATACCACCGTCGGCCGTCGCGGGCTATGTGACCGAAGGTTTAACCTCCAGCGGTACGGCCACTATCACCGAACTAACCGACACTCAAGTCACTGTTGAGTTCAGCTACACGAATCTCGTGCCCAACTCCGAGATTGCCAGCAACCCCTCGACCGGTACATTCGACGTGAGCGGCTCGGTCACTGGACAATTCTTACAAATCCCCTAACTGTGAATGCCGGCGAGGAACCTCTCTGGATTTCATTACAAGCCTCCGCAAGGGGGCTTGTTTCGTTTCCGGGGTCGGTTCTCTAAGCCCAGGCCGCCAGCAAGTTGCCGCAAAGGCTTTCGTCCTCGTCGTGGCCTTCGAGCATCTCCTGACTGAGAGCCAGGCCGTCGACAGGTTGTGCGCCCTGGTAGTCCACGGCGGCCACAGCCGGGCGATAGTTCCGGAACGTCTCGGTCAGGTCTGCGTTCAGGCTCAGGCTGTCTACGGGTCCTACTTTGTACGGCGTCTTTTGCATGTCCCCAATCTACTAGAGCAGCCCTAAAACATCCTGAAACGATTAGGCCCTGAAGCTTTTCAGGCCTTCTTAAGCTCCGCGATGTAAGCTCTGCTCGACTCATACAAACACAAAGACATCGCTTACTCCAAACTCAAAAAATTGAGATTGGATAACAGATAATGAATGTGGTTCAGCCCGGAGCACCGGGATATACCCAGCAAATACCCACCAAGAAAACCGTCTTGGTGAAAGAAGATTACCAGGCGCAAGCCGACACCTATGACATCTCCCGCCAGGCGGGCAACAAAGTCTCCTCCGCTGTGATCGGGGTGACCGGACACCTCACCGGCAACGCCGGGCTACTGCTACCCACCGTGGGCGAAACCTACAAAAACCTCTGGAAAGCCGAAACCATCGGACCCTACGCCAAAGCCGCGGGCAGCGTGGTGGCCCTGGCCGGAATCCCGATGGTAGCGGGTGCGGCTCTAGTGGCCAGCCCCTTCATGGGCATCGCCGAAGCCTTTAAGTCCAACAATACCGGTACCGACAGCGTGCTGGTGGAAGACACCACCGCCCAGGTGGCCCAACGAATCACCTCCTCCGAGGACGGCCCGGACACCCTGCTGGGCAAAGCCATCGGGCAGATGCGAGAGTTTGGTGACAAGAAGCTCGAACCCGGTGAAGAGCCCTGGGACATCCCCCTCAACAAAATCTTTAAAGGAGCCCTCACCGGACTGAACTTCCTGATGGTCAAAGTACCGGTGAAGACCGCTCAACTCATGAAGAAGGCCGCCGTGGAAGGCGCCAAGGCCACCAAAAAAGCAGCGGTCAGCACCGGACGCTTTGTCAAAGAGTACGCTCCCAAACTGGCCGGAGCCGCAGTGGCCGGAGTCACCAGCGCCGTCATCGCCGGCCCCGCGGGGCTGGTCATCGGAGCAGGCGTGGGACTGGCCCTGGCTGCTCGAGACATCAAGGACGCTTTCACCGAGCCAGACCGCGGTATCGGTTCGCGGGTGGGTGGAGTAGCCAAGACTCTCGCATACATCCCCGTGGGCCCGGTAATGGCGGGCATCTCCGTCAAGGAAAACTTCGGCCGCTCCTTCGCCGAAGGCTGGAACGGGCACCCCGTCGAGGCCATCAAGACAACCGGCAAAGCCGTCATGGCCAACGCCCGGGAAGCACTCAATCCCACCAAGGAGGATAGCAATGCAAATTCAAACCAGTAGACCGGCACCCGCACCCCGGCAGCCGGAAAAAACCATCACTCAAAAAATCGTCGACACCACCGTAGACAAGACCCTGGCCGGCACCGACCGGGTAGCCTCCTCCATCGGCGGGCTGGGAACGGGAGTCGCGAGCTACGTCTCCAGCCTGCCCGAAGCCTTCACCGACGGCGCCCGCTCCATCGCAAACCTCTACCAGGCCGAAA
>JBAYRN010000273.1:0-3263 GCA_041676625.1 Vulcanimicrobiota bacterium
CCCCGAGCGCAACAAGGTTGTGGAAGCGGTGCCTGGCGGCAAGGTCGGGGGCTGGCTCTTGGAGCTGCGCGACGGGACCGTGCTGCAGGGTGTTTTGGAAGCGACGGTGGTGGAGTTTGAGACCGGTTCGAGTTCCCTCAAGCTAAAGCCTGACGAGGTAGAGAGCCTGGAGTTAGGGTCGGCGGTCAAGTTGGACCGAATTGTGGCCAAAGGGAAGGAGCAATCGGGACTGTTGTTGACCTCCCCTATACGTTTCCGAACCGATCGGGGGGTGGAAGAGTTTGAGAAGGAAGACATCCAGAAGTTGACTAGAGCCCCAGGAGTGACCGAACAGCAATGACCCTCTTGACAGAAGCCAGGCTGAAAGACCTGATGACCCCCCGCCAGATCGTGGAGGAGTTGGACCGCTACATCATCGGCCAGAAGAAAGCCAAGCGCGCGGTGGCCGTGGCGCTGCGCAACCGATTCAGGCGCGAGCGGCTGGACCCCAGCTTGCGCGATGAGGTCATCCCCAAGAATATTCTGATGATCGGCCCCACCGGGGTGGGAAAGACCGAGGTCGCCCGTCGTCTGGCAAAACTCGCCCAGGCCCCCTTCATCAAAGTGGAGGCCACCAAGTACACCGAGGTCGGCTACATCGGTCGCGACGTAGAAACCATGATTCGGGATCTTATGGAGATCGCCATCCGTATGGTGGAGTCCGAGCGGATGGAGTCGGTGGAAGACCGGGCCTCCGAGCTTGCCATCGATCGCCTGGTGGAGCATCTGGCTCCCGACAAAGAATCGGAGCAGGGTTCCATCGTCAATCCTTTCCAGACTCTGTTCGGAGCGACCATGGGGATGGGGCAGAGCGCCGCTCCCGAGAAAGAGGACAAGAAGTCCCCTGAAGAGCTCAAGCGTGAACGCGGGGAACTGAGGGCCAAGCTGCTCAGCGGCGAGCTGGATGAGACCTATGTGGAGCTTGAACTGGAGGAGACTGCCACCGCGGGCATCTCCGTGCTGGGGCCCGGAGGTCTGGAAGATATGGGGATGAACGTGGGCGAGATCCTGGGTGGCATCCTGCCCAAACGCAAGAAATCTCGAAAACTCAAGATCTCCGAAGCCAAAGCCGTGCTGGCCCAGGAAGAAGCCAGAAAGCTGATCGACAGCGACGAGGTCAAGAGCGTGGCCAAGGAGCGGGTGGAGCGCCGGGGCATCGTTTTTCTGGATGAGATAGACAAGATCGCCGGTCGCTCCAAGGCCGGTGGTGGTCCCGACGTCAGCCGGGAAGGTGTGCAGCGGGACATCCTTCCGATCGTGGAGGGCTCCACGGTCAACACCAAGCACGGTCCGGTCAAGACCGATCACATCCTATTCATCGCGGCTGGCGCCTTTCATCTCTCCAAGCCTTCGGACCTCATCCCCGAGTTGCAGGGGCGTTTCCCCATCCGGGTGGAGCTCGAGAGCTTGACCCAGGACGATTTCGAGCGCATCCTCACCGAACCGGAAAACGCCCTCACTCGACAGTACGCCGCTCTTCTGGCTACCGAAGACGTGGAAGTGGAGTTTACCGCAGACGGGGTTAAAGAGATGGCTGCCATCGCCCAGCGGGTCAACGACGGAACTGAAAATATCGGGGCTCGGCGCTTGCACACCATTTTGGAGAAGGTCCTGGAGGACATCTCCTTTGAGGCCCCCGAACTCGATTCACCCCGGGTTGTGGTGGATGCCAAGTTTGTGACCGAGCGGCTTTCAGACGTGGTGGACGACAAAGACCTGTCGCGGTACATTTTGTAAGGCGCTCGGCGTCCTAAAACTTGACGCCTATCGTCCGGCTTTGTTATATTCGCTCAGTATCTTCGCAACGGCTTCGATCATCGAGGCCGTTGTAGATCACAGCACCCGTCTATCTTTCGAGTGCCGGTGACAAGCCGGTGAACCGGGTGCGAGGAATAAAACCGGAGGAAAGAATGTCCGTCATTAGCATGAAGCAACTCCTCGAAGCAGGAGTTCACTTCGGGCACCAGACTCGTCGTTGGGACCCGAGAATGGCCCGTTACATCTTTACCGAGCGTAACGGCATCTACATCATCGATCTGCAAAAGACCGTAAACAAGCTGAAGGAAGCCTATAACTTCGTAAAAGCTGTTTCCAAAGGCTGCGTCGATTACGAAACCTATGAAGTCACCGACGAGCCCGTGACCAGGCCGAGGCCGGTGCTCTTCGTGGGCACCAAGAAGCAAGCCACCGAAACCGTGCAGGAAGAAGCCCTGCGCTGCGGCGAGTACTTCGTGACTCAGCGCTGGCTGGGCGGTATGCTCACGAACTACAAAACCATCCAGAAGCGAGTCGAAAGACTGCGCAATCTGGAAGAGATGAAAGAGACCGGCGTCTTCGACAAACTTCCCAAGAAGGAAGTCATCAAGCTCGAAGACCAGCGTCTGAAGCTGGAGAAGTTCCTGGGTGGTATCAAGACGATGCCCGCTCTGCCTGGTGCGCTCTTCATCATCGACCCTCGTAAAGAGTACATCGCCGTGAAAGAGGCACGAACCCTCGGGATCCCGGTGATCGCCATCGTCGACACCAACTGCGACCCCGACGTCATCGATTTCCCTATCCCGGGCAACGACGACGCCATCCGCGCCGTGCGTTTGATCTGCTCCAAGATCTCCGACGCCATCATCGAAGCCAAGGCCGAGATCGAGCAGGATGTACCGGAAGCCTCTCAACCCAAAGAAGAGGGCGAAGAGGTCGATGCCGGTGGAGCGACCGTGGAAACCGAAACGGTCACCTACACCACCGAAGACGGTGAAACCGAGTCGGTAACGGTTGGCGTTTGGCGCGCCGAGTAGTAAACCCAGCACTTTAAGAAAGAGGATAATAGTAATGTCGAACATCAGTGCAACGATGGTCAAGGAACTGCGTGAAAAAACCGGTGCCGGGATCATGGACTGCAAAGAAGCTTTGCGGGAGACCGAGGGCGACGTGGAGCAAGCGGCCGGATGGTTGCGCCAAAAAGGCATCTCCAAGGCCGATAAAAAAGCCGCCCGGGAGACCAACGAGGGGCAAGTCGGTAGCTACATTCACATGGGCGGCCGGGTCGGAGTGTTGGTGGAGATCAACTGCGAAACCGATTTCGTGGCCAAGACCGAAGAGTTCGGAGGTATGGTCAACGACGTGGCCATGCAGATCGCGGCCATGAACCCTCGCTACGTCTCTCGGGAGGAAGTTCCTCAGTCCGTCATCGATGCGGAGCTGGCCGGATACCGTGCTGCTGCGATCGA
>JBAYRN010000274.1:0-3233 GCA_041676625.1 Vulcanimicrobiota bacterium
AATCTCCACCCCGGAGGACCAGCCCCGGTTCGAGCAGCTCCTTAAGGACGGTTCTCAGTGGGGCCTGAAGCTGTCCTACCGAATTCAGGAAGAACCCAACGGCCTGGCCCAGGCTTTTGTCCTTGGTAAAGAGTTCATCGGTGAGGATAGTGTGGCCCTGATCTTGGGGGACAATATCTTCTACGGCTCAGGACTGCAGGAAAAGCTTCTACAAAATACCCAACCCGACGGCGCCCTGATCTTTGCCTACCGGGTTTCCGACCCGGAACGCTATGGTGTGGTCGAGTTCGACGAGGAGAGAAACGTCCTCTCTCTGGAAGAGAAGCCGACCCGGCCCAGGTCCAACTACGCGGTGCCCGGTCTCTATTTCTATGACAACTCGGTGGTCGAGGTCGCCTCCAATTTGCCGCCTGGGGCGCGAGGAGAATACGAGATCACCGATTTGAACAGGGTCTATCTCGAACGAGGAAAACTCAAAGTCACCCTCTTCGGCCGGGGAACCGCCTGGTTTGACACCGGCACCTTCGATTCACTCCTGGCGGCCAACAACTTTGTGCAGGCCGTGGAAAAACGGCAGGGTTTAAAGATCGGCTGCCCGGAAGAGATCGCGTTCCGCTCCGGCTTTATCTCCGGAACTCAACTGCAGGACCTCGCCACCTCTTTGGAAGCGAGTGGATACGGGAAGTATCTGTTGCAGATTTTGGAGGAACAAGTTTCTCAGACTAGTTAAACTCCAGCTTGAGGAGCCTTCTGATCGATTCACTTTCTTCTAAACTGACGTCGATCTGATACACCTCTTTGTAGTGAGTTCTAAAAGCATCTAGCGCGAGTTTATACATGGGGTGCTCAACATCGTAGGGAAGCACCAGATAAAGTTCCTTTTCAGCCAACCTGGGGTAAAATTGACTTCCCAGTCCGTATTTTTGCAACATCTTGTTTTGTACCGGACTCTGATTTCGAGTGCCGTTGGCCAGGAACTGTCCGAAGTCGCGAAAATAAGAAAATGAAGTCAAAGGTCTATGGGCAAGCAATGGAAACATGCCCCCGAAGTCATAAACCAGCGCATCCTCCGGAAGTTTAAGTTTCCATTCCTGCATCAAATTTGTCAGGTCGGTTTGGGCCGCCGCCATGTTTAGACTTTGTACTCGTAAATTCGTGTACTCAAAGCGAATCAGTCCAAATGCTAGCAAGAGCACCACCAGCCGGGGAATATGACCCCATTGAAACCGGATGCTATCGTTACGATATCGAATCGCCGAAAAGAGAGCGAACCAACCGACTCCAAACCACAACGGATAGACAACGCGGAGGGGAGCTCGTTCCAAGACGAACTGTACGTAGAACGTCAGTATGCCATACGTGGCGAGCAAGCACCCGAACGGAATCCACACTCGCCGGTCTTCAACGCAGAAGATTGCAAGCACGCAGAATGCAATCACGGAAGGGCAACTCCAGAAAACCTCTAGCGCAGACCCCTGAAGCCGAGTCAACAAAGAGTCCCGGGTGACTTCAGAAATCGGCAGCTCACTCCAAAGGATGTTTGAAACCTTCTCAAATTTCTCTAGAGTATAGCGTTCGCCATCGATGTATTGCCAACTCGTCACCATCCGATAGTCGTTCTCACTCCAACCGACATCTCTAAAAGCCTGAATCGCTCGCTCCTTGTTCAGATCTCTCCGATAATCGGTGATGTTGCCCCTGGCCAGGTTCATCCGGCTCCAGCGGGCCCAATCCTCGGCATCCTCCTGAAGAGGCAGGACTTGGGTCAACCCCCCAATGACCAGAGTAATGAATAACGGTGTGATTAAATGAAAATTTCTCCTCTTCGTACATTCTCTCGCTATCCAGGAAAGAGTTACCAGAGCGAGCACGCAGGGCCCTATCAAAGCTAGCATCATCTGACAAGCCGAGACACGTATCAAATAGCTCAATAACTGCAGGAGCGCTGATAGGCAGATCAGAGCCGTGGAAAGCCCTTTTGACTCCGGGACGCGAAAGTATAAGCTGGTTGCCAGGAGCAAGGAGGCCAGCCCAGAGATTGCACTGATTATGGTGAACTGAAAATGAGTAAAACCAACGTGACAAGTTGCATAAAGAGCATAAAAGATGACTAAAACCCAGAGCCGTCCAGGTTTCCGGAAGTTCCGAAGAACGGAAAATCCAGCCACACTCAGGCTCAAAGTTAGAATAGCCAGAAACAGCAAGGCATACCACGGGACGTCAGGCCAGGTCGAGTAGAGATTTTTCAGCACGACCCCATAGTAAGGATTGATAAACAATAAGTTAGAAGTAGGCTCAGAACTCAGAAGCGCACCTCCTGCCAGCAGTGACATACCGACATCGTCGTTGGTCCCCCAGATCGGCTGGTCACCTACAATGAACAAGTAGGTCAAGATCGCTACCACCATCAAAGCTGAAGTAGCAGCGGCCGTGCCTTCTGAAAGCAGATCGGAATTCTTTGTCTCAGTCACGATGCCTCAGTCCCATCCCTTTGATTACCAAGCAGAATACAGTAAGTAACGCGGCTGTACTCTCCGCTACAGGTTCTTTACGAGCGTGGTGCGAAGGCAAAGCAATGCACCTAGTCCTGGCAATGGTCTCGATATGAACCATATATATAAAGCGGGAGGAGATCTCCTGTGAGTCGCCCCATTCGGGTCTTGATCTCGGGAGCTGCCGGGGTGGTGGCGCAGGGCCTGGTGAAGTCCCTGGAAAGGTGCGAAATAGAAACCGAACTCTTTCTCACCTGTATCTACCCAGACTCCCCGTTTCTCCACCGAGGGCACCGCTCTTATCTGGCCCCTTTGTCTTCTTCCGAGGAGTATCTCCCCTTTCTCGAAACCCTCATCGCCCGAGAAGGGATCGACCTTTTTATCCCTGCCGTGGATTCCGAACTCACTAAAATTTCTCATCACAAATCCTCCCTGGAAGAAAGGACTGGAGTGAAGGTCTTCTGTGGCACCCCGGCTCAGCAGGAAATCTGCGCAGATAAACTTCTTACGGCTCAATTCCTATCGGAGAACGACTTCCCTTATCCTGAAACCGTATTAGCCTCCGCTCCCGAAGCCAGGCAAAAGGCTGAACAGATCGGCTTTCCCTTAATCGTGAAACCACGCCAGGGGAGGGGCTCCGCAGAAGTGCAGTTGGTCCGGTCCCCGGAGGAACTGGCCCCCTACCTGGGAGATTCGCGATTCTGCTTTCAGGAGTGGCTGCCCGACGATTCCGAGGAGTAC
>JBAYRN010000275.1:0-3039 GCA_041676625.1 Vulcanimicrobiota bacterium
CGCAGGGGCTGCCATCGGAGCAGGCGCCGGAGCCCTCTCCTCCATCCTCAACAGCACCACCCAGAAGTACGAAACCGAGTACGTGAATATGGAGACCGAGGTCATCGGCCAGGTACCCAGAGGTGAAGTGTTCTACATCCCCAACGACGGCAACAACCAGCCCCCCGCCAACTCCGAGCAGGTGGCCGACTGGATGAAGGGCAACATCGACAAGCTAGCCAAAAAAGGCTGGGTCCAAACCGAAGACCTGCGCCCCGAAAACGTGGAAGGTCAGGTGGCCGAGCGCACCATCTTCGGCAACGTCAAGGTTCGTACCGAAGAAAAGGAGATCTCCGTGGGCCCCGGCATGCTGGGCAGCATCGTCGGTGGCGCCGCTGTGGGCGCTGTCACTGGCGTGGCCGGTGGGATCCTGGTCAACGTCTTGAGAAAGACCCTCTAAATAGCCTCTATCCAAGAGCGAAAAAAGCCCGGTCTAGACCGGGCTTTTTTTCATGGACCGGCGTGGTGGATTTCTAACTGTTCCGGCCAATCCTGAATCAAACGGAGGAGTTCGTAACGATCGCTCCTGACCAGTTCTCTTTCTTCCTTACCGCTACCGTACAGGGTAAAAGCCCTGGTCCCAAACAGAGCAGTCCGTGAAAAGGACTGAGCCACTGGAGCCCGAGCCCCAGCAAGAGAAAACCTTCACCGGTTGGGATATGCTCTGGACCCGCCTGGCTCTAGCGTCATCGGCAACTACCGCGAGCCCCGAAAGGTCAGAACGCAGATCGTCTGCCCCCGAAATCTTTGCCAGGGACGTTAGATCTCATTGAAAACCTTAAATTTAGGCTTGCCTAGCAAATTATTTTTGGCAGCCTAAAAAAAACTTCAGGTAGGCCTTGCCATTCTCTTGCAAGTTTGTTAGGCTTGCCTAAGAAAAGACAAAGGCTCCCCTAACAGACGGGTCTGTTAAAGTAGTTCGCGCCTAATACTGCTGGAGCCTGAGAAGCAACCGGGCCAACGGAAGTCCCCTTACCTTCCGGAAAGTCAAGCGTTTCCAGAACCCTTACCTGCGAAACACGGTCGCTTGGAAGAATAGCCACAGGAGGCCCCGACCTCGCCTCAATCCTTGTTTCACGGGGTCGGGGCCCCTGTCTTCCTCTTACTCGAGAATTCACCAGGAGTTTTCATGACCGCAGACATTGTCAGGCAAGCCAAAGCCATCGTCTATTTTCGACTCTTGCGCAGCATCGGGTGCTTCTATGCCATCAAGGGTACCCGGCATTTTGTCTACAAGCACTGCCGCTGTTGCGCTTCTTACGTGGAAACACTCCCCAACGGCCTGCCCGCCCCGGCCCAGGACTGCAGTCCCCAGGAGATCGTGAAAGAGTACTCCCATGAATTAGGTCCACTGTGTCAGGAGTTGCTCGACAAAAAGGCTTAGAAAAATCACTTCGCGGGGGCCACGGCCAGACCGATGACGCGGTCTCCACCGCCGTAGTAGAGAAGCCACTGGTCTTGCAGTTTCACCAGTCCTTCGGCAAAAACCACGTTATCCACGTAGCCTTCTTCTTCCCAGGTCTGGGTAACTGCCAGGAACGGCTTCTCTCCTCGATCGAGAACCCTGGAGGGATCTTTCCCGTCGAGCAGGATCTGGCCGGTCGCGTAGATCAGTTTGTCGCCCGATTGGCGGAACTTACCGGCCCCGTTGTAGATCAGCACAATGCCGTGGTCGGTACGTATGGGGGGAGGCCCGGGTTCCACCAGGACGTTATCAAATTTTCCCGGTCGGGGTGAAAAGACCGGGGTCTCATCCGCGGTCCAGGTGAGAAGGTCCTCGGAGGTAGCCATCCAGATATGGGTGTCGCCGAAATACATGATGTACTTGCCCTGATAAGGCCCGCTCTGAAGGCGTTCAGGAAGAATGGCCCCCGACTTGGTCCAGCCGTTAGTGGGCGCGAAGTCGGGAAACAACGGTCCGTGCTTTTCCCAGTTCTTCATATTCCGAGAGGTAGCCAGACAAAGCCGCGCGGTTTTTCCATCCCAGGCGCTGTAAGTGAGGTAATAGGTATCGTCAAGCTTCACCAGCCTGGGGTCCTCCACCCCCATCCTTTCATAAGGCTCGGTGGGTACCAGCACAGGCTCCGGATTGGAGGAATCCGGCAACTTGGTGAAGTTGCGGCCGTCGGCGCTTTCCGCCAGACATAGGCGGCCCGTCATGCTTTTGGCCGGTTCTGCCAGGCTCTCGGCCCGGAAAATCATCCTGACGACTCCGTCTTCCAGTATCGTTGCCATGTTATAGATATTCCGGGAATCCACCGCGTCAGGGCGCGCACTGGGCTTGATGACCGGGGTCAGGTGCTTTTGCCAGGGGCCCAGCATCCAGTCCTTCTTCTCCAGTTCCGGTCCGGCGGGGCCCAGTTTCGGGTTGGCCAGACAAAGGGTGGCTAGCAAGAGAACAGTGAGAGTCAGGAATTTTTTCATTCGATCCCCTTCCCCGGAGATCGGATCACCCCTGTTTATGGTTTTGTGACGAAGTGGAAGCTGGACGGGCACCGGAAAGTCGATGCCCAATTAACTCTAGAGTTAAAGAACTCGCTCGAGCAGGTAACAAACAAGAAAATCACCCTCGTCGAAGCTAACAAGCTTCTGGTGCAACCCGACATCCTCGTCGTTCTCCAGGAGGGTCTTGACCTGGGAAGAAAAGCAATACAAAGAGACCGTAAGAGAAGGGCAGGACAGGTTTTCGTCTTCTTTACTGCCCGGCTTTGAACTGGATCTCTCCAAAGTTTTTCGGTAGCTCACTCCGTTCAGATTTTTTTCACTACGGGTTTGTAGGATGGTTGTACGGAGAGACGACCCATGCAGATACAAACCACAAAACGTCCAAATCAAATTCAGAACACGGCTAAAGCTCAAACCGCTCCTCCCCAACAGGAGCAACAACAAGCCGAGGCCCCCAAAGACAGCTTCGCCAGCACCGTGAAACATTCGGCCCTGGGTGAGGCCCGCCACATGGCCGACCGCTTCGCCAACGTGGCCGGGGGAGCCGGTGGAGTC
>JBAYRN010000276.1:0-3022 GCA_041676625.1 Vulcanimicrobiota bacterium
ATCCTACCGGCTTATCTGGTGGCCTCCTGGTAGTTCTTCAGCACCTGTTCCCAGTCCACGATGTTCCAGAAGGCCGCTACGTAATCGGCTCGTCGATTTTCGTAGCTCAGGTAGTAGGCGTGCTCCCATACGTCCAGGCCCATGAGGGGGATGTGGCCCATCAAAAGGGGGCTATCCTGGTTTCCGGTCGAGGTGATGCGCAACTCACCGGCCCCGGACTGTACCAGCCAGGCCCATCCGCTTCCGAACCGACTCATCGCCACCTCGGCAAACTTCTGTTTAAAGCTCTCGAAGCCCCCGAAGGCGTTGCTGATCTCAGCCCCCAGCGCACCGCCCGGCTGACCGCCGCCTTTAGGGCTGAGGTGCGCAAAAAAGAGAGTATGATTGGCGTGTCCGCCCGCATTGTTTCGGACCTCGGTCTGAATAGCCTGAGGCAAGGAACCGATATCACTCAGCAACTCGGTCAGACTCTTCTCAGCCCATTTGGGGTGGTCTTTCAGGGCGGCGTTGAGTTTATCCACGTAACCCTGATGGTGCTTGCTATGGTGCACCTCCATGGTACGGGCGCCGATATGGGGTTCCAGGGCGTCGTAGGCAAAATTCAGAGGAGGGAGAATGTGGGCCATAGTGATCGTGTTCTCTTTTCAGTTAGATTGAGTGGGGGCTTTCGCCCCGAGCCTTCATCTTCTCCTGTTTGTCACGACTTTTGCATCGGTCCCCACACAAAGGGTGTCTACCCTTCCCCCAGAAGATAGACCCGATGAAAAGACTGCTCCTACTCATTTTACTGATGTCCATCCCGGCCACGGCGCAGCAGTACTGCTACTTCTGCAACTCCCAGGACGGGGTGCGCCAAGTGAAGTTCGGGCGGGAAAGTCGTTACCTCTGCCACACCTGTCGAAACAAGCCCAAGGTGTGTGACCTGTGCCATGCCAAATCCGAATCTCCAGAGATTCTCCAGGATGGGCGGATGATCTGCGCCCGCTGCAAGTCCACGGCCGTGCTGGAGCAAGCCCAGTTGGAGCAGTTGTACGACCGGGTCAAGGGTTTTCTCCGAACGGAGAAGTTGCTGGTGGCGGATCCCCCACCCGTAAAACTCGCCGACAAAGACGAGATCCAGACCAAGTTTACCCGCTCCGGAAGAGCCATGGAGGTGGCCGGATTTTATAGTCCTTACAACCCGGAAGAGATCTACATCTTGAGTGGTCAGTCCCGAGAGAAGTGTTCGGCCACCATGGTCCATGAATACATCCACGCCTGGCAAAGCCGCAACTGCCCCAGCCAGGACCGGGCGGTCAAAGAGGGCTTCGCTTCCTGGGTTGAGTACCATTATCTGGTGTCCGTGGGGCGACGGCACGATGCCCAAGCCCTGACCCGCAAGAGCGACCCCGACTACGGCGCCAGCCTGAAGGTGCTCCTGGAGATGGAGAGCAAAGTGGGCAAAGAGGGAGTGATCAAATTCGCCCAGACCGCCACGAAATTGCCCTGAGGATGAATTGCAGGTAGAATTGACGGTATGACGGTCTCCCTAGAAGACGATAGGTATTGGACCTACGAAGACTATTTGCAGCTTCCCGACGATCGCAATCGGTATGAAATCATTCACGGGAGGTTATACGTGAGCCCTCCGCCTCGCACATTTCACCAGACGGTATCCCGCCGGATTCAGTTTCTTTTGTACAGGCTCGAGCAAGAAAAAAAGGGGTTCATCTTCAACGCCCCCGTGGGCTTGATGATCCCCGGCGGCACCCCGGTGGAGCCGGACCTGGTTTATCTACGTACAGAACAAAGGCAATTCATCGAAGAGAGATACATCAACGGCCCTCCCCATCTGGTGGTGGAGATCCTCTCGCCCTCCACAGCCTCTCGGGATCGCACCCTCAAGCTCAATCTCTACGCCCAAGCTCGGGTGCCCCACTACTGGATCGTGGACCCGGATGCCTGTACCCTGGAGGTGTATCACCTGAAGGGTGACCATTATCTGGTTCACGCGGCCCTAGACAAGGACGGCTCCTACACCGCAACAGAAGAGGCTGAGGGGCTGGAAATTCATCTTCCCGAGATTTTCGCAGAGTATTAATCCGCTATTGTCATGAGTCTCTTCTTAGTGCTGGGGGTGTTCTTTTTTATCTTCCTGAACCTGTGGGTCTACTGCCGAGGACGGGCAAAGATCGTGGCGGCTGAGGAGGTCGCCACGGCTGAGGCGATCCTGGTGCTGGGAGCTCAGGTTTACGAGAGCGGGCAGGTCTCTCCCATTTTGCGAGATCGCCTATCGATGGGGCTGCAACTATACCAACTCGGAGTGGCTCCCAAGCTCCTGGTGTCGGGGGACCACGGACGCGAAGACTACGACGAGGTCAATGCCATGCGTCGCTTTCTGGAGAAGAAAGGGGTACCGGCCAGGGATATCTTCATGGACCACGCCGGCTTCGACACCTACGACTCCATGATACGAGCCCGGGACGTGTTTCAGGTAAAGAAGGTCGTGGTTGTCACCCAATACTTTCACCTGGTGCGCGCGCTGTATATCGCTCGCGCGCTAAGGTTGGAATGCCAGGGCGTGAGTAGCGACCTTTCTCGTTATAGTGCCCAAACCTATTTCCAGGGGAGAGAGCTATTGGCTCGCATCAAGGCGTTTCTCGAAGTCACCTTTGGCCGGCCGCCCAAGTTTGGTGGAGAGCCCCACCCGATCACGGGAGACGGGACTTCCACCCACGACTGAGCCCGGGGAACCTGGCCAGGAACCCGGCAGGGCTAAACATACTTGGACACCCTATTTGAAATATATCCGAAACTCTCACGACGATGAGACCGATCGACTTCAAATAGGTGGTTTAATCAAATGAGTATCACACGAAGGCTAGGTTTACTGCTGTTGTTGCTGCTGTTTTGCTTTGCATGCAACGCAGGGGGCAAGAACGACGCTGAGGCCAGGGGGGCCGGGGGGGTCCCGGAGGCGCAGGAAGATAAGCCGCTTCAGATCGTGCTCTCCGAAGGCAAGGAGCCGGACCCGGCCGCCCTG
>JBAYRN010000277.1:0-3020 GCA_041676625.1 Vulcanimicrobiota bacterium
AGAGGGGTCGATCGCAAGCATCTCCTCAGGGCTTGCTCTGATACGTGAGGTAAGCTCCGGATAGGTTTTTCACCTGGAATCCATTCAGGGCCAGGAGGCGAGAGGCGAAGTACGATCTCTGCCCGCTCTGGCAGAACACGACGATTTCCTTACTCTTAGGGATCTCGTCCAGGCGATCCCGGAGTTCCGACAAGGGGATGTGCACGCTCCCTTCGATGGTGCCCTGGCCCACCTCACCCGTGGAGCGGACATCCAGCAGAAAGTGGGAAGCCGGGTCGAGGTCGGGGAGCTGATGCCATTGGATCTGTTTCAGCAGTCCCTGGGAAAGGTTTTCGGCCATCATCCCGATCAGGTTGATGGGGTCCTTGGCTGCCCCGAAGGGTGGGGAATAGGCCAGCTCCAGATCGGCCAGTTCGTTTGCCGTCATGCCTGCCAGGATCGCCGTTGCGATCACGTCGATCCGCTTGTCGACCCCGGCCTTTCCTATAGCCTGAGCGCCGTAGATCTTTCCGGTGCTCGGATCGAAGAGAAACTTTATGGCGATGGATTCGGCTCCTGGATAGTAGCCCGCGTGGTGCTTGGGGTGCAGATAGAGCGCTTCATAGGGTAGCCCGGCTTGTTGCAGTTGGGCCTCCTTCAGGCCGGTAGCTCCCACCTGGAGATCGAAAACTCGCAGGATCGCGGTACCGATGGTTCCGTTGTAGCGATCTTCAATTCCACAGATGTTGTTGGCCACGATTCGACCCTGGCGATTGGCCGGTCCACCCAGAGCGATCAATACCTGTTCACCAGAGATGGGGTTGAGCACTTCGATGGCGTCACCCACTGCCCAGATATTGGGCACACTGGTCTGCATCCGGTCGTTCACCTGTATGCCCCGGCCCCCTAGTTCCAGTCCGGCCGCTTTGGCTAGCGCGGTGTCCGGGCGGACTCCCAGACCCAGGATGACGAGGTCGGCTGAAATCCGGGCTTCACCGGCCACGACCTTACCCACCAGCCCACCAGCCTGCTGCTCGATTCTCTTCAGGGGAGAGTTCAGGTGTAGCTCAACCTCGTTTTTCTCCAACTCTCGATGGACTAGCTCGGCCATCTCCGGATCGAACGGGGGAAGGGTCTGGGGAGCCGCGTCGACCAGGTGTACCTGGAGCCCCCGGCGGTGGAGCTGCTCGGCCATCTCCAGTCCGATGTATCCACCTCCCACGACCACAGCCTGGCGTGGAGTTTTGCTTTCGATCCAGTGCTCGATGGTGGCGGTGTCTTCCAGATTTCTCAGGGTGAAGACCCCCGGAAGTTCAAGGCCTGGAATGGGAGGCTTGATGGGTTGTGCACCCACCGACAGTACCAACTGATGGTAGGGGAGTTCGAACTTTTCTTCGGTTTTTAGATTGATGCCGCTGACCGTCTGGGCGACCGGATCGATCCCGGTTACCTCGTGAAGCACCCGAACGTCGAGGCGAAAACGAGCAAATAGAGTCTCGGGTGATTGCAGCACCAGGTCATCGAATTTTTCGATCTCTTGTCCCAGGTAGTAAGGCAGACCGCAGTTGGCAAACGACACATAACCGGTCCTCTCCAGGACCACGATATCGACCTCCTCGTCCAGGCGCCGCAGCCTGGCCGCGGTGCTCATCCCTCCGGCGACTCCACCCACGATCACTATCTTTTTCACGGCATTTCTCCCACTTTATTTTTGGTGTCATGGTAGAGGCAGTGGGGGAGGAGGGAAATGATTCAGATCATACCGGTTTGTAACAATCCGATAATCTAGGGCACTTCGTTTAGAACTAAATTTAGAAAAAAGAGTGGATAGCAAACCATGCAAAGCGTACCGTCTAGATCCTACAGCCTCACCATGCCTTATCATAGCATGACGCCCGTTGCCCGGGAGCATCGCCGAGAGCACGAGCGAGTGCGCATGGAGCTTCAGGATGCGGAAATCACGGCACGCCAGACGCTGCGGGAAGCCGACCGCTGGGACCGCGATTGGGGTGAAGACCTCGACCCCAGCCCCCAGAGAGTCTATCGCACCAACGAATCCCACGGAGAAAAGCGCTCCATCGAGGTGGAGACCAACGACCCGGCCGGGGAGTACCAGCGACCCTCCAAAATGATTCAAGAAAAGGAAGGCTCCCACAAGACCGTCGCTTACTTTGAAGATGGAGCGATCGTTCGTTTAGAGCAACGACTGCACGGCCATCACGGCGGGGTAGAGGACATGACCATCGAGGTGAACCGGGACGACTACACGGTCACTTACAGCATTCACGAAACTGGCGAATTTGCCAACGAACCTCTCGGCTTTCAATTGCATTCAACCCCCGGCGGAGGCGGTTCCGGACCCGATGGTAGCGGTTACGATGAGTGGGACAACTCCAATCGGGGAGGCGGACCCGACGAAGCCTACAATGAGTGGGACAACGGCCGCGGCTACTACTTCGACGGACCGGACGGACGCACGAGTTACGACCCGTACCATTAGCAATCTGTCAAACCCAGACGACTAAGGCCTATACATGGCGGTCGCGGCGGTCAGCACATTGGTATCGACAAAGACAGTGGTCTTATCGGTGGTGCTCATAGATCTCATCTCGGCCCATAGATTCGTGCCTCCCCGTGTCAACGAAATTGAGGTTGATCCCCTCGGCACGCTCGGGAGGGGCGATACTCGCGGCTCTCTCGAGAATGGTCAGAAGCTCACCTTGGAGGGAGCGATGGTGAAACTCCGCCAAACGCTTAAGTGCGGCGAGGGTCGCGGCGGGGACGTTTCGAATATGTATCGATTTCATACTGGTATGATATTGATACCATTTAGATCGTGCAAGGAGTAGCGATCCACGACCACCGCTTAGGTATGATGCTACTTTGAAATCTGTACCTCACCAAAAATAGACCACTCACCCCGATGGGCCCGAATGGTAAAAGAGTCATCCTCCTCGCCGTCCCACCCGATGTTGAAGTCCAGCCATTGGCCCAACTCCAAATCAGCTTGCTCGGCCACCGAGTTTCCTTCAGAGTCGGTG
>JBAYRN010000278.1:0-3014 GCA_041676625.1 Vulcanimicrobiota bacterium
CTCTTGGAGCTTCCAAGCGGATTGAGTGGCGATGGAAACGGGAGCGGAACAGATGTCGCACGACGCAGTCATAACTTGCTCGATGACCCGACCGTCGTCGAGTTCGTAAGGCGCATAGTTCCAAGTGCCGGGCTGGAGGGCTTGGCACCTCTCGCAGGGGACCTTGGTTTTTTCTCCGGGGACACGAATTTTCAACTTTAAATCCCATGGCATCATACTCGAATTCGAGTATGTCGACAATTCAGAAAAAGCGGCATGGTTCCTCCGGGTCGGTGACCCAGCGTCCGAAGGCGGCCAGGTGGTCTTCGTCCCAGCGTTGGGTTTCGGTGGGGTCGAAGGGGTTCTCGGTGTGGTCCCAGATGTGGAGAAGGAAGCTGAGGACGCCTTATTCGGCCCGGAGAGAGGGACGCGCTCGGAGACCGCACAATTGCCCAAGCCGCTCTTAGAACGAACGGACCTTGAAGAGAAAGTGCGGGCAGTGACTGCACAATTCCCGGGAGAGTCCGACAACGAGATGGCAGAAGGCGACAATCCACCGATTGGCTTGCTGCTCTGCACGGAGAAGGATCACGCCGTGCTTAGTACGCTCTGGCCGGAATGAGCAATCAGCTCTTTGTTTCGAAGTATCAGGTGCGTTGCCGAGTGAGGCGGAGATTCAGGGGATGTTGGCGGGGGTATTGGGGGTGATGCTTGCTCGACGAATGGTTCTGCCGAAAGAGTAGCGAACTTTAGGCCATGGCCACGATGCGTGTTGACATATCTCCTTCCACTCTCCAATGGGCGATGGAAAGGGCCGATAAGCAGGTGGAAGATCTCTCTCAAGACTTGCAGAAAAGAGTTCCGGCCTGGCTCCGTCGTGAGCGAAAGCCTACCCTCAAGCAGTTGGAAGCCTTCGCCCGAGCGGTGCACGTACCGTTCGGATATCTGTTTCTGTCGACGCCTCCAGCAGAGGCACCCGTTGAAATCCCTGATTTTCGCACTCAACGGGGAGTTCAAAGAACTGAACTTTCTTTGGAGTTGCGAGAGACTCTTCTCGCGGCCGAAAGACGACAGGAATGGTACCGGGAGTATCTCCTGGAGCAGGACGTAGAGCCGCTAGTTTTCGTGGGCTCTGCCAAGTTGAGCGACAACCCCAACCAGGTGGCAGCCTCTATGAGACGTCGTTTTCGGATGACGGCCACGGAACGAGCGGAGATCGATGTCCAATACAAAGAAGATTACAGGAACGCTTTGGTTTCACGTTTTGAGGAGCAGGGCATTCTGGTGTGTATTGATGGCTACGTCGGCACCAACACAAAACGCGGCTTGGACCTCCAGGAGTTCCGTGGATTTGTTTTGAGTGACGAGTATGCTCCGCTAATTCTCGTCAACGGAAAGGATTGGCCGGCCGCGCAGCTTTTTACCCTGGCCCACGAGTGTGCTCACCTCTATCTTGGACAGGACGCCCTCCTCGATTTGACCCCCTTTCAGTCGGCATCTACGCTTGAGCACTCCAAAGTCGAGCGTTGGTGTAATCAAGTTGCGGCGGAGTTCTTGGTGCCGCTCGAGGAGTTGCCGAAAAGAGTGGAGCAACGGGCGGCGATGGGAGAAGTCGTGCGCTTGAGCCGTGAGTTTAGAGTGAGCCGTTTGGTGATGACCCAGAGACTCTGTGAGCGCGGGGCCATCGAAAAATCTGTCTGTAACGAACTCTACCGATCCCAGATCAAGGAGTACGAAAACTGGGCCGACAACGAGACCGGCGGTGGAAACAGCTATCGAACCAGGTTGCGCAAGGTTGGACAAAGGTTTGCCAGGGCCGTCTTGCAGAGCGCCGGGCGATCAGGTTTGCCCTACACTGAAGCGTTCCGGTTGCTCAATGTGAAGAACACGAAAGGGCTTGATGAGATCAGGGGGTTGCTTTCCTAGCCGATGATTTATTTTTTGGACACCAACATCCTTATCGCGGCTGCGCGCGACTATTATCGTTTTTCATTTGGACCGGGGTTCTGGTCATGGATACTCAAGGAGAACCTCGAAAAGAGGCTATGGAGCATTGACCTGGTTCGCAAAGAGATTCGTGAAGAGAACCAGGAGTTTAGTGATTGGCTCAAGTCCGCTTCACAGCAAGGTTTTTTTATAGAAACCCAGCCAGAGTGGATAAGTCACTATCAAAACGCAATTGACCATGTATCGAATCGTTATAAGGACGGCCAGTACAAGCGCGACTTCGTGAACGGGGCGGACCCGTGGCTGCTGGCGGCGGCCGCCCACAACGGAGGCACAGTTCTAACTCTAGAGCAGCCCGCGCCGAACTCTGACACAAAACCCAAGATACCCACCGTTGCGGACGCTCTTGGGATCGGCTGGTGTGAGCCCTGGTCGATTTATGAGGAATTGGAAGCGAGGTTTTCAAACTGATGGAGATTCGGGACGTGGAGAGTGAGATTCAGGGGATGTTGGCGGGCATACTTACGTGATAACCGCAAGCGAAGATACGATGAGGAAAACCCAAAGCGCTAATACGAGCGAGTGGGATAGTATCCGACTTAGATACCTGTTTAGAGAACGAGTGGAAAGAAGTGAGAGGGGGACGGAGGACCACTTATCCTTAAGCAAGAGTTTAGGCCTGGTTCCACGTTCTCAGGTGTCGGACCGAATAAGTGACGCAGCGTCGTTGACTGGGTATAGAATCTGTCATCCAGGTGACCTTGTAATGAACAAGATGCAAGCTTGGAATGGAGTCTTTGGGTTCTCGAAATACCGCGGCGCTGTAAGTCCTGATTATACCGTATTTAAGCCGATAGAGAGTGTGGACGCCCGCTTCTACGCATACCTCTTTTCCTGCGTTCACTTGATCAATGAGTTTCGCAAATGCTCGAAGGGAATAGGTACGGCATTCCTCCGTCTGTATACCGAGGATTTTGGGAACATTAGCGTGCCTCTACCCCCTCTCCCCACTCAAAAGGCCATCGCCAACTTCCTGGACCGCAAGACCGCCGCCATCGACGCTCTGATCGAGAAGAAGGAGAAGCTCC
>JBAYRN010000279.1:0-3002 GCA_041676625.1 Vulcanimicrobiota bacterium
GTCTTTCACCAGCGCCTCCCGCACCACCTCAAACCCGTAATGGTGCCCCACCCCCACCAGATGGCAGAACCCCGGAGGTACCGAGGTCCCGTTCCAACCGATCTTCTTGGTGTTTCCCACCAGGTTGTTGGTGCTGTAAGGGCTGCTGCCGGGCACGAAGGTCAGGTGCCCGAAGATCTTGTCTTGCTCCACCACGAACTCCAGATCGTCTTCAAAGGCGATCTGCCCGTCTTTGAGTTCACCCACGGCAGCATAAATGACAGAGTCGGCCATACGCTGGCCGTAGAAGTCCGCCCACGATTTGCGTGCTATCATGACACTACCTTGAGTAGTGCTGAGCATAATGAAAGTGATGATGATGACGGAAAACGAAATTAGAAAGAGTAAGGGGATGCTTCCGAACTGATATCGGCGACTGAGAGCCATGCTAGACATTCTAACAGAAATTTTAGTCAAGTTCTGTGACCGTCCTCCAGTTCAACGGTGACACCTGTCACTGAGACCATCTCCATGAAAGTGTTTCTATGGAGAGGAAAGTTCGGAAGGCGTTATAGAAGGGAGCGGACATGGAGTCGAAGCAGGCAAAGAGGATAAGGGGCTTCACACTCCTGGAGGCTCTGGTCACCATCACCCTGGGATCGTTGATCATGCTGGGGGTCTTTCATTCAAGTTTCACCGCCAACCGGGCTACCGCCCAGACCGAGCAGACCCTGGAGGCTGAAAACCTACTCTCTTCTCGCCTGGCGGGCTTTCTCAGCGAGGCGGCCACTCTGAGCGTGCCCTACAGCGAAACCGAACTCATTCTAACCAAGTCGGCGGAGTACACCCTGACCAAGACCCTGGCCAACGCTCCCGGACGGCCCAATTGCGCCCACGCCCGACTGGTTCTGACCTGGAAGCAGGGGCGTCTCAATCAATCGCGGGATGTCGAATGCTTGCTGCCCTATCGGGAAACTTCGGGTCTCGGTCCGTGATGGCGCGTCACTCTTTTTCCAGAGGGATCACCATCCCCGAGATTCTCGTTTCCTCCTTCATCGTGATGATCATGGCCTCCGCGCTCTTTACGGTGGTCTCCCAGTTGAAGACCCAGGCCCATTCCACGGAGGCCGTCACGACCGCTCGTTACGACATCCAGTTTCTGTTCAGGACCTTGAATCAGGCCTTCGACAAGACCACCGCCGAAGGGGTCCGGGTATCGGCCGACCGGCGCGCGATCAGTCTCCAGCGCCTGAACGGTGTAGCGCCCAACGGAACCCGATCCTGGAGTTCACTGGTCACGTTTTACTTCTTTGACCCGGACAGTCGCCGGGTGCTTCGAGGAGAGGCCGAGGTGTCGGAAGTCGGTCACACTTATCAACCGGCCCTCCCGGCTCCCATCGATGAGAGTGATCTGGAGCAGATGCTCGCCCTGCGCCGAGCCGACGGCAAGCTGAAACCCGTCAGTAATCAGATCGAAGCTTTCGAGGTGGATCAACCCAACCCCCTCACCGCCCGGGTTCGAATCACCGCGATCATGAGGGGTGGTAAGTACAAAGATGAAAAGGTGGAGGACGAGCGAACGTTTTTCTTCGCCTCGGCAGCAGAACTGTGAACCAATCTAAAGGTCTTCAAAAAGGGGAAGTGGGCCTGATCGCGTCAGTAGCGCTTCTGCTCGCGACTCTGGTCTTCGTGAGCAGGGTTCCTCTCGATCCCCGGGCTGAACAACCCGCCATGGAGCCGTATCATTTTCAGCTCTTCACCGACCCTCCGGGGGCGGCGATCCAGATGAGAAACTACCTGGGCGATTCGGATCACACCATCGGTCACAGCAACGATTCGATCCTCACGGTGCAGAGCTTTCTGGAGCCTGGAGAGGAGACTCCCGAGGGAAATTGGGAGTACTCAGTGGAGTTGGTGAAGGAGGGGTATGAAAAGTGGGATGCCACCCTTTCCAGTGGCGAGACGAGTTCCGGATACTTTCCACCTCTGCAAAAGCCGATCATCCGCCTGGTACCAGCCACTCTCCAGGCCCACCTCGCGTACCTCTTCACCTATCGGACTCCGGCGGCTATGGTCATCATGCTGAGCCTTCTGGGCATGGTGGTCTCGGGCTTCTTTATCCACGACGAGCGGCGCAAGCGTCAGATTCTTCTGCGCTACGAGGCCGACCCTGACAGCGATTCGTACATCGGGAAGTTTCTGCACGGCTACTTCGTGATCGGGGTGCTGGGAACGGGCGGATTTGGCAAGGTGTATAAGGTGCTGGACGAGGCGACCCTCAACGAAAAGCACGCCAAAGCTCTGAAGATCATTTCTTACGAGCGCTACGACACCAGCGGCATCGCCGATGGTGCGGAAAAGGAGGCGGTGGAGGGTGCACTGACCACCGCCAAGGGGCGCTTTATGTCGGAGATGGAGACCCTGGTGACCTCGGACCATCCGAACATCTACAAGGTCTACACCTTCGGCCGGGAAGAGGGTCACGACTGGGTGCTGATGCCCATCTACAAAGAGAGTCTGAAGGACATCCTGGCCGCCCAGGAGCCGCCGTCCCCCGACAAGGTACTCTCCATAGCACGTCAATTGGCCGACGCGCTGCAGTACGCCCACGACAGGCAGATCGCCCACCGGGATCTCAAGCCCGACAACGTGATGTTCGATGACCGTGGCTTGAAGCTGATCGACTTCGGGGTGGCGCGGCCCAAGAATCGCGAGACCTTCACGGCCATCGACAGCATCGTGGGCACCGCTCGATACATTGCTCCGGAGCAAGTGTTGGGAAGCTCGGAAGTCACGGTGGACCAGTTCGCTTACGGTTTGATTCTGTTCGAACTACTGACCGGGGAGTTTCCTTACAAGCTGCCCCTGGGGGATCTGATGATCGTGAACCAGCGTCTCATAGAGGAGGCCAAAAAGCTGAGTGAAGTAGCGCCTCAGTACGGCGACGAGTTGGAGAAAGTTCTGGCCAGGATTCTGGACAAAGACCCCCAGCGTCGCTACCCCGACGTGCGCCAGGCCTATGA
>JBAYRN010000280.1:0-2972 GCA_041676625.1 Vulcanimicrobiota bacterium
TGCCTCCTGGCTGCACGCTCCAAGACTCGCTATACCAACCCAGAGTGAAGGATCTTCCGAGACATCACCCAAGACTATACCGTCGCGTGGATTCGAAATTCCACACCTTTTGGGACACTCTCACCGTGAGGGTGATCATCTGGATATCGCAACCGGGGCACTTGCGTACGCCTTCCTTGCTGTCGGCTAGAGTCGGAACAGAAGTCAGGCCACGAATTCGTTGCCAGAAACCCGGCTTACTCGGTGCAGCATTGTGGGTGGAAACGGTGAGGAAATTGTGTTTTTTTCGGGTTCGGTTCTCCCCACAACAGCAGCTCTCAAGGTAGAAGCAGCCCCCACACTCGCTACCCCGACACAGGGGGGTGGTGTTATAGCGGTTGTTGCGACTGCTGTCACACCAGCAGCAGCAAACGTCCACGGTATCACAGCAGTCGCAGCAGTTGCAGTCCACACAGTGGGTTCCGTCTCCGGGAGTGCAGTCGCACACGTTGCAATCGCAGCAAGAGCCGCATTCACAACAGTCCAATTCGCAGCAGTCGCACTGCGCCCGAACCATGCCGGCCCTGGCTAAACGCGAGCGTGGAGAAGCTACCGGGCCGGGGTTGGGAGCAGGAAGCTTCTTGCGAAGTTTTTCCCGGAGGGTGTCCAGGAGTGCGTAACAGAGCTTTCCTTCTGGTCCCAGGGCCATACTATCAAGGATGTTTTTCAAGCGCTCCAATCGACCGTAAAACTCCTCTTTCAGCCGAGCCGTGCCCCCGCTTTGAGTGACCTCCAGGGCGTTGAATCGGGACTTTTCCCGGTCTGATTCGAGATCGGTCAGGGCATCCCAGAGATAGAGATATCCGCCCAGCGTCTCCCCGAACCGGCGTAGCGGTTTTTCCAACTCGGGCTTTCGCTGAAGGGTGGCGATCGCGACAAAAATCTCACCCAGGGTGGTCTGGGTAGGATGACACAGAGACTCCAGAGTGGGAGCTTTTTCGGCTTCGGCCAGGGCCTGCCGCCGGGGGAGCTCCAGGACTTGTTCCACCGGGAAGCCGTTCTCTTTTAAATACGCTTGAGCCTTGGCAAAGCGCTTGCCGAAGAGGGCTCGGGCCACCCCAGCCTTGACTCTGTCTCCGTCCACCCGGTCGTCCTCGGCTTTGGAACTGACCAACAGCAAGTTCAGGGAGGCCATGGTGCGGGCTACCTCCGGGTTTAAAGGGCGCACCGCTACCTTGCGAAACGGCACGGCGGTGCAGGGGAGGCTTTGCAAGTCGGCCGGCTTGCCGGAGTCCAGGGCTGAGCAGAAAAGCAACCAGAAGGTGATATCGTAATTGGTGAGCAGAGAGGAGACCTTGCCCCCAAATGCGGTCATGGCGTGGCACACCGCGCAGAAGTGGCTGCGATAGATCTGGTGCTCCTGTGGAGTTAGTCCACACCCCTTGAGTTGTAGAAAGCCAAACATTGGAGGTTGATTGATTTGGGTCTTGCGACGATGTTCCTCCGATGAAACTCAAGAAGAGAGCCCTTCCCCGGCGATGTAGCCGGTGGCCCAGGCGTTTTGGAAGTTGTATCCCCCGGTGATTCCGTCCACATCTAGCAGTTCGCCGGCCACGTAAAGCCCGGGTACTCGCCTGCTCTCCATGGTGTAGACGTCGATCTCGTGGAGGGGGAGACCGCCGGCGGTCACAAACTCTTCTTTGAACACTCCCTTTCCGGTGATCTCAAGTTGTAGGCTCTTGAGGGTTCTGGCCAGGTTTCGCATGTCTTTGTCCGAGAGTTTTCCCCAGCGCTTTTCCCGAGCGATCGAGGCCGCGGTCACCAGCCTTTTCCAGAGGCGCCGGGGGATTTCAGCAAAGACCGGGGTGGAACTGACCTGGCTGAGTTTATCTTGTTGGAGCAAGGTCTCCAGCAGTACCTCTTCGGGGAAGTTGGGGAGAAAGTCGCATAAGAACGATACCCGGTAGCTCAATTCGAAGAGAGTTCGAGCGGCGAAAGCGGAGAGCTTGAGCACGGCCGGACCACTGACCCCCCAATGAGTGATCAGAAAAGGGCCCTCGCTCCGGTAAACCGGATCGGTCTGCAAGGTCAGGACGACCTGGGGGACCGATAGCCCCGGCAACCCCTGGAGCACCGGGCTGTCGCAACAGAAAGTAAAGAGCGAAGGGATGTCCGGCACGATTTCGTGGCCCAACTCTTGGAGCCAGGAGGTAGCTTTGCTCTGCCCTCCGGTGGCCAGTAATACCCTGTCGCTGGTGTACTCGGCTTCCGGTCCGCTGAGCTGGAACCGCCCTCCTCGCCTGGTCAGCGTGTCGATTCGTATTCCGGTCCGAATCTCCACTCCCAGGCGGCGTGCTTCTTCGAGCAAGCAATCGGCGATGGTCTGAGAAGAGTCGGTCACTGGAAACATCCGACCGTCTTTTTCGGTCTTCAGCTCGACCCCGCGCTCTTCGAACCACTTTACCGTATCAACGGGCATAAAGCGTGAAAGTATCGGTTCGAGCCGGTAGCCTCCTCGGGGGTAGCACTCCAGCAGCCGATCGAGGTCGTGGCAGGCGTGAGTCAGGTTGCAGCGACCTCCTCCCGAGATCAAGACTTTACGAAGAGGTCTGGGAGAGCGCTCCAGGACCACGATTTCCAGAGACCGAGTCAACTCTTTGGCCCGCAAGGCCGCGAACAACCCGGCCGCCCCTCCTCCTACCACCACGGCATCCCAGTTCACTCCATTCAGCACGCTCGATAGTTCCCGCCTCAGAACCTGCACTCCTGGAGGTTTTGGTTTACTGGTAGGAGTAGGCAGGAAACAATACTGTAGGTATAAAATATGGGTTCTTCCAACGGGTCAATCATAGAGGGGGCGTATGAAATCAATTAGGGCGTGTGGACATTTGGCATTCCGAGCCAAACGCAGGACATTTTTCTCCTCCTGGAGTGGAATTTTCTGTGGAATAGTGGACCTATTTGAGGAAAATTTCGCTTCAGGAGGTGGAAAA
>JBAYRN010000281.1:0-2937 GCA_041676625.1 Vulcanimicrobiota bacterium
CGTTCCAGTTTACCGCAGAGTCCGCCTGGCTGTTGGCGATGTTGCCGTCGATGGGGCTGAACCAGGTCACTCCATTACCACTGCCGGAGTGCTGTTGATTGCCGGGTAAGCCCAGCTTCTTGCTGTTACCTTCCGTCCAGGCGGCCAAGAGTCGCTGAGCCCGAACGGGCCTGCCGTTTCCCCAGCCGGTCACGTTTTGGGTGGAGTCGATGTTTAGGACTAGGCTCGCCTTAGTCAGTCCGGTGGTATCGATGCCCGAAGTATCAAACCCCACCACTACCTGAGCTGGCTTACCCGTCACCTTCTTCAGATACAAACGGGGGTTGGCCCCTTCGTTTTGGTGGGGGTTGCGGATGATGAGGGTGGAGTCGCGAGTGGTGAGGAGGGTCTCGGTGGTGGGCCCAACGCCGTGGTTTGGGTCGACGGTGAAGGTCCAGGTGTAGGTGGCCGAATTTCCGTTATCTAAACTACCGTCCGCCGCAAGTAGTTCCAAAGAATGCTGACCCGGAGCCAATGGGAGCGAAGGAGTATAGAGGATTGTTACTTCTTGGAAGTTCGGTAAGGTGCCTGTGGGATCGAACTTGGTTTTCCAAAAAGCCATGGGCGTGACATCAACACCGTCTAGCTTAAGACGACTCTCTCTCATTGAAGGCTGCCTAGCCCAAAAATCTCCGTCCACCACGGTGATGCGGATTTCCGGAAAGAGACCTGTGATCTCCCCTGACTCGGGGAAGCGATTCAAGATTGTGGGGGCTTTACTATCCGACTCGGTAGGCATGCCAGGGGGAACACCATCGTGGGACATTGCTGGAGGGATCAGACCTCTTTTAAAGTGACTGTCCACCGTAATTCTCCAGTTGGTATAGGGAAAACTCTCGATGAGAAAAATCACCATTCGATCCTCTAGAAAGTCAGGGAGTCCGCGAGACTGTATGTCGTAAATTTCGGCCACATCGCTTCTGTACTCCTCGACGATCATCCGCTCGTGAAAGGGAGGGTCGGACACATCGTCTAAAATCTCCGCAAAGGTGCGTCCTCCCACGGAAGCGATGAGAGGATCTAGTTGCTCTCGTTGCCAATCATCTTCTCCGAAACCCTCGATCAGCATCACCTTAGCTACAAAAGCATACCGTGTGCCGGGAAAGCTTTCGATAACACGCTCCAGTTGGTCACGCCCCTTCGCTATGAATTGGGCGTGGTTTGCACTGTCTCCTGGGCGGAATTCCGAGGTCTGGAAATATTGTTCAGCTAGTAGAAGACGTGCGGTGGCTTCCAGGTCACCTCCCGGATTCTCGTCAGCTACTCGCTCATACTCTCTTAGGGCCTTACTGTAGAAATTGTTCTCTGCATAATACTGGGCGGCGCGGAACGGCTCTGAGGTTGCCAATTCGCCGAAGCGCCCTGGATCGCCAGACTGCCCTAGTGCCACCGAACCCAAAAAAACATAGCTGCACAAAAAGACCCACAGAGTTAGAAATTTAAAACGGACCATGATCTTCTCCTTCGGCCTGGTCGGGTAAGTCTTGCAGCTTGATCTTGTGGCCAATCTTTTCGTCTATATCGTTGAACCTTTTGTCTCCATTCCAGTGGCTGTAATGCACCTTCCAAATCTCACGTTCGGTATGATGGGAACTGCCAAATAGGGAGCGCTTTTTTCTAAACTTAATGAAGTAGTAATAATCTCCAAAGATAGCCGAAGCGTTGTCGCCCAACCTTGTCTCCATCCGAGCGTTGGCACGCAGCCAGGCCAAGGTCGGGTGGTCTCCTCTGCCAATCTGCTCATAGAAGAGTTCTATGATTCTGGTATCGCGCTTGGCGCCTACATCACCAAACTCGGCATCGGGGGCTGCGGCATTGTAACCCAAAAGAATGGTAGAAGGCTTGGTGATGTTAGCCCAGGCCAGCCCAGGATTCTTTACTTTGAAGCTCCTCCCGTGCTGCCCTTGGTTCCAGTTGCCGCAATCTAAAACAGAACAGGCGGCGAAGATGACTGTATCAAGCTTGTCGTTGAACCAGTCTTCCCTTGCTAAGCCATTAGGATCATCTAGATTTTCGGTTGGGTAGACGAAACCTCCCGATTCAAACTTGATGTAGTTATCGTCGTGAAGCCCGTGCGCGCTCACGTAGAAAATTCGGGCTTGATTTCTCACTCGCACCCAGCACTCTTGGCCTTCATAGACTGCTACCAGGCTCTCGTAACCCGCAGCCCTGAAGGCATCTACACTGATCGGGGTGGTTTTTTGGTAAGCACTGATTTGGTCGGGGAAGTCGTGCGTTTCCCCCATCTGGGTTCGTCCTAATTCTTTCTGGATCTCAATGAAACGCTCCGAGTCTTGTAGCCGGCCATCGGTCCCGGTGGCATCGAAAGTAGAGAAACTCTGGGGAAATGGCAGTATGGCAAAACGAGGCTCGTTGCCTCCGCCGTTTGACTCTGATAGATGTATCGTCCTCAGGAAGCATCTCTTGCCGGTCTTCGGATGGGTACCCGGGAAGAGTTCAACGTTTCGGCTTTGTCCACTGCTGCTTTCTGTTGTCTTCAATTGGACCATAACCTTGTCTAGATCCTCGGAATCCGGAACCTCCGAAACAGCTACAATCACTCCATAGTCGGTTCCAGGAATCTTTTGCAAAAAAGCGTTGTTTGGCTGACCGAGGCTGAGCGAACCTCTGGCTAGGATATTGTTTGTCGATACAGGGTTACCGAAGGTGGGCAGGGAGTCCGGTTCAAAGGCCACGACTTCAGGAGGATCGGCCGCGGAGCTAGCCACGAGCTGTCCGTTTTCTTCCTCGAAGAATTCGACTAAGCCAGGACTGTCCCCAATCGCCACCCTCTCGTCGTCCTCAAGACATATGATGTCCTCCTGGGCTCGAATCGCCCGAGACGCACCACCTCCGGTGTCCTCCGGACATACGTTGGCATAGATGTGAAATTGATAA
>JBAYRN010000282.1:0-2913 GCA_041676625.1 Vulcanimicrobiota bacterium
CGACTAGGCATAAAGCCATTTTGCCCGGCGGTCTCGCACACTATAGACACACTAGCGCTCCCATCAATTTCGAGGAACCCCATAACCACGGTATTCCTCGCCCATAGACTGGGTCATTCGCCAGGAGCGACAGGGGGTTTGGGGGAGGTTGCGGGAGGTTGGAGAGACGAGAGAAAGCCTTGTTTTACGGGGTTTCTGGGATTTGGAGAGATTTCGACTTTGGAGGAGATTGGGGTGGTTTTGCGGAGTTGGCACACAAATTGGCACACTAGCGCTTCCACTTCACCCAGCCGAAAATCTGGCCGAAGGCCGGTTCCTAAAAGCTAAACAAAATCTATATCAAAAAGACAAGCTGACCAGATTCCGAGGTCTTCGCTTGGACTTCCCATCGCAAAACCTCTGCCTTCGCTATCACCGCCGTGCTCTGGTGAGGTTGAGCAAAGCTCCAGCCAAAAAAATCTCTCGTCCAGCAACTGGTACCATGGCTTTGTTCAAGCCCTCCACAGCTCCCAGAGCAAGCGCTCCCGGCCAGAAAGGTTCCAAGATCCGACTCAGCCCTCCGAACCTCACCCTACGGAGCAAGGCCCCTCCGACATCGCCATCGTCTTCTGGCTTTGAGTAATCGCTCGTCGTCGGTACAGACTACTCAACTCCCGAATCGGTTCTGCGGTCTTTCCAAAGAGGCTCCCAAACTCTCCAACCTCCACCAGTTACCTTTCTCTTCCAGCATGCTCCAGAGGAAGACTCTCAACGAGGCGCAGGGAAACACAGGAGTATAGAACAAAGTTCAAATAGACGAGAACATGAAAGCCGACACCCTCAAACGCCTCTTTCGCCTAATCCAGGACGCTGAACATCCTGGTTTACGTTCGCTCGCCCAATCCATTGTTGAAGATGAGAAGAAAGTTGGGCACACCAAGTTAGCAAAACAGCTGGAGACTATTCTCGCGAAGACCCCGCCCCAACCCAAGAGTGGCGGCGCATCGCGATCGCTTTCCTCGTTCCCTTTGAGCAAGAAGCAGCAGAACTTTACGTCACTGCTACCTCCCGAGGTACTGCGGCATCACATGGTTCTGCCAGACCACGTCGAGGCACGGTTTCAAAGGGTCGAGAAAGAGTACGCGGCTCGCGACCGTCTGGCGAGGCACGGCCTGAACTACCGAAAAAGAATTCTGCTCTACGGTCCCCCGGGCTGCGGCAAGTCGCTTGGCGCTGAAAGACTAGCTAGAAATACTGGTCTGCCACTGATGAAGGTCCGGTTTGACGCTGTGATGTCTTCGTTTTTTGGGGAGACGGCTTCGAATCTTCGAAGTGTTTTCGACGCGGTCCGTACTGTACCAACCCTCCTCTTTCTTGATGAATGCGATTTCGTCGCACGCTCCAGAACAGTAACCAACGATGTCGGAGAGATGCCCCGAGTCGTCAACACACTCCTCATTTTGCTGGAAGAATATCAAGCACCCGGCCTCCTGCTGGCCGCTACCAACCTGGACAGTGCGCTTGATCCAGCTTTGTTCAGGCGCTTCGATGAGGTGCTCGAGGTTCCACCACCCGGCCCGGAGGAGATCCGAAAACTGCTTCTTATGAGCCTCTCCACGATTGAGATCGAGCGAGATATTGACTGGACGGATCTTGTCGGACGTCTCGAAGGTGCCTCCGCGGCCAGGGTAGTGAAGACAGCCCAGGATGCCGCCAAGTCCGCGATTCTCTCTGACCGGCTGCCAGTGAGAGAGCAAGATTTGATTCAGGCAATCGAGGACCTGGGAGCAGCGCGATAGTTTATGGCGCTGGGGGGCGACTTTCCACATTTACCCATGCCTTTGACCGTCGAGGGCGCCGCCAGGCTGACTGGCGGTGGCGACGCTGTTGCAAGAACTGAGAAACACAAGAATGATAGAGCTGCACATGTTCAGCGTATCTCGGCTAGTTTAAATCGATCTGTCAACTTCTGGGCAGCTCGCTCCGCCAAACGCCCCAAGGAAGCTCCTCCCTTGCCTGCCGGGGTACCGCTACTTCTCGAGATTGAGCCCAGTCAGGACATTGACTGGATCATAACCTCGCTCGGGCTGGAGATCGTGGCCGAGGAAGAGGACGGATACGTTATAGTAGCCTCCAGCGATATCAACTTCGAGAAGCTGAGAGAAGTACTCGAGAACTTCGAGGACAAAGGGCATGGTACCGGCTCACTGGCGAAGGTGTACAAGATTGAAGACGAGCAAGAGCGCCTCAAGCGGATTCTCTCTCCTACTCTTTGGAACAATTGGCCAAACCTGAAAGATTCTAACCTCTATACCGTCGACGTGAGCATCGAATGTGCAGGTCAGGTACGCCTTCCCCCAAAGCCTGAAAGAACGGACAAAGACACAGACCAGAGATATCAAGGAAAGCTTGACCGTTGGCAACGAAAAATCGATGAAGCAAATATGGAGTGGGACGAGATCTTTGAGAAGCGTGAAGAGAGCTTGCTCAAGTTTGTACGGGCATACAACGGCGAGATACACCACTTACGAGAAAACGCAGCCCGCACTCTCGTTAAGCTTCCGGACTGCTTGGAAGCCAGGCTTGAAATTTCCGGACAAGGCCTGAGGGACCTGGTACAAAACTTTCCTTTCCTTTTCGAAGTGACTGAGCCTCCAGAAATTGAGCTTGTCCCTGAAGCCTACGCTGAGGGCGAAGAAGCTCGACCCTATATCAGGTTTTTACCCCCAGACGATGATGCACCGACCGTCGCCACCGTTGATAGCGGGATACAGGAAGAGCATCGGTTTCTTGCAGCGGCCATCAACAAAAAGCTTTCGATATCCCTAGTGCCCCGCGAAGAAGACACCTTCGCGGACTTCGTTAAGCCCGCTGGACACGGGACGCGTGTCGCCGGGGCTGTTCTCTTCGGAGAGAATATTCCCGAGCAAGGCG
>JBAYRN010000283.1:0-2819 GCA_041676625.1 Vulcanimicrobiota bacterium
ATGCCTTTGTCTTCTACAATTCGATACCCTTGGTTATCGTGCCGATTGGGGTCAGGTCTTGCCTCTTGCCTCACCACTTCGTCGAGCAAAGGCAAAACGCAAGACCTGACCCCGGTGCTTGTGACCCCGGTGCTTGTTACTCTGACCCCGTTTTCCTCTTGGGACAGACCGAGGCGCCCCTGATATTCCGGACCAACATTGTTCAGCTTTCCTGGTCCCAAATCAGGCTCACGAGAGCATCCCTGTCAGCATGACTCTTCACCGGACAGGTGGGGCATCCCTTCGAAGTGGGTTTGTTCCGGCAACCACGGCACTGCGCCACTAATGTCTTCACCTTGCGAATCTCCTGCGCCAGGCGCTGCAGTTCCCCCATGCGTTCCTCGATTTCCGCCAGTTTGCCGTCGAGCTGCTCCGAAACTCGCCGCTGGCTTTCATCGCCCGTTTTGCAGCGTTCCCGAGCCATGGCGAGCAAGCGGATCGAGTCCAGGGAGAAGCCGTTTCCGGCCAAATGCAGGATCGCCCGCAGACGCGCCAGGTGCTGCTTCGTGTAGAGCCGCGTTCCGCCCTCGGTGCGCAGCGGCTGGAGCAAGCCCTCTTCCTCGTAGTAGCGGATGGCGCGAATGGTGGTGGAGAGGAGTTCGGCCACATCGCCGATCTTGTGGGTGCGTGTCACTGGCTCTTCCTGATCCAGAAGCGGAACAGTCCATCGGACTCTTCCTGTTCCAGGAGTTCGTGGCCTGTCATGCGGCAGTAGGCGGGGATATCGCTGATCATGGAGCACTTATCGGAAATCACCAATACCACGTCCCCTACGCTGAAGTGTTTGAATTCAGCGGTCAGGCGCAGCACCGGCGCCGAGCAGCACAGACCCTTAATATCGAGTAGATGGCGGTGGTTCATCACAACCCCACGCAACGCGCCTCGTGGCCGCGGTGGCGCACCGCGGCGAGCAGGCAGGCGTACCGCACGACGGCTGGGTTGTAGGAGACCACAAGCAAATGGGGCGCAGCCGTGCTGAAACGAGGGGCCACCACGCCTTCCACGTGACGTAGCTCCTCTTCCAGTGCGTTGCGCTCCGTAGCGGAGAGGTCTTTCTGAACGTGGATCAACAGGTCGGCAAGTTGCATCGGATCCTCCTTGGATACCTGACGTGAACGGTAGCTTTAGTATCTACCGTGTACGGCAGATTATCAAGGAAAGGGCCGCGCCAGTCTCGTTGATCCGGATAGCTCAGGCGGTAAGGCGGACATTTGCAAACGTGGATTTTTTCATCTGACCCCAAATATCTCGCGTTCCAAATCCTTGATGCGTTGCGCCTCTGCCGTGGTCACCCCAGGGCGCACGCCACCATCGATCTCGGCGCGCTTGACCCACTCCAACAGCGTTTGCGGCACACAGCCAATCTTCGGGGCGATCGATTCGACGGCGGCCCACAGCGACGGGTACTCACCACGGTGCTCCTGCACCATGCGCACCGCACGCTCACGGACCTCAGGTGAAAACTTCTTCGACTTGTTCATGGCTCCATTCTCTCAAGAGTTGGAGCCTCCTCGAAACCCGGGGCGGTTCAACCTGATGCCTGTGGTCCCGTTGTTTGTCTCCGAGCCTTTTAATTGCGCGTCTCTTGGTAGAACACGCTCACATCGACCTGAAGTGCCCTGGCAAGAAGAGCCACCTCCACATCTGTAACGCGACGAACTTTCGCTTCAATCTTCGCGAGGGTGCCGCGGCTGATGTTCCAGCCCAACAGGTTACAGCGCGCCGCGAGTTCATCCTGGGTCAATTTCTTAGCCTCCCGGATCTCGCGTACACGAGGACCAATCACGTTCATAAGGTGCTCCGATATCGGAGCTTGATTCTGGCAAAGAACCGTGAGACGATTGCTCCGCTAACGGAGCACGTGGCAGTTTCCCGGAATCCCGTAAGTGCGCGTGGACCCCTTTGTTTCAACATCCGTAGCCGATTGCTTTTGAGTGTTCGCGGAACCCGGGGAACGACTGATCTTGTCCCCCGCGCGTATAACAGCACGCGTCAATGAAAAGGCCGGTTTATGAACAACACGACACGGAGGCGTCCCGAAGCTCGCCTCGAAGGTGAGGTGTCTGCAAGCGCGCGCAACCTTTCCACCCGCCGTATCCTTGCGGAAAACCTGCGGATCATTCGCCTTATTCGCAGGCTCTCACAAGAAGCTCTTGCCGAACTCGCAGGAATCGACCGCAGCTACCTCGGTGGAGTTGAACGCGCCGAACGCAACCTCAGCCTGGATAACCTCGAAAAGCTCGCCAAAGCATTGGAGATCAGTATCTTGGACCTGTTACGTGAACCGGACCCGCAGCAGATAGCTGAGGAGCTTCTTAAAAGCGTGAGGAACGCCGTAAGCTGTACGCCTCGGAGGGAGAGATAGATTCTTTCGGACTGTGGCTCCGGATATTTCGCCCAGGATACATGGGCTTTCCCCGGATTTTTCATCTGATCCCAAATAGCTCACTGCCTTCACCCTTGGAGTGCGCAGCTCCTGGAGATTTATTTTACTCTGACCCCGTTTACTGGGACCTTGATAACAGATAAATAAATCTGTCCCCTTTTGCGCAAGGTTTCTGGACGGCTGGTGCACCAAGACCATGCGCTCTAAGATCGAACCGATGAAGAAAGTGGCCAAGATGCTGCGCAAACATCGGGCGCTCTTGCTCAACTGTCTTCGGTTTTCGAACGTTTCATGGCGCTGAAACTGCTTTGTATCATGCACTTGGCGCTCTACCGGAGCCGGAGTTCACCCACAGATTCTGCTGACGAGCCATTTATTTATCGGCACTGATTTA
>JBAYRN010000284.1:0-2811 GCA_041676625.1 Vulcanimicrobiota bacterium
CTCACCGCAGTGAAGACCTCCGCGGATTCCTTGCTCTTGATCATCAACGAGATTTTGGACTTCTCCAAGATCGAGGCAGGCCAGATGGAGCTGGACCCGGTCCCGTTTGATTTCCGAGAATGCCTGATCGGTGGAATGAAGTCGGTGGCCCTGCAGGCGCACTTGAAAGGCCTGGAGCTGGGCTGTGTGATCGACCGCCGCATCCCCTGGGACCTGGTTGGCGATTCGGCCCGGATCAGGCAGATCGTGATCAACCTGGTGGGCAACGCCTTAAAATTTACTGAGTCAGGGAGCGTTCATCTCCGGGCTGGCCTGGTGGAGAGCCTGGAGGGCCGAATGAAGCTGGAGATTCGGGTCCGGGACACCGGTATCGGCATTCCCGAGAGCCGGCAAAAGAAGATCTTCGAATCGTTTACTCAGGCCGATGCCAGTACTTCCCGAAATTTTGGAGGGACTGGGCTGGGCTTGACCATCACGGCCTTGCTGGTGGAGATGATGGGTGGCGAAATTTGGGTGGAGAGCACCGTGGGAGAAGGGAGCACCTTTATCTTTACCATGGTCCTGGAGCAAACCGAGACCGAGGCAAGACCGCTGGACCTGGCTTTGGAGAAGGTGCTCAAGGGCCAGTCGGTGTTCGTGGTGAGTCCCTGCGAGTTTCACCGCCACGCCCTGGAAGAGATCCTCCTGCCGTTGGGGGCCCGGGTGGAGAGCTTCACCACCCCCGAGGAAGCTCTGAACACTCTGGTCGAGGATCCGCCCCTGGTGGTGCTGGCTGATTCCGAGTTGAGTGGGACCTGCGGATTCGATTTCCTCTACAAGTGCCAGCGAGCGGGCTGTGGTAAAACCGGGGTGCTCTTGAAGACCCATAATCTGTCAGAGGACATGACTCGCTACAAAAGCTTAGGAGTGAACGGCCATTTACTCAAGCCGATCAGCCAGCGGGACCTTGCAGAATTATTGATGAAGTGGTTGGACCCCGAACAAGCCCGGGCCATGAAGTTGGGGCTCCAGGACGAACAAGCGACCGATGCTCTTCCTCCCATCACGGTTTTGGTGACCGACGACAACGAGATCAACCGCCAGCTTGCCAGGATCATGCTAGAAGCTTTCGGGTGTGAAGTTTTGGAGGCCGAGAGCGGGGAGAAAGTCCTGGAACTGCTGGTTGCAGGGGTAGAGCCGGACATTTTGCTCTTAGACATCATGATGCCCGGTATGGATGGTTTCGAGTGCACCGAGCGCATTCGGGAGATCGAGAGTCGGGAGGGCCTGTCCAGGTTGCCCATTATTGCCTTGACTGCTCACGCCTTAAAGGGCTATGAGGAGAAGTGTCTGGCCCAGGGGATGGACGGCTATCTCTCTAAGCCGATCGATGAAAACAAGATGTTCGAGGTCTTGAAGAAGCACGCACCGGAAAGGGAACTGGCCCAGCCCGAACCGGTAGGAGCTGCGCCTTCACCCGCACTTGAATCGCCGACCGAGAAAGAGACTGAGGATCTAAAGGTCATCGATCTCGAGGTCGCCCTCAAGCGAGTCGGTGGCAATGAGAAGGTCATGATAGCCGTGACCAAAGCCTTCCTGGCAGCCTCCGGCAAGCAGTTCGACGATGTGGAATCAGCGGTCAAGGAGGCGGACCCGGAGAAGTTGAGATTCGCCGCCCACACTTTCAAGGGCACGGTCTTGAATTTCGAGGCTCGCAAGACTGCTAAAGTCGCTCAAGTTCTAGAGGACATGGGTCGAGATGGGACCACCGGCGGAGCCGACACCCTGGTGGAGCAACTCCGGGAGTGCTACCTGGAGATGCGGCAGCAGCTAGAGGATAAATATTGAACTTTCACCTCCCTGTCATGCAGGCGTGAACTTCTCAACCTGGAAACTGCCTTGCATGCTGAGGGTTGTGCGATTCGTTTGCTTACTGATTCTGTTGATGGGTCAGGTTTTGGCACAGCAGCCAGGCGGCTCTCTCGCCGACCCTCCCGACGAGACTGAACTCAAGACTCGACTCCCGGTCGAGGTCATTCAGGTGACCGGAAACACCCTGGTGACGGATGAGGAGTTGCAGCCGCTTCTCCAACCCTACCAGGGCACCCAGTTGAGCGTGGCGGATCTGGAAGCACTGGCCAAAAAGATCGAACAGGTCTATCGGGATCGTGGTTTCTTTCTGGTCAACGCCATAGTCCCTACCCAGGAGTCGGTCCGGGGAGTGCTCTTGATTCAGGTCCTGGAAGGCCGGATTGAGAATGTGGTGGTGGAGGGAAATGACCGCTATCCTACCGAGTTTTTGACCTCTCGTTTTCGCTACGCTGTACCCGCCGAAGGGGCCACCACTCGGGACTTCCAGCGGGGGCTCTTTCTCTTGAACGAACTACCGGACGTCCAGATCAAAGCCGTCCTGGGGGGGGGGGAGCCCGAGGGCTCCACCAACGTCGTCTTGAAAGTCGAGGAAGACAAACGCTGGCACATTGATATGGGCTACAACAACTTCGGAACCCGTCTCACTGGTGAGCACCGATTCAGCCTAGGCACCGATATCAGTTCGATCTTTGCTCCTGGCGACTACGCCTCGGTTCGCGGTTTGCTCTCAACCCCCGCCGACAATACCCTGTTTGCTCAGGTGGGTTATAGCATCCCGGTGAGCCCCAGCGGAACGACCATTGGGGTTCAATACGCCAACGGCGCGTACACCGCAGGCCGGGAGGTGGAGGTTCTGGACATCCGGGGAGATGCCAACATTTTTGCCCTCACCGTCAACCAGCCTCTGGTTCGCAACCTCAAGCATACTTCCGATTTAGATTTCCGTCTTAGCTACAACGA
>JBAYRN010000285.1:0-2803 GCA_041676625.1 Vulcanimicrobiota bacterium
AACCAGTGGGAGGCGCTACTTTATTTCACCTGCCGTACACCAGATTTGACTATAACTCTCTTGCTTGCCAGCTTTACTAAAGGGCTGACAAGGAGGACCGCCCGCAACACAAAAGGGCGTCTCTCCTTTCAAGATCTAATAGGCTCCGAAGATAGAAGATTCTCTGGCTCAGTTTCGACAGTGCGTGGGTGAATTGTTCTTGGTCGGATCTCGATGGCATTTCTTGCTCCCCATTCATTCTGATGGGAAAATCCTACCTTCCGGCGCGCTACCGTACTAGGAGCATTTGCGGAAAGCACACGGATCTCCACCTCGATGACCTGGCCCACGGACAACTGGCGGTCACGGAGCTTGGAGCGGTGGATCAGGCCGTCTTGTTAGACTCCTATGTCGACGAAGCAGCCTTCGTCGACTTCGCGGAGAACGGCGGGAGGGCAGTCGCTATCGGAGTTTGCGAAGAAAAACTCTAAAGTTTACCCGTAAACGACGGGAACACCGTCCCGTATTTTTGGAGTGTGAAGTGGTAGAGCTTTGTCTTTTGGTGATAGAATGGGATCAGCGCCAAGAGAGGAACGGAAATGGCTAACCTGGACGATGTTTTGAAGGACGCACTCGAACTTGATACGGAGCAGCGTGCGACCCTGGCCGAGAGGTTGATCGCGAGTCTTGACCACCTTCCCTTGGAGGAATCCGATAGGCTTTGGGCTGAGGAGGCGCAGCGTAGAAGGAACGACTTGAAAGCAGGTCGAGCTCGGCTGGTGGATGCGGAAGACGTGCACGCGAAGGCCGCAGAACTTCTCAGTTGAAACGTCTCCGCTTTCACGAGGACGCTGAAAGGGAGTTCTTGGAGGAGCTTGTCTACCTTGAAAGACAAGCGGCCGGATTGGGCAAGCGCCTCCTCCAAGCGGTCAAAGACGCAGAGATTTTGCTTCGAAGTCACCCGGAATCTGGACCTGAAGTATTGTCAGGCATTCGAAAACTCGTGCTCCGGAATTTCAGCTTCTCGATGATTTACTCCATCGAGGAAGACGAACTGGTGATTCTTGCCTTTGCTCCCCATCGGCGCAGGCCAAGATATTGGTTGGATAGACTTGGATAGGGCCCGGACAGGATCAGCCCCTCCTATTCTTCCAATCTCTTCTCGGATGGCGGAGCGCACCGTTGTTATCAAGGGAACAGCGGATCGATGATCGTCTCAGGCAATTCAGCATCTTGGAGTATGAACTGTCTTCTCCCGTCAGGGTAGATCCACACTCGCATCCCGATGTCTGTATTGTAAGCAACCGTCACCGGCCCATTGTCCCCTTGGGCTGAGCGGCTTTGGAAAGCACCATTGTAATTCAGGTTCTCGGAAGTCGTAGCTTTCGGCACCTCCAAACACATCCACCGTCTTAAGTCTACCTTGCTCTAGTAGTAAAACAACAACAGCGCCCGGAGAGATGAGCACCCGTCGCAGTGAGCGGAAGCTGTCTCGAATTCTCTTGGCTTCTTCTTCTACTCCAGAGAGGGTAGAATCATAGTCCTGGAAGCCGATCTCTTCCAACTTTTTCAGCAGTGGAGCAACTTCGTCTCCCGTCTTGTAGAAGTTAGTGCCCACTCGGAGTGATGCCCCGTGAAGAACAACCGCTGTTCCTCGATCGGGTCTATACTGTACGTGAAGATCAGACGGCTTCTCGCGCCACACCTCAAGAACATCCTTTGAACTCATCCCAAGCGTGACCCCCTCCACCGAAAGGTCGGGAATCTCACCGGAGATCGGCCGTGTAGCGTCGTTCTGTTCGGTCTCTACCTGCATCGCGATGCAACTGGACCTGAATGAGCGTCGGCCAAAAGGTATGAAACTGGTAATCTAACCGAAATCCTTCGGGACCATACTGGGCAAGATCTTTAGAGGCCACTTCCGTCTGGAAAGGTATCCTGGCTGGGCCCTCAGTGACCATCTTGCTCATATCAGGAAAGCGAAAATCGAACGAGGGGCTTACGCGACACTTCTGAGGCTGAAACTTCGGGCGGATGATATATGCCCTTTCGATGTCCGTCATTTGCTGCTCTCCTACTCCGACACAAACCCACTGGGCTGAAGGATTGAAGGAACCTTTCTCAGAGCCCCCCGACTCACTGTTTAAAAGTCTCCAGCATTTCAAGACAATCTTCGAGCGGCATCCCCTCGATAAGCATCGCGAAGGCCATGGAGAACTCCGCCAACCAACTCGTGAGCAGATCAAGGTCCTCAGAAGAGATCAACTTGTTCCTTCGAAGCATACCCTCCGGGTGCAAGGCCCAGGCCTGTCCCGCCCCAATGACATATAGAAAACCGGCCAGGGGCTCTCTTGCGACCGAATCGCCACTCTGCAAAAGTGGCGCTAAAACTCGCAAACACTGCTCGAGTTCTTTCATCGCACCAAGGTTCAACTCTCCCTGATAGGGCCTTAAGGAGCCAAGAAACCCATTCGTCCATCGTGGCGACTCGTAGTCAGGATGGCTGCTGCTATGGAAGGCCAACGCTTCTATCGCTTCCGACTCCGTCATAGATCACCCCAACCCCAACCCAATCCGCCCCCGCCCCTCATCCACCTCGAGCACCTCCACCTCAATCACCTGCCCCACCGAAAGTTGCCGGCCTTTCAGCTTAGATCGATGGATCAGACCGTCCTGTTTGACGCCGATGTCGACGAAGCATCCGAAATCCACCACGTTTCGCACGGTACCCGTGAGTTCTAGGCCAGGATACAGGTCGGCCATGGTGAGGACGCCGGAGCGGAGGACCGGTTTGGGGAGCTCTTCGCGAGGGTCTCGGCCGGGC
>JBAYRN010000286.1:0-2798 GCA_041676625.1 Vulcanimicrobiota bacterium
AACTTGAAGCCGGAACCCCATCGTCCTGGTGTGACTCACCTCAAGAACCGGCTCATCAAGATCTCTCCAGACGCTTCCAAGCGAGTCGAGGTCTGGGCCTATCTCATTGGCCACTGGTTGGAACAAACCGCAGGGAAGAAAGCACTTTCGCCCATGCAAGAACTCACCGATCTGGGCTGGCCGCTGGCCTCCTTCGGGCTGGGCTTCTGGGATAAAGAAGCAGTCTACTACCGCAAAGACGGCCGTCTCCATCGCCTGGTCCAACCGTTTTCCCGGGCCGACGCCTTCGAATGTTACGGACCGTTTAAGCCTTTGACGGCCCCTCCCACCGAACCCGGCGGAGTATCTCTGGCGTTGGGATCCCTGGTGTCGACGCGCGGCCTCAAAGCCCCCCCCATATGGGAGATGGAATCTTTGCTGGGGGGGATTGCGGGGGTGACTCACACTCGGACTGGACACGTCCATCGGCAGTTTCCAGGTGACAACTTGCCGGAGTGGTTTGAAGCTGTAGAGATCAAGTATCAACCTCAGCACACCGCGACTCAGCAGATCCTCCACAAATTCTGGCAAAACTTCAGCGCCTCAGGAGATCTCATCTTTTATACCGATCCGGAACAGAGAGCCGAGTGCCTGGCGGCCTGGCACGACTTCAAAGCCGCTTGCCCCTCCTGGGCGGTCCCTCATGAACTCGAGCTCCGCCCCTGCAACTGGTTTGAACCGGCCAGGGCGAATGAGCAAAAAAAGTCACTCCAAAGTTTACGCCTTTTGAGAGAGTTATGCAGCCGCCTGGACTTGAGGTCCAGCCACCTGGCAACCAAGCTCAACGCCTTTGCTGCTGGTTTCGGTGAAGACGAAGACGTCGTTCTGCTAGCGGCCCGCTATGGCCTGGATGACGGCTTGACCCTGGCTTTACGAACGCTCCGCTACTTCAGCTCTTCGGCCTTCCAGTGAAAGAAGTCCATCATTTCACGGAAAACCGGAACGCTGTTGTTCATCGTGCCGTGGGTCTGATCATCGAAGACCACTGATTTCTCACCGGGCGGCGCCGACGAACCCACCGAGACCAGTCCATCTCCGTCGGCGATCAGCCACCACCCATCGCGGGCGGTTACGGTACCTTTTCCGGCTACGAAGTGGGTTTCATTGACCCGTGATTTCTGAATTTCCCACCGCTCATTCAACTGCTTTAACTGGGGATTGCCATCCTCTACCGGCGCCAACCAGTCCAGGGCCGGCAAGTCGGCCGGGAGCAGTCCCGCCAGCTTGATGGCCCAACCGATATCGCGGCGAAGAGTCCGTCGCGCCAGGTCGGCGAACTTGGCCCCCTGATGGGGAGTGGCCACGAAAAGCAGCTGATCGATATCCTGCCCACCTTTGTCGAGATAAGCGCGGGTGGCCAGACCACCCATGCTAAAAGCGCTCACATCAACCTTTTGGGTTCCGGTCAACCCCTTGATGGCCTTGAAATTGACGGCCAATTCTTCCGATGAGCGGTCCGGGGCCAGTCGAATGTCGCTGTAGACGACTTCGAAGACTTTGGGCTTGGACGACTGCAAGGCATCACCATCGCAAAGCTCGGTACATTCTCGATCCATGTAGAACTTGCCCTCGGAGACGAAGATCAATTGGCCTCCGTTACGCCCACCTTCCAGGAGCTTCTCAGCCAACGGGTCGAAGGCTTCCCGGGTGGTGGTCCAGCCGGGCACAAAGACCACGGGGTCCTGCAGGGTTACCGGCGGTTCCGCCAGCAACGGAGGCTTTTCAGCGTTGGCTTTCTTGCGAGCCGCGTTCTTGCCTTTGTACAGCAGCCCCAAACTCAAAAGGCGACCCACAACCCCGAGATCTCGCACCGGCTGAAACCAATCGGCCGGTTCCTCTCCAGGAGCTTCCCGGCGATCGATCTCTGCAGCCTCAGCAGCCCCTGCCGCTGGGCGGTGGCTCTGGAATGGGTTGCGAGCATTGGTTACCTGCATATTACCAGGATAGCCTGGAAAGCGAGTTACCTTAAAAAGATCATGTTAAGTGGTGGTCAAACGTTCTAAAATCTTGTTTGTACTTGCCCGTAAAGCACCGGCAAGATTCCCCGATTGTTGGACCCCGGAGAAATCGGAAACCCCAGGTCCACGCGCACCCGGGTCTGGTCGAAGTTGACGCGAAAACCAAGGCCCGCCCCGGTCAGTTTGTCATTGCCCGTTTCCCCAGGCTGAGGCCGTTTCCGGACAACCCCACCGTGGTCCACAAAAAACACCGTCTGAAAGACATCGGTATTGTCTTTGAAGGGTGACCAGCGCAGCTCCAGAGTCGTATTGTAAGCCTGGTCACCGAGCACTTCGGCCTGGCTATAACCCCGAACGGTATCAGGCCCTCCCAGAGCGAACTGTTCGGCCGAAAACAAGGGACCACCGGTGAACTGCATGGAGGCTCGCGCCACCCCCAGCAACTGAGGATGAAACTCCTGAACCCTGGCGATGTCCAGGTTGAAGCGGGTGAAATCGGACCCTGCTCCCAGACGGCTGGCAAAGGGATCGCCAGCGTGGGTGCCACCTAGACCTTTGGTCACCGAGGCTCTCCCTAAGAATCGTCCGTTGTCGTCGCGCCAGGAAGCTCGGTAGCCCAGAGTGGCCGAGGTGTACTGGTCACGGGAAAGTTGTTGATTCAAAATGCGGTTGTCGAGGTCGTTGTAGCTAAGACGGAAATCTAAATCGGAAGTATGCTTGAGGTTGCGAACCAGAGGCTGGTTGACGGTGAGGGCAAAAATGTTGGCATCTCCCCGGATGTCCAGAACCTCCACCTCCCGG
>JBAYRN010000287.1:0-2787 GCA_041676625.1 Vulcanimicrobiota bacterium
CTCGCTGCGCTCGCTTGCGAACCGCGACCCTTCGGGTCTGGCAGTTCTTCCTCGTGCATAGCCCCACCACCCATAAAAAAACGACGCTTGCGCGTCGTTTTTTTATGGGTGGTGGAGCTATGCGGGATCGAACCGCAGACCTCATGCGTGCAAAGCATGCGCTCTCCCAGCTGAGCTATAGCCCCGAGCGAGCGTAGATTAGCACTTGAAACGGGATTGGTCAAGACCTTGTTCTTGGCTCAAGATCTTCACGACAGGACAACACGCTCCAGGGCAAAACTTCCCGCTCATGCAAGCCCTGGAGGTAAAAATAGAACCCGAAGTCAAAGAAGCTCTCCTCTCCCTGGGGCGCACGGAGGATGTATGCCTTTGTCCAGATCGCCGGCGTTTGGCCATTGCCGGATTCAAGGGCAACGTCATTTTGCTTCTCGAGATGGCTATCGACCGTTCCGCCTCCGGGGTCTCGGTCAGCTTGGCGGATCCCATGCAGGTCACTTCTCCGGAACTCTCTTACCCCCACGGTTTGGACTTCCTCGATCCCAATACGCTCATCGTGGCCAATCGAACCGGCAGCGTGACCTTACTACCTCTGCCTAAGAGTGGGAGTAAATTGGCGGCCTACCAGGCCAGTTCCTTAACCGTAGAACCCTCCGACTGGACCAGCCTATTGAGAACTCCAGGGTCGGTAACGGTTTGGAAAAAACCTGACGAAAGCTTTTCCTCCGAGCGAGAAATTTTTATCTGCAACAATTATGCTAACACCGTGACTCGCCACCAATTCTCAAGCACCGGCCAGATAGTCGCTCGAAGTGAGGTCCTTCTGCACAAGTGGCTGAGCATCCCTGATGGCATCAGCGTTAGCCCCGATGGTCTTTGGATCGCCGTGAGCAATCACGACACTCACTGCGTTCTCATCTACAAAAACACAGCCGAACTCGGACCGGAGAGCGACCCGGTCGGGATATTGCGCCGGGTCTGGTGTCCCCATGGATTACGCTTTAGCCCTGACGGTCGCCATCTTTTCGTGGCTGATGCAGGTCGTCCTCATGTCCTGCTCTACAGTCACGACGGCTCAGGCTGGGAGGGAGTTCATCATCCTACCAGTACCCTGGAAGTGATGGACCCGAAGTCGTTCGCACAAGGACACGTGAGCGACCAGGAGGGTGGACCCAAAGGTATCGCCCTGGATATGAGTTCTGAAGTGATGGTCGTGAGTTCAGAATTTCAGCCGCTCGATTTCTTCGATATCTCTGAATTTCTAACGCCTCCTCTCGAGCGGCAAACGGAGTGTGAGGCTCGGTCATCGGAAAAACGCGCGGAACTCGCCTACGAACTCATGGTTTTACGCAACGTTAGAAACGGGATGCTCGACACTATCATTAGCGCCCTACGCCGGCGTACTCCCACTATGTTTCATGAAGCTTTAGATAGACTGCGTAAGCGCTTTCAAAGCTTTTTAGGTGTCTATTGCTAAAACGGAGTGACAGGATGCAAACATTTTTCCCATCTCTAGCCCTGCTGTTGTCTCTGGCTGCGATCTGTTTCGCTTCTCCGGTCAGCCCGGAAGGCGATAAGCTTGTGCCGGTAGGGACCATACCCCATCCTGAGCTGAAAGAGCCGAGCGGGATGGTGCAGTGCCGGATCGATCCCGAGTTTTTCTGGGTCCACAACGATTCGGGAGATATTCCGCGCCTTTTCGGGATCAACCTCAAAGGGGAAGTGATCGTGCCTCCATGGCTTGCCAGGCGTGGGTTCGTGGGTCACCCTCCGGGGCCTGGAGAGACGCTCTATCCAGGGATGGCCATCAAGATGGCCGCACTTAACGACTGGGAAGATATCGCCTGGATGGACGAAAAGTTGTACATCGCGGAGACGGGTAATAACGGCAATGCTCGCCGCGATATCGGGCTGTACGAGTTGTTTGAGCCGAACCCCGGGGCGGTGGAAGAGGCGACGGTTTTTCGTTTTATACCGGTGGCCTATCCCGATCAGAAAGCGTTTCCGCCGGCCGGTCCCTGGAATTTCGACTGCGAGGCCATCTTCGGCTGGGGTGGGAAGATCTATTTCATCACCAAAAATCGCCCCGTTCCCGACGTCTCGGTTCCCGGAAATTCGGCCAATCTTTATCGACTGGATACCATGGTCCCGCTGCAGGTAAACTTTTTGACCCCCGTTGATAGCATGGAGAATACCGGTGGCTGGGTAACCGCCGCCGATTCCAACGAAGAAGGTACGTTGATGGCCATGATGGTTCAGGCTCCGGAACAGAGTATCTGGCTCTTTGATACTCCCCGGCACGGAGACCGATTTTTCTCCGATGCTTCCAGAGTCCGGAGGCTTAAAATTCGGGATTCGGGGCAGTTGGAGTCCCTGACCTTTTATCGAAAAGATGGAAAAGACGAGATCGTGGTCTTAAACGAAGAGCGCCAACTCTTTCGTATTCCGCTCTCCAGGTTCGAAGAGGTGAGATAGGCGAGGACCGTAAGGTTTAGGAGGCATCTTCGAGTTGTTTCAGTCGCGCTTTAATGTCGCGGATTTCCATCTTGATCTCGGCCTGAGAGTTGAGTTCGGAATTTATAAGTCGATCAGTAATCGATTGGGAAGGGCGAGAAATGAGAGGGGCGGCCCGAAGGCCGCCCGAGGGATTGACTCCCGCGTTATCGAGCTAGGGCCTGTGGACATTTGGCATTCCGAGCCAAACGCAGGACATTTTTCTCCTCCTGGAGTGGAATTTTCTGTGGAATAGTGGACCTATTTGAGGAAAATTTCGCTTCAGGAGGTGGAAAA
>JBAYRN010000288.1:0-2784 GCA_041676625.1 Vulcanimicrobiota bacterium
AATGACAGCTCCCTTCTGTAACTTTAAGCGGTTCACAGGAGGGAGTCTCTCTTTAGGCTCCAGGATATGTCAAACTTTGGGAGTCTCCCCGGCAGAGCCGGGGGTTTACCAATGATTAATTATCCCTAGGAATCATCGTCCTCGCCCTTCTCGGCGGCTGCACTCAAAAACAGGTTTCTCCCGAACCGGTCGCAGAAACAGCGGCGACCTCTGTTTCTGCAGTTGACGAAGAGCTGCAAAAAACGGCCATGACGGTCTTCAAGCCGTTGCCGGCGGAGATGTCGAAAGAGCCCTTAGACAAGGGCATGATCGATCTTGGACGGATGCTTTACTACGAGACGCGCTTGTCCAAAGATGGAACGATCTCTTGTAACAGTTGCCACGATCTGAAAAGTTACGGAGTCGATGGAGAGCCGACCTCGCCTGGCGTCGGCGCGCAAAGAGGAGGCCGCAACTCCCCCACCGTCTACAACGCAGCCACGCATATCTCGCAATTCTGGGACGGACGTTCTCCCGACGTAGAAGATCAGGCCAAAGGCCCGATCACCAATCCTGTGGAAATGGCCATGTCCGATGGGACGGAGGTAGAAGCCAGAATCCGAGAGATTCCTGAATATCGAGAACATTTTGCCAAGGTTTTCCCCACGGAAAAAGAGCCTGTCACACTGGACAACGCTGCCAAAGCTATCGGAGCCTTCGAGCGAGGCTTAGTGACTCCGGATCGATTCGACGACTACCTCAAGGGAGACTTGACCGCGTTAGAACAGAAGGAGCTTGTGGGGCTCAAGACTTTTATAGACTTCGGCTGTGCGAGTTGTCACAATGGGGTAGCTCTGGGGGGTGGTCAGTATCAAAAGCTTGGCCTTATGAGACCCTATCCCAGTGAAGATCTGGGTCGATTCGAGGTCACCGGCGAAGAGCGCGACAAGCAGAAATTCAAGGTGCCGAGTCTTCGCAACATTCACGAAACAGGTCCCTACCTTCACGACGGTTCGCTGTCCTCTCTCGATGAGACCATCCGCATCATGGCCGAGCACCAGCTCAACAAAGAGATAAGCGATCAAGAAGTGCAACAGATTTCCGACTTTCTCAGCGCCCTCACCGGAGAGATTCCCCACGACTACATCAAGGAACCGGCCTCGGTAAGTTCCAGCGGCGCCCAATAACACTGGGGTGCCGAAAAGATCAATAGGGCCCGTCTCCCAAAGGGAAAGAGGCAGAAGTAAAAGACTGGTCTAGTTTCCAGGCGTCGGCATCGGTGGCTCGGGTTAGGTTATAATTGACCTCGCCGAGCCAACCGTCATGGAAGGTGACGATCGTTCTTACCTTCATAGCTTGGCCCTCCATGCCGGGCTCATAAAACCGCTGAGCTGTTCTGACGTGGGATTCGTCAAAGGAGCCGTGCTTCTCGATGGCCTCCGCATAAGCCTCAGCCAGTTCCTCTTTGGTGTGTTTCTTGAGCCAGTCTTGGCTGTGAAAGCTCACCGCCTTGTCAAAATCGGAGGCCCTTATCGCCGCCCAGTAGGGTGTGAACAGCTGCTCTTCCAGGGCTTGCACCTTAGCTTCTTCCCTGTAGGCAAAGTAACGGAAGGTGGCCACACCACCACCAAACAAAAGTAGGAGAACTAGACATCCCCCTAGGCAGCCGGTCCAACTCACCTCGCCCGATTGTTTCATGATTTAAGTTTAGAGTTCAAACAAGAAAGTTCCTACAAAGAAACTCTCAACTTGCACCCTTTTGGGATTGTCGCAACGCTCCCAAAACAGGGCGTGCTAACCTTTCATGGCCTTTTCAGGACCCTAAGCTACTATCGAGTGACTCACTCATAAACTACTCAGGAGCCAAAATCATGAAACTCACATCTTTGCCCCAAATGAATCGAAATCCCATTCTCCGTAGCGCCGAAGAAGCGCACCTCTTTAACAAGGCAAGCAACGTTGAAAACTCACTCAATCGAGCCTTCTCCGATTACGGCCAGCAACTCGCCGGTATGGACAATAGCGACATCGACTTCAATCCAGACAAAGGAAAAGTTGTCATCGCCGACCGTTTCTTAGCCAACGGTCCGGACACGGCCACCAAAGTTTCGAGCGCCCAGCTCAACTTTGACCCTGTCACCGGTGACGTCGAGCGGTTAAAGGTCATAAAAGACGACCACAATTCCGTGACCTTCGAATACAAGCGTTACGACGAGTCGCGCAGCTCGAATCCCACCTTCAGCAGCCTAGTTGACGGCAAATCTACCAGCTACGAGATCAATCCACGCACCGGGTCCATTACCGACTTTCGAGGATGAGAGTCCCTAAGGATTTGGTCCGGAATGAGTTTCCTGTTTGGGACATCGTATCGCGCTTCTAGCTAAATCGTTTTGAGGGCGCAGACTCTTCCGTCTGTAACCGAAAAACGATGACGTTAGAAGCGATGAGACGGCGTTCGAAAGTGGAAAGTTATTTCGGACCAGATCCTAACCAAAGCCCGCTCAATCTCTGAGCGGAGTGAGCCCATCAGTGGTCCTCTTAACCCACTCTTAACCTGGTCATCATCTCCACTTTACTCGCTCTCTGGTCATTCAGGATAAGCTCAAGATGTCGCAAAGACAGAAAAGAGGTATCCTGTGAACTCAACTCATCTCCCCTCAACGGGGAATCGCCTGCCGATTTCTAGAGCAATTCTCGAAAGTCTTGTCCGCATCTTCCCGCCCAGCGAACCCCGGGCTGCGGCACTCAAAGCTTACATAGTGGGAACTATGCGCGCTTTTCGCTTCTTGCCCGGAGCACGCTGGA
>JBAYRN010000289.1:0-2766 GCA_041676625.1 Vulcanimicrobiota bacterium
CCTCAAATTACTCAGTAACTCGAAGGCTTCGTTGTGCTGAAACCTGTCCCAAGCATCTAGAGCGGCCGACCAATTTCTGAGATCGCGAACCAACTGCTTCTGGTCTCGAGTAAGCGTTGTCCCTCTGAGCATGTCTTCCAGCAAACGAGACGTCCCGGAATAGTCGTATCTTTGTAGGTCTTTGGTGACGGCAGTCTTCATTGTGCGATGAAATTGGATGGAGTCGGTGGGGCTTTGTTCGGTAACGGAGCCGAATCTAACCCGGAGCAGATCGGTCCTGGGACCGGTCGTCAGCAGGAGCTTTTGCCCGCGATCGGTGGCCGCCATGGCGAGAGCTACTCCCATCGTTTTTGTACCACCGGTGTAGTCGGCCACCACCGAATACCCTTCGGCCAACAAGCCATCGATCTTCTCTGCCAGGGCCAGATACGACTCTTCAAGATGGTCCCCGTCGGCTACAACCACATCATAGTGGTCGAGGGCCAACTGGGTGATGAGATTTGGGTGTTCCTCGACCAGCGACCCTTTGTCGTAAATCTTACAGGGCTTTCCCTCGCCTTCGACCATTTTGCGGCTTCCAGGGCTACAAAAAAACACAACCTTGTCGGCGGCAGCCTGCCGAACACTCGCAAGAAAAAGAAAAGCCCTCGAATGTTATCTCGAGAGCCGACCAAGAAGTGTGCTTGCTTGTTGTATCCCCCGGATTCGCCGAACGTCTAGTGGCTGCGGAGAAGTTGGTTGAACAATCGTTTACTCTTGTTTAGGTATCGTTTCCCATTGAGGGGTATCGGCGGGGATGGTGTAGTATCACCTTTCTCTCCGGTGTAGACGTGCACATGGGTGACAGTTTCGGTTGGCTGGTCAAAGGCACCCATGGCTATTCCGATCCAGTCGCGTTCGGTGGGGTCCCAGAAGAGTGAGGAGCCGCAGTGGCACAGGATCCGTGGAACACTCCGGTCTTCCTTTCAAGATAGAACCAACAGGCGGGTCGTGACTTCCTGGACTGGAAGTAAGGTCCGCATCCTTTGGTCGAAAGAAATCAGACGACCACCATGGGTACGAGCCATTTGTAATAAGTGCCCGTCGGTAACCTGGCGATGAGTCACGACCTGCTGGCTCAGGTCCGGGTCCATGCCGGTCGGCTCACAGCTATCGGGCCAGAAATTATGGCGACCCAGTCGCTTCATAGCTTCCAGGTGCAGGCGGGCTTCACCGGGTGAGACAGCATCGACAAAAACCTTGGGGTTAGCACTGAGGCGGATGAAACCGAGTTCGGTAATCGAGCAAGTAGCCCAGCCCGACCCCGAGTTCCTCTCAAACCATTCGCAGGCGATCCCGTGGTGTAGGTGGCTGGGCCAAGCTAAACTAAGCAAGACGTTGACATCAAGCAGGTCTTCACCAACCCTCATCTAGCGCTTCCTTGATCTGCTCCGGGGTCACCACCGGGCTCTCGGAGCTGACGCGAAAAACAGGAATGCCGCGATCACGCGTGAGGCTGTGCCCTTCAGCGGACTCCCTAGGCTGAAGACCACGACGAGCCAACTCCGAAAGCACCGCACCAAGAGACTTCCCCGTGCTGTGCGAAAGGCTCTTGGCCGCATTCAAAACATCGTCATCAATGTTGACTGTAGTTCTCATAGCTTGAGCCTAAACTTGTTCCTGTCTGATGTCAAGATGTCATGTCATCACGTACTTTCTCAGTTCCAAGGATCAGGAGATTTGAGAGGTTCTGGTGGCTCCATAAAAGACGGATTCAAGGCCCTAGATGCTTACGGGTAGCGAGCAGGGCGTGGGCCAGGGCCTCGAGGTCCTGGTACGGATAGCCGGAAATGGAGATCACCTCTCCACCGGACTTTATGAAATGTAGGTAGGCGGGACTGGCTTCGTCCACTTCACTAGAGTCGGAGCTTTCCACCAGTTCGAGGCGCTCGATTTGGTCCCAGGGGATGTCGACTGCCGCTGAAGACCGTGCATTTAGAACGAGGTTTTCAAGGGTCACCTGGAATGCCATCGTCTCACGGCACCGAAAATGCACGAATAAGCATATGGCCAATCCGGCGAGCATGGTGTAGACGTACTGATCGACGTAGCTCCAGACATCACCGAACTTTCTGGTTGCCACAAGGGTCGGCCCGAGCAAGACCAGGGAACCGACGACCAGGGCTCCCCCCATGGATAGATAGCACCCAGAATGAGGAGAACTGCGCCGCAAGCAAAGATAGGGGCCTTCAACCCGGATCAGCTCTGGGTCGGCCAGACACTGAAGAGCCATCTCCTTATGCCGCTGGAGTCGATCACGGTTGGAGTCTTGCTCAGGGTCGCCACCGTTCCAATCCCTCCCCCCAGCAGAGAAGCGAGCAGGAGACCTTGCCCTCCTACCGGCATGTATGGGCCCAGGAAATCACCCACACCCCAACCCAGATATCCACCCCCAAGGAAGATGAATAGAAAGTAGCCGGCTAGGCCCGGCCTGGCCGGGTCTGCTTTAAAGGTGAGCCGCTCTGATGGCTCGTTTGGGGAAAGCTCCGCCACTGTTACATATCCAAGTGGAAATAGGTGGGGCTTGTGATGCGAGATTTCATACTCCATTTTAACCCGCACGGGTCATCTTGGTCAAAAAGTAGACAGCAAAGAAGTAAAAAAATCTAGGGCCTGTGGACATTTGGCATTCCGAGCCAAACGCAGGACATTTTTCTCCTCCTGGAGTGGAATTTTCTGTGGAATAGTGGACCTATTTGAGGAAAATTTCGCTTCAGGAGGTGGAAA
>JBAYRN010000290.1:0-2760 GCA_041676625.1 Vulcanimicrobiota bacterium
CTAATCCAATTGGTTCGAGAGGAGCCTGGTAGTCCTTCACTGTGCCTCGTAGGGATGCTAGGATTTCATTGGGACTCTCGTTTGAGTAAGGAAGAAGGCGAAGAACCGGTTTTCCGCGGTCAGTGATCACTAAGGGTTCCCCTGAAAGTTCTACTTCACGGAAATATCGGAGTGCTTGAGCTTTAAACACAGATTTGGCCACAGTTCTGTCGTTCATAATATGGTCATTTTACCTGGTCATTGGGTCCCAGCGCAAGGCTGTATTTGTGTGGAAGCGACAAGCTGGCAGTGAAGGAGCCCTTTTCGAACCTGCGAAGCCGCCGCCATGGAAACTCTACTGCTGCCATCACGCTTCAACGGCCCCCCTGATTCCGCCAACGGAGGTTACACCTGCGGCCGACTGGCAGCCTTGTTGGATTCGCCCTGCGTGGAGGTTACGCTGCGCTTACCTCCGCCGCTGGATCAGGAGATGAAAGTGCGTCGTCTGGAGGGGAAGGTGCAACTGCTGGCGGGCGATGACCTGGTGGCCGAGGCGGTGCCGGGTGAACTGGAGATGGAGATCCCCTGGAGCCCGAGTTTTGAAGAGGCTCGAACTGCATCCCGAGGCTACATCGGGCACAGCCATCACCCTTTTCCCACCTGCTTCGTGTGCGGCCCCGGACGAGACGACGGCCTGGCCATTTTTGCCGGAGCAATAGGCGAGCAGGTCGCCGCTCCCTGGGTTCCGGCCCCGGAACTGGGAGACGAGGCAGGGTTTGTAAGGCCTGAATATATGTGGTGTGCTCTGGACTGCCCGGGCGCCTTCTCGGTAGAGCAGAACCCGGAGAACCCCCGGGTCCTGGGCCGGTTGGTGGGCGAACTCTATCGCCCCTTACCGGTGGGGGACCAGGCCGTGGTGCTGGGGTGGCCGATCGGCTACGAACGGCGCAAAGCGTTTGCCGGAACCGCCATCTTCGACTCCCAGGGCGCCCTCTGCGCCGCCGCCCGCGCCATCTGGATCGCCCTGGGCTGACCGGGGGCGTTTGGTTTCTCGCTACGTTGTCTGCGCGGGCACGGGTTTGCTTCGCTGCGGTGTTGAAGCACGGGTTTTGCTTCGCGGCCGGGTGGAAGCATGCTTCGCGGCTGCGTTGAAGCATGGGTTTGCTTCGCCCACTAGCTATAGCGTGGAGGCTTTTTGAGCACATTAGAAGTATGAGTGTTATCTCTGTGTTAAGGGTGCGTGTGTGTCGGAATTACTGAGTACGACTTGGATTGAATTTCGTAATCCAGATTGGGACGGGCACGAAGAGTGTGCTTGCCGTCGACTGTTTGCTCATAATGATGCTCCTTGGGTTGTTTTCTTTTTTCAAATGGGAGCTATGAAGGTGGGCGTGAGCCGGCAGAAATTGGCAGATGAGGGCCTTGATCTAGAGACTCTTGAGCAGTCGCTGATCGCCAGAATGGTAGCTACGACCCCGAGTATACAAAAGATGGATCTCTCCCTTGAGTTGGGGGATCCAAGAATTCCCATGGTGTTTGTTCAAGAAGAATTGGCAGCCACCCGCGTATTGGATCCGGCTTGCGTAGAAACGATCCACCGCGAACTGGGAGAGGCGGTTGCGCTCGGTCTGCCAGCGGGCCATCAACTGGTTGCCGTGCCGTTGAAAACCGCCTTTGAATCGGATGCGCTAACCATGAACCGTCATTTGTACGAGCGTGCCGAAGCCGAGGATAGGTTGACTCCGGGCATGTTTTTGCTGCAGCAGGGCAAGTTGATGGGGCGGATCGCAACCGCCGACCCGCGATCGAGCAAGCCTGATTTTATAAAGCTTAGCCAGGCGGCCCACCCGGCAAGTGGTACCGGTACGATGGAAGACAAGGATGCCCTATGGACAGCGCTCTTCGGCTTGCCTGAGTGGTATTTTCCTGTCTTTCCAGAAGGGCCGATCTATCCTTTTCTCTCAACCATCAACGGTAAGCGCTGGGCCTTTGCTTTCACCGAGCCCTCTCATTTAGATTTCTTCTTAAAGGAGCAGAGCCTACAAGCAGCCGACGGTAGAAGCTTTCTGACCATGCCGGTCGACGGAGCCAGGCAATGGATCGCCGAAAATGGAGATGAAGGAAAGATTTTTGGTGTGCATTTCAACTTTGGCTGCCCCGGTTGGTTCGCTCCTTATAAAAATGTAGAAGTGATTTATCAGCATCTTTTCTAGATGGTGGCTTGGAACTGCTAACATCCGTAGCTTATTACGAGTCCGAACTCTCCTTTGCTTGCTCAGCAGTCGGGAGTGAGTCGGCCTCGCAAGAAGGGACCGAAGGCCAGGGTTGTTCGTGATCCAAAACACGCACCACCGAAACCAGTCGATCTCCAGCGAGCAAGATACGCTCTTTGTCGAAGCGGACCTTAACTCGTCGATTTAAGCGCCGGCTAGCTTCGAGCTGAGCAAGCGGTAGGGTGCTAAACCGAACCCTTAGCACAATTCCTTTGAGACCTAGCTCTTGCACTCCCAAGGCCTGGGGCAGGCTTTGGATCTTGCCAGGCCACTCCACGTCCAGATAGCCGACCTCTTCGAGGATTAGCTCCATGGCGTAGTCGGTGTCGGTGCTGTGGCAGACAGAGACCCGAAAGTCGACCGTTGAGAAGCGGTAGGAGTGATTTCTCACCTGGCGCAGCTCGGCGTTTGGGATGATCGCGATGCTGCCGTCGGTGCGCCGGATTTTTGTTGAGCGCAGGCTAAACTCTATGACTTCGCCGGTATCGCTGTTGGACTCGATCCAGTC
>JBAYRN010000291.1:0-2759 GCA_041676625.1 Vulcanimicrobiota bacterium
AGTTACCCGACCATCGTCGAACTTTTTGGTGCGAGCAAAGTGGCAGGTCGAAATCACCTGGCTCAACTGCAACCCCGCCGGATGCACCGTGAAGTGCACGCTCAAGCTCACCGGGTTGGGAGCGCCCGGTTCCAGGCGGGGAGGGGTGAGGCGGCTGGCATCCGGAACCTCATCGGTGTCGGGGCTGGTTCCGTCGCCCACCGAACCTCCATCCAGGGAACTGCCGGGGATAAAGACTTCACCCACCACCAGCGGCAGGCGTAAACGGGCGGTATTTTTGAAGCAACTCAGGGGGCCGCTCATCTCGAAGCTGATGGTCACCTCCTCGCCGGGGCCGATGTTTCCCACGGTGGTGGTGAAGATGTCGCTTCGCTCCTCCTCCATGAGGGCCGCTCGGTGGCCCTGCTGAACCGCCGCCTGGTATTCCCGGCGGGCCTGTCCGCGTTCTTTGATCTCACCTTCAATGAGGCGCTCTCCGACCTTCAGCTTGAAGCCGTGCACCGCAGCCTTGGGAGGTAGGGGGAAGACGTAGACGGCTTCCATTCTCTCGTCTCGCTCGTTACAAAACTTTTGGGTCAGGGTGGCCGAATAGAGAAGGCCCTGGACCTCTCCTTTCACATCCACCTCCTGGAGCGGAAAGGCGTAGGTCCCGGCTTTCAGTTCGCCGACGGCGGTTTCGGGGTGCATTTTCACTGTCATCGAGGTTCTCCGATCATTCTTCTTGGAATTGTCGCCAGACTTTTCTGAGTTCGTCGGCGAGTTGTTGCTTCTGGTCGTCGTTCAGGTGGTCCAGGGCGGTTTCACTGGCCATGAAAGTGGCCCCGGGGGCGAGGTCGAAATGGTAGAAGTTGCTGACGGGGGTGGGTCTGGCCGGAGGCTCGGGAATTACCGACCAGAACTCGCTGTCCCGGCGGGCCGGTTCGGGTTCTTTCGGAGGCTCCTCCAGCTGCTCCAGCCATTCAGTGGAGTAGCCGAGCAGTTCGGCTAGTTTCTGGGTAGACAAGTCGGCCAGGATCGACTCGATCTCGGAGAGTTTGAGCCCCTGATGCTGCAGTCGCTTGATGGCGATGAGTTGAAGGAGATGCTTGGGTCCGTACCCGGCCCCTTGCCCACGACCCCCGAACGGTTTATCCAGTAGGCCCAGGGTCGTGTAGTAACGGATCTGACGCCCGTTAGGCTTCCACTGAATCCGGTTGGAATCACCTTCGATATCGAGAAATTCGCGGCTTTTCTCTGCCAGTTCATCCAGCTTCCAAAGCTCTTGTGCTTGACTCATACGAACAAGATAACACTGTTAGTCAACAGTGTCAAGAAGATTTTCCTAAAAGGGAGGGATGTGGGGCCAGGCGGGGGAGAGATCAGTTATGTCGGATTGGTCCATTTATTTACTGCGGTGTCGAGATGGTAGTCTCTATACCGGCGTATCCAATGACGTGGCGGAGCGGTTTAAGGCTCATCAACAAGGCTGCGGCGCCAAGTATACCCGGGGGAAAGGCCCCCTGGAACTGGTTTATACCCGGGTCGTGGGAGACCGAAGCATGGCTTGCAAACTGGAGCACCGGGTCAAGAAGATGCCCAGAAGCGAGAAGGAGCGCCTGATCCGAGGAGAGATTGAATGAGGTATCACAACTTTTCGAAGTTGAATACAGTATGGTGGATCTCGAGTAAAGCAGGCCTGGTCTGCAGGGCTTGCTTACCAGTTGGGCAATGATTTCTAGGTGCAATACATCTTTCCGGGCAGGGCCCCTAATCTCGAGCGTTGGCGGGAGCGAGCGATCCACCCGCTGGCCCCCAAAGAGTTGGTGCCCTCACCCTTCCATGATCGCTTGGTGGTCACGTTGGCGATGGAACCGGAAGGGCCGCCGGTACCGGGCGGACCGTTCGACCGATTGGCCGACTGCATTTTGAGATACGATGTTTTCGGGCCGACCATCGGCCGGGGCTACCTGGAGCACGAGTTCGTGGAACCCGGCGCCACGGTGGGCCTTGAGTATCGCTTCGCTCCGTTTTTGAGCCTGTTTTTTGCCAGCCGAGTGGTCAGGGTTTTTGAGCGAGAAGAGACCGAGTTCGGTTGGAGCACAGGTTTCGCCTATCAGACCCTCACCGGGCACCCCGAACTTGGCGAGGAGATCTTTGAAGTGACCAAGCTCCGGACCGGACCGGTGATCTTTCGAATGGAAGCCTGGTCCAGACCCAACCTCTGGTACGTCACGCTTTTCACCCCCTGGGCACGCTGGATTCAAAAGAGAGCCGCTCAACGGGCCAGGGAGTACCTATCGAGCAAGCTCTCTTCTTAGGCCGGGTCCTTAGGCCCCGACCTGATGGGCGAACTCTCGATAAGCGCCCGATTTCACGTGGTCCACCCACGGCTGGTTGTCGAGATACCACTTCAGGGTTCGGGCTAGTCCCTCCTCGAAGGTCACGGACGGTTGCCACCCCAGTTCCCTCTCAATCTTGGAAAAGTCTATGGAGTAGCGAAAGTCATGCCCGGGTCGATCCTTGACGAAGGTGATCTGTTGCTCGCTGCTGCCGGGTGGTCGCCCCAGCAGTTTATCTGCACTCTGACAGAGCGTTCGAACCAGGTCGATGTTACGGACCTCGGAGTTCCCCCCGATGTTGTAGCTCTCACCGACCCGGCCGGAATGAAAAACGGTGCTGATCGCCCGGGCGTGATCCTCCACGTAAAGCCAGTCTCGAACGTTGAGCCCGTCGCCGTAAACCGGAATGGGCTGGTGGTCGAGGATGCGGGATATGCAAAG
>JBAYRN010000292.1:0-2652 GCA_041676625.1 Vulcanimicrobiota bacterium
CAGATCGGCTTGCTCGGCCACCGAGTTTCCCTCGGCATCGGTAAAGTGCAGTTTGCCGTCTGGCCGGAGGAAGATCCGAAGCGAGCCGTCGTGCACGTTTCGATGGTAGCTCGAACACAGCCCGACCAGGTTTCGATCGATGGTGGGGCCGTTCTGGGAGTGCGGAACCAGGTGATGAAGATGTAAGTAAAGCTTATGACAGCATCCCGGTGTGCTGCAGGCCCAGCCGTCTCGGCGCAAGAGTTCTCGCTTTTGAACTTTGGTGGCGTGGCGGTTTTGGGGGTTGAAACAGATGCGCTTGTTGGAGATGGCCGGGGTTTGGTGCCGCTGCAGCGCCTCGACCAGGACAGGCCCCACGACCCTGGATAGTTCCAGACCGGTGGTATCGAAAACACGCGCACGGGCGCTTTGGGCCAGTGCTTCTTCCGTCTCTTGCACGACCTCTAAGCTTGGCTCGGTACCGAGAGCCTGAGCGAGAGCTTCGGCGCAGTCTTCTGCGGGTTGACCCCTGTGGGTCGTTTCGTCAGCATCGGTATCAACCAAGAGACCCATCTCCACGGCCATCTCGCGAGCCGCCGCCCGCAAGGAAGACCCCCCGGAAATCCTGGACGAGCTCGTGAACCTGATCGAAGAAACCTGGAAAAGCTCAGAGGACGAGTTAGACCAGGTCTTAAAGGGCCTGTAGTGGAGCCCGGCCTACTCATCCTACACCCCCGAGCGCAGCTGAATGGGCGGTGCTCCGAACTCCTCGAGCACCTGAAATCCAGATTTGAACTCCGAATTGAGGAAAGCCGCTTCCCCGGCCAAACCCGGGAGCACACCCGCAGCCTGCCGCACGGCTTTGCCGGGGTGGTCTTCACCGCCGGTGGAGACGGCACGTTGCACGAGGCGATAAACGGGTGGGGCGACAAAGGTTTCCCAAAGGGTCCTCGCTTCTGCCCCTTGCCTCTGGGTAGCGGCAACGATTTTCTTTTCAGCATCGACCGGCGCCTGGCAAACCTCGACAGCTTTCTTTCCTTTCCCATCGGCCAACAGAACACAGCTGACCTGGGCCGGGTTAGTTATCAGCGAAACGGCGGCGAGGAGTCCCGCTACTTCTGCGTGGGTGCCACCACGGGCTTTTCTGCCGTGGTCACCGAGCGGCGGGCCGCCCTGGCTCGGCGGGTACCCGGCCGTCTGTCGTATTTGTTGGCCCTGTTTCTCTCCCTGGCTTTCTGGAAAAACCGCGCGGTGCGGGTGGAGAGTGGAGAGTCGCCGCAACTGTCCGACATTTTCTTCAACTTCAACGCGGCCAACGTGCGCCACTACGGCGGCGGTATGGTGAGCGCCCCGGGTGCCTGCCCCTTCGACGGAACGCTCAACGCGGTCTGCATGAACCTCACCCTGGCTCAGGCCCTGCTGGCCCTCCCGGAAAACTTCCGGGGACGTTTTGAGCGGGTAAAAAATGTGCACCTTCAAGAGTTGCGAGAGCCCTTCACGGTGGACTGCTCCCCCACCTGTCCGGTGCAGGCCGACGGGGAACTACTGGGGCAAACCCCCATGCGCGTGGAGTGCCTGCCCGGCGCACTACCGCTGGCTCTTCCCACACTACCCCGCGGGAGAACCCGTCCGGGTCTTGAAGCTTGAGGCGTGCCTATCTACGAATACCGTTGCTTGAAGTGTGAGGAAAGACTCGAGATCTTCGTCAGAGGTAAAGTCGAGCCCGCGGTCTGCGGCAAGTACTGCCCGCACCGGGGAGACAACCCCCTGGGCAAGGGAGAACTGCAGCGCCTGATCAGCATGCCCGGCCGCCACAGCACCCCGGCCTCGGACTCCGACATCGCCGCCGGCGGGCTGACCAAGCTAAAGAAGACCAGCGACGGCACCTATGAACGGGTGGCCGGGCCCGAGATTGATGGTATTTAGCTCTAAAGGACTGCCCATCCGCTCAACGAACAACCGCGTCACTTCTATTGGGAGGATTTTGTAAAAGATCAACTATGAGTAGATTTTATTTTCTTCGGGGGAGTATGATTGCCGGTCTACTGCTGCTCACCCTCACTTTCATCGGCTGCGGTAATAGCGACAACTTCGTCTTCACCAACAGCCCTGGAACACCCACCGGGCCCACAGCCACCGGCCTGGTCTTTCAAACCACGCCATTGCGCACCGCGGGACAGACCTTCAACGCCATCAATGTGGCCGTGGTGGACCAGGACGGCACGGTGGTGGCCGGTGCCACCAACGAGATCACCATCGCCCTGGCCAATCCGAATGGTGCGACCCTCAGCGGCACCCTGACCAAAAACGCCGTGAGCGGCGTGGCCACCTTCGACGACCTGTCGGTGGACCTGGTCGGCAACTACACCTTTATCGCCACTTCACCGGGGCTTGAATCGGCCCAGAGCGTGGCCTTCGTGGTGACTCCCGAGGTGGCAACCCAGGTTGCTTTCGTGCAGCAGCCTACCGATATCAAGGTAGGGGCAAGCTTTGACCCTCAGGTCACGGTTGAGGTTCTTGACGCCTTCGGCAATCGAGTGACCGAGGTTTCTCAAGTCACTCTGACCATCGCCAACGACCCCAGTGGCACAGCGACCCTCATCGGCACCACCACGGTCGACACCATCAACGGGTTGGCCACCTTTCCGAGCGACCTTGCGGTCACTGCCGGCG
>JBAYRN010000293.1:0-2650 GCA_041676625.1 Vulcanimicrobiota bacterium
AACAAAAAGAGCCCGGCTAACCCCGGGCTCTTTTCATTTGCACCCCACTTCTCGGCCCCTCCATCCACCTAAATCTTCCTCCTTTTCTCCAAAACTAGAATGCTTTCCAAGCATTTGGCGGGCTTTTCAAAAGGCGGTGTTCGATTGCTCATGAAAAGTGCCGAAATGGTCAAAATGAACTAGATTTTTTCCTTCAATTATAGGAAAGTCCCGACCCCCTTCTCGTACATGACAAACCATGCCATGCCGCGCTTTAGACATGACAGACCACCTCCTCGAATTGCGTTCCGAGCTTCCGATTTTTTTGCATATGAGAAAGATGGCGAATTTGTCTCATGTTCGGATTGTTGAAAAAATTTCTGTGTGCTATAATCGCTTCATTCCAAGGCTACGCCTACCGGAAAGCGGAGAATCGTAGCCTTGTCTCGTTTAAGATTTCGAGGAGGTGAAGAGTTGAGTTACGTACTTTTTCAGCTTCATCAAACTCAGAATCAGCAAGACGATAGGAAACAGGAGGTCGACCTGATCAAGGTCCTGAGGGCAAGTCTTCCCGAGTTGGGCGGGCGGATTTACGAAGCCGAGGATCTTGGAGACGACGGACAGTCGGGGGTCATTCTCCAGGTTTCGAAAGACGAGCGCAGCAAAGTCGCTCGCCAAGTGAGATCGATATTGAGGGAGAAGGGTTTGGCGTTCAAAGAAGGTGTCCTGAGCGAACAGTTGGCCGTGCAGAGTGTGCGGAGCAGGCGAGAGGACGCAGAGCGATGTTTCGAGGCGGGTAAAGCTTTCTCTCATCTAGGCATGCTGGATGAGGCGATCGTGGAGTTTGAGCAAGCGCTCCTCAACGATCCCATGTACACCGAGGCTTATCACTATCTCACCGCCATCTACCGCCAGCAAGGGGCCAACGACGAGGCCCTCTGCCTGTTGGAAGACGGGGCACGTTTTCAAACCCACGAAGCATCTTTTCAATACCTGTACGGCAAGCTACTGATCGACCTGGGTCATCGGGAGCAAGCGCTCGATAGACTGAAAGCGGCTGTGCGCCTGAACCCCAAGGCGGTGGAACCCTATCTCCTGATGGGCAAGATGTTTTTAGAAGACGGAGATCTGGAAAGTTCCGAACTCTCCTACGTCCAGGCCCTGGCCCAAGGCCCGCGCACCCCTGAAGCCAGTTTGGGGCTGGGGTCCATCGCCCTGTCCCGGGGTGAATTCGATTCCGCGGAAGACCACCTGCTGGATGCCCTCGATCTGAACGAAGGTTTGGATGAGGCCCGCCTTCTGCTGGGCTGGACGTACTTTCGAGACGGCCGCATGGAGCAGGCTGAGGTGGAATTTCTGCAGGTGGCTTACGGCCGCCGCAGCGAGTTTCACGTTTCCGCCAAGTTCAGCCTTGCCCAGTTGTATCTGGAGCAAGGCAATCCGGACATGGTGCTGGAGGTACTCTCCCGGGCTGATGGTTCGCTCTTCAAGGTGCCCGAGGCCAATCGTGTCAAGGGAGACGCCCTCTATCTAGTGGGCCGCAACCACGAAGCGCTGGCCTGCTGGGACATCGCCGCCGACATGGGTTTGTTGGAGTCACCCGAACTGAGTTTACGCCGGGCCGTGGCCCTATCTCGGGTGGGTCAGTTGGAAGCTGCCGATGCCTTGCTGGAGGAACTCGAACTCCGAAATGGCGCCGATACCGCGCTGCTGGAGCTCAAGGCATCTTTGCGCATGGCAAACGACGACTGGGAAGGGGCCCAGCAGATCCTGTTGAGGGCTCAAGGTGCCGACCCCAATTCCGCCATGATCGCCTTTCAGTTGGGCTGGACTGCAGAAAATCTGGGATTACTCGAACTTTCCGAAGCCAACTACAACAAGGCCGTTCGCCTGGACCCGACTTTGCACGAAGCCTATTCCGGTTTGGGTTGGCTCTACTATCAGCGCGAGCAGTACCAGGAAGCCCTGGTACTCTTTGAAGAAGCGCTGACTCTGCAGCCGCGCAATCCCGAAATGCTTGAGCAGGTGGCCTGGGTACAACTTCTGCTCCACGAAGACCTGTCGGCCCTGGCCAACCTGGACCTGGCCTTACGGTTAGAGCCGGATGCCCCGCTGTTGCGTGCCTATCGGGCCTGCGCTCTGATCCGGCTGGGCGAGCACGAAGAAGCCCGTCGCGAAGTACAGGCCGCCCTGGCCAATCCGGACGACGAAATGGTTGAAGCTTTAGGACACTACTTAAACGGGTTGCTCTTCCTTGAAGAGGGCGACGACGTGCAAGCCAGTGTCGAACTCGAACGGTCGCTGGACTCTCAAGAACTGCCGCCCGAGGTCGTACAGATGACCCTCCAGGGTCCCTTAAAGGAAAAGGGCCGCGCTGCCTGGACCGAGGCCCGCCGCCGACGCGGGGCGGGCCCCGAGAAGGAAGCCGGGTCTGGAAGGTAAAATTCAATAGACACGAGGACTTCGGTGCTCAGCCTTTGGAGAGTTGGCCGAGCGGTTTAAGGCGGTAGTCTTGAAAACTATTGAGGTGGTGACATCTCCGGGGGTTCGAATCCCTCACTCTCCGCCATAAAACCCCGCGAAAGCGGGGTTTTTTCGTAGGGTGCGATCGTCTTGAAAACCATTGAGGTGGTGACATCTCCGGGGGTGTCCTCGGCGCTACGCGCCTCCG
>JBAYRN010000294.1:0-2634 GCA_041676625.1 Vulcanimicrobiota bacterium
CCTGAGGCGGCTTGAAGAGGCGGTACAAGCGGTTGCCCTCTCCCTGGCTGAGAAGCAGGCCGCTCTGGTTCATCTTCATGAACACACCTATCACCTCCGCCCCCGGACTCCTCTCAAGCGGCTGGATGGACTGGTCCGGCGAGAGGAAGAAACACAGCGGCGCTCCGGGCGGGAGAACCTGGAACCTGGAGGATTACGGCGGTTCCTGCAGGCGGAGTTGTGGAAAAACCGGCGAAAACATTCCATGAGTTATGTCTCACGGTCTCCTCCACAGTCGTGATAGACCTTCTGAAACCCTTCAGGAGGAGCAAATGAACAAGATTAACTGGAGAGACATTGATGAGAGACACCTCGAGGCATACCAGCGGAGGGTTGCCCTTGTTGAAACGTTGCTTGATGAGAGCATCGACGAGGCCGACCGGAGAGAGGTACGCCGCCGTTACATCGAGGATCACGGGGTAAGCGACCGAACGATCCGCAACTATCTGCGCCGCTACCGCCAGGGTGGAGCCGAGACTCTGCTGTTTCATAAGCCCAGAGGTATATCTTCACCCCGTATTCATGACCCGCTGCTGCGGGAAAAGATACTCAAACTGATAGAGGAGCGACCGAGCAGGACCGTTCCGCAGCTGCGCAGTCTGATTAGTACCGACGGCGAGCTGGCGGAGGCGGTTGCAGAGGTCTCCGACCGGAGCATCTATCGATTTCTCACCGAGTCCGGCCTTACCCAGAAGGCCCGCCGGGAGATGAGCTTCGGGGCGGGAAAGAAGAGCTATCACAAGTTTCAGGCATCCTGCTCGATGGAGTTGGTACAGGGAGATGCGAGAGACGGTATCTGGCTGCCAAAGGCGCCCGGTGATGAGAAGGTACGGAAGACCTTCCTCTTTGCCTGGGTCGATGATTACTCAAGGAGGATACTCCACGCCGAGTACTTCTGGGACGAGAAACTGCCCCGGATGGAGAAGACCTTCAAGACGATGGTTCTCAGGTGGGGGATACCGAAAAAGGTATATCTCGACAGCGGCCACGTCTACATCTCTTCCCATTTCGCCTCCGTCCTTGCCAAGCTGGATATCAGGAAAATCCATCACGGCGCATACAAAAGTTGGGCAAAGGGCAAAGTTGAATCGGTTATGAAGACGATCAAACGGGACTTTCAGGCTGAAGCACAGCGGGCCGGGTTCAAGACACTTGAGGAACTCAACAGCGCCCTGTGGGCATGGCTGGATGTTGAGTACAACCGCAGAAACCACTCTTCGACCGGAGAACCACCGGTAATGCGTTTTAAGAACGGGCTGCCGGACGACCACCGACGGGTAACAGACCTCGAATGGTTCGAGAACCTCTTTCTGCTTGACGTCAAGCGGAAAGTCGGGAAGTGGGGGGTGATCAAGTTTGAGAGCAACCAGTATCACACACAGGCTACCATAGGCAGCTTCATAGAGGTACGCTACAACCCCTTCGACTTGCGGGAGGTGTGGCGATTTGAGAACGACACAAAGGTTGAGACCCTCGGGCTGAAGAAACTGGTTAATCCCGCCGTGGCGAATCTCCCGGAAGAACAGCAGACTGCCCAACGAAAGGTCAGCACCGAGGCCGCCGACTACTTCGAATCCCTCCGGAAGAAGCAATCAGAGCTCGATCAGAAGAAGGCGACGATCAACTATCACAAACTCAAAGAGGATGAGGAGGACCGGCAATGAGAGAAGCACTTCTGACCCACTACGGGTTCTCCCGGTTACCATTCGGCAAGGACATAGCTGAGGAGAAGATTTTTCCCACCGAAGAGTTACACCGAAGTACCGCTATGCTTGAGCTCGGCATCGAGAGTGAAGATGTGATGCTTTTAAGCGGGCCGATCGGCTGCGGAAAATCACTGATCATCCGCCACGGTCTTTCACGTCTCGATACCAATTACTACCAGCCGATCTACCTGCGGGGGAACATCGGCGGCGAAAGTGAGCTGGTGAAGGCACTGCTTCGGGGAATGAAGATCGAACCGCCTCACTCCCTCGGCAAGGCGAAACCGGCGTTCTTTCAGGCGGTAGAGGAGAGCTCTCGCAAGCCGGTGGTTGTCGTGGATGATGCACAGGACGTTGCCGAGGAGGCATTGTTGGCCTTAAAAGCGCTGACAAACTTCGGCTCAGACTCACAGAACCGCATCACCTTCGTCCTCACCGGCCAGCCGGAACTGTGCACCCTTCTCAGCTACTCCCATTTCGACGCTCTGCGAGCGCGCATCCGTCTCTCTCACCATATCTCGCCGATGAGTCTCGAGGAGACCGCCTCCTATATCGACCACGGTCTTGAGATTGCCCACCGGAAAGAGAAGCTGTTCTCCGACGCCGCGAAGATGGAGATATTCAAGCGCTCAAACGGTATTGCCAGACAGGTAAACCGGATCTGCTATAATGCCATCGTTGCCGGAACCATTGAGGAGAAAACCCTTATCGATTCGACTGATCTTCCCCCCGACAAGCTGTAAGTGCTTTTCTTTTGATAGTGTTTTTGACGCCCGGAAGTTCCACCCGTTTTCGCGTGGAACTTCCTTTTAGTCACGCCCGGAAATCTGTTCCGTCAAATCACGGAAACCTTTCGTGGAAAGTCGGGGAAAATTCTCCTGGCAGGGAACAG
>JBAYRN010000295.1:0-2627 GCA_041676625.1 Vulcanimicrobiota bacterium
CGAGTTATTACGAGTGTTCGGAGAACCCCGAAATAGCCGGATCGCCGACACCCGTTTTCTGGGCGACCTGTATCAAGATCTTTCCGAGGCGGCCCGCAAACGCTTTGCTCTTTTGCAGACGCCTGATTTCGTGGAAGAGTTTATCTTGGACCGGACGCTGGAGCCGGCCATCGAGACCTTTGGTCTGGAGGAGGTGAGGATGCTGGATCCCACCTGTGGCTCCGGCCACTTCTTGTTGGGGGGCTTCGCCCGCTTGTTGGAGCACCGCCAGCAGGCGCATCCCGGCGAGAGTGGGCGAGCGCGAGTGCAGAAGGCTTTGGACGGAGTGTACGGGGTAGACCTGAACCCCTTCGCCGTGGCCATCGCCCGCTTTCGACTGCTGGTGGCCGCGCTGAACGCCGGAGGCACCAGGCGGCTGAAGGATGCGCCGAACTATGAGGTCCACGTGGCGGCGGGGGATTCGTTGTTGCATGGCTTTCGAGGTGGGGACCAGCAGCTTCTGAGCACGGAGAGGGAGTGGGTGCCGGATAGTTACGCCAGTGGGGATTATGAAGAGGCTAATGAGATCCTGAGCCGGCATTATCATGCGGTGGTGGGGAATCCGCCTTATATTGCCGATAAAGACAGAGCGCACAAAGAGGCGGTTCGTCAGAGATACTCAAGCTGCCACGGTAAGTATGTTCTGGCGGTCCCATTCAAAGAGATGTTCTTTGATATCGGTGTTCAGGGCTCCAGGCCCGGGTACGTCGGGATGATCACAGCCAACAATTTTATGAAACGTGAGTTCGGATCCAAAGTCATTGAGGAGTTTATTCCCACGATCGATCTCACTCACGTCATAGACACGTCCGGGGCCTACATCCCGGGGCACGGAACCCCGACGGTCATACTCTTCGGTCGGAGTCGTGAACCACTCGCAACCGTCGTGAAAGCAGCGCTTGGCATACGGGGTGAGCCAAGCACTCCCAATGATCCTGGCCAGGGTAAGGTTTGGCGCTCCATCGTTGACAACATCGATCAAGACGAAGCTGAGAACGACTTTATTACGATCACGAACATCGAGCGAGAGAAGCTTCATAAGCATCCGTGGTCTTTGGCCGGTGGTGGTGCAGGCGATCTGAAGGACCTTATTGAGCGTAGTACTACGAACACGCTTGGCGAACTAGCTGAATCCATCGGCATTACCGCTGTAACCGGAGAGGACGATGTTTTCGTATTTGACTCACCAGCGCAAGCCGAGCGTCTCGGGATCGAAAGATGTCGAACACTTCAAACAGGTGATACGGTTAGGGATTGGAGCAACGGAACGGAGCTGACTTCAATCTGGCCCTACGACGACGAACTCAAGTTAATAGACATTGATAAATTGCCTCAGGCCAACCAAATTCTTTGGAAGATGCGAACCAATCTGTCCAAGCGTAAACGTTTTGGCGTCCCGATGCTCGAAAAGGGAGCCACCTGGTATGAATGGCAAGAGTTGTACGGTCAGAAACTAAAAACCCCCCTCTCCATCACCTTCGCCTTTGTAGCCACCCACAACCACTTCGTCCTCGACCGCGGCGGCAAGGTCTTCAACCGTTCCGCCCCCGTGATCAAACTCCCGGCCGAGGCCACAGAAGACGATCACCTGGCTTTGTTGGGGGTTTTGAATAGTTCGGTGGCTTGTTTTTGGTTTAAATCTACAGGACACAACAAAGGGTCGACGGTCGACAAGCACGGTGCCCGGCAACGGACAATCCCATTCGAGGATTTCTGGGAGATATCCGGTAGCCAGGCGGGGCGATTTCCGATGATTGATGTGTCCGATGACACGCTGAACCTGGCGACCCGATTAGATTCTCTAGTAACTGAGGCCCAAACGCTCCGCCCCAAAAGCCAAGAATGCTTAGAAAAGTCAAATCTTGAGCAATGCGAGTCAAAATTTGCCCCGCTCTTCTTCCAACAAGTTTTCCTTCAGGAGGAACTCGACTGGAGGATGTACGCGGAGTACAAGGTTCTTGATGAATCCTACACGGAGGTTGCCGAGAACGTCTTGGTACGCCCAGGCGAACGAGCCTTCGAGATCGTCCTTGCTCGCAAAGTTCGGTCAGGAGAAGCCGAGAACGATTGGTTCCGTCGTCACTCCATCGAACCAGTTTACGAGGTCCCAAGCCACTGGCCCGATTCCTATCGCAAAGTTGTTCAACAACGAATAGAGGCTATCGAATCGGTCCGATTCATCAAGCTGCTCGAAGTGCCTGAATACAAACGGCGTTGGAATCTCACGCCCTGGGACGTGGAGCTAGCAGAAGCCCTCCAAACCTGGCTTCTAACCCGCATCGAATCCCACTTCTCCACCCAGCACACCCCCACCATCATCACCACTGCCCGGCTGGCCGACGCCATGGCTCGCGACCCGGACTTTCTTCAGGTGGCCCAACTCTATACCGGTCGCGATGATTTTGATCTGACTAAGCTGGTGACCGGCCTCTGCATGAAAGAAGATGTTCCATACCTCTCTTCCTTGCGCTACAAGGCCACCGGCCTGCGCAAGCGGGCCCAGTGGGAGAAGACCTGGGAGCTGCAGCGGCGGGAAGACGCCGGGGAAGAGATCGGCAAGATTCCGGTCCCGCCCAAGTACGGATCCG
>JBAYRN010000296.1:0-2622 GCA_041676625.1 Vulcanimicrobiota bacterium
CCTGAGCCCGAGGAAGCAGACGGCTTCAATCGTCCCGGCGGAGATTTTTACCTCCACGACGCTCGCCACTCTGCGTCCATCTTCGCCAAACGCAAGATCTACGAAAAGGAACACAACCTTTCTCCGCAACAGATCGAGAAGCTTGAAGTCATGCAGTCGGTTTGGAAGCAAGAAATGGTCGAAGAGAAGAAAAAGCTCGAGGACAAAGAGTTGAGCTACGCCATCGGCTTTCTCTCTTTCAACCACCATCACGACCGGGGCATACCCCAACTCCCTTCTTCGTTCATTGAAGACAAGCACGGTGGAGTGGCCGACAAACTCTACTTCGCACTCAAAGCGAGCGGACAACCGATCGGCTTCAAGAAGCCTTTGAGAACGCTTAATAAAGCGTATGACTGGTTGCAGAACTTCTGGTTAGAACGCCTGCCTCAGGAAGAAGCAATTCTCAGCGCCTCGGCCCGCTAGCCTCCTAGGAGCCGAAGGCCTTCAATAGGAAGAAGACCGCCACCCCGGTGAGCGACACGTAGGCCCACAGGGGGAAGGCCCATCGGGCCCACTTCCGGTGTTGGGCGAAGCGTCGGGTTACAGAAAGGCTCACGGTGATCAGGATTACCGGGAGGGCCACCACCGAGAGGACGATGTGGCTGATCAAGATGAAGAAATAGACCGGTCGGATCAGACCCTGGCCTAGAAACCGAGTGTCTCCGTGAAAAGTGTGGTAGACGATGTAGCTCACCAAGAAGAGCGCCGAGAAGAAGACGGCCAGGAGCATGAAGTTTCGGTGCCGCTTCCAATGGCCACCACGGATGGCGAAGAAGCCGGCGAAAAGGCAGAAGGCTGAAGCCGCGTTGAGACTCGCATTGACTCCGGCCAGATACGCCACGTCGTATCCGGTGCTGGCCTCCCGGCCATAGATCAGCCAGAACAGAAAGCCCACCGCCAATACCGAAAAGCCTACGGCAACCGGGATGATAACACGGGGCATCTCGACCTTTTGATAATCCACAGAGCTATCCATATTTTTCCGTTCCCCGCTCCGCTTCACTTTACACGCCTATGAAAAAAAGCCCCGGAGGGCTTTCTTTCGTATGAAGTGGATTCGTTTAGAACTCGCTGTCCAACGGAACCTTGAAGTTCTTCTCTCCACCATAGTTGAAGACCACGTGATCCGTGCCGATGGCGGCCACGCGGTAGTCACCCAGTTTCTGGCCCACGTTGATCACCCTCATACCTACGTTGGTCTTGATGATGGCTTGCTTGCCGGTACCCGAAGATACGATCCCGGTGACTGAAACTTCGGGAGCGGGGATTTCCACTTCCTCGGCAGCCTCTTCTCCGGCTGCTGCCGTTCCAGCAGCGGAAGCTACGGTGCTTCCACTCTGGGCGTTTTTCGCCACGGGTTTGATATTTCTAGTGACCGATCTGGTGCCGGTGCTGGTAGAAGTGACGTTTCCGGTCAACAACTGGTTGACGAACGGATCCCGGTCGACGATCTGGGGCTTGATCGGCTTGGGTTGCGCAGCAGGTTCGGCTTCAGCCGGCTGAGCGGTTTCCGTGGGAGCCCCTTCTGTAATGTTGACCTCACCTTCGGCACCTTCCTGGGCCACGGCGCCTACAGCAAGAAGACCTGCGGCCAATATCGCGGCGACCCCTTGGCGCCAATAATCTGCTTTCATAATGCCTCCTGTGTCTTGGCAAAGATTTTCCAGTCAGTTTCTGGTCTTCCTTCATGATCCTTCGGCCCTGGCCGAAAAAACCATGAAGTCTTAATCTCTTCTATAAGATTAGATTCCTCGGGCAAGGGATTTGTTCCCTCTTTTTCGGTTCCTCTTGTTACGGGAACGGTGAATTTCTTTCACAGAGTCTGAACAGGTGTCAGTTTTGAAAGAAAGCCGTCGGGAAAGACGGAGGGTCGACGCTGAGTTTGGCGTTGACCGAGGCCACGGTGCGGATATTCGACAGGTCCTTGAGGTCTGACCAGGCCAGGACCGGGAGATCCGGAAAAAGGCTTTTCAAAGATTCAGCCAGTTCTCTTCTTACTTCCACGTTGACCATCAAGACAGGGCGCCCACTCATCACGGTCGAGTGAACCTGCTCAATGGTGCGACGGAGTCGCTCCAGCATTCGGTGATGGTCTCCGGCGTTGAGCTCCTCCGGGCCTCTCCACTCAATAGCGTTCAGGAAGCCCTCCTCATCCAGCCAATCACCGATGTTGTCGTTCACGATCTCTCGGCGAACCAGAACACTGATCTCTTCGGCTTTTTCGGACTCACCGCGGGCCATCTGCAAATACTCGCAGACCCGTTCGGGAGGGGGCAAGTGCAGACCCTCGCCGACCAGTTCCTTGACCAACTTCAAGAGGAAGGGGGCATCTTCTTGCAGGGGCTGGCAGGCCCGGGCCCCTTGAAAGGGTAGAGAATTTGATAGCCAGCGGTTGAGTTCCCACAAGCCGAGGGCGTGCTCCATATGGGAACTCAGAAAGTTGATGGAGTGCCCCATGACAACCTCGGCCGCCTCAAACAACAGGCTGCCGTTATGGGCCGCCCGCTCGGACTGGCTGTGAGTCACCCACTTGGCAGGAAGGCCAAAGACCGGATCGATCGCTTCCAGGCCCAAAAGTGA
>JBAYRN010000297.1:0-2604 GCA_041676625.1 Vulcanimicrobiota bacterium
CGAAACGGGAAGAAGTGGGACGAGGCTTTGCAACTGGAGACCTGTCTCGAGGAAAAGCTATTGGAAGACGCCATCATGAGTGCGAAGATGGCCATTCACGAGCTTGAAGAAGAAACTCGCAAGCTACCTTTCGAACGTCGAAGCGGGTTGCGTTTGAGAGAAAAGGCGATCAAAACCGAGAATGCCTTCAATCGATTAAGGGCGTTACGAAAAGGCGAACTTCTCCCTCCTCGTCAAGACGATGAGTAAAGACCTGGTCCCCACTCGGGCGGCGGCATTAGCCCATCTGAAAGAGTTTCTCCCGCGGGCTACCACTGTCTACGCCCAGAAGCGAAATTTCGATCTAGGACCAGAGCATCGGGACAACGTATCCCGCCTGTCGGCTTATCTTTCCCATCGCATCCTCACCGAACGCGAAGTGGTGGAGGCCGTGCTGGAGCAGCACAAACCCCGGGAATCGGAGGCCTTCCTTCAAGAACTCTGTTGGCGCACCTACTGGAAAGGCTGGCTCGAGGGACGCCCACAGTTATACCAGGCCTGGATTCGCCTGTTGGCCGAGGACCGGCGACGCTGGCCCGAGCGCGAGGACTACCAAAAGGCCGTCGCGGGGGAGACCGGACTGGAGGCCTTCGACCACTGGGTCAAAGAACTGAAAAAAACCGGATATCTTCATCATCAAGCTCGGACCTGGTTTGCCTCCATCTGGCTCTTTACCTGGAAGCTGCCGTGGAGCCTGGGGGCGGAGTTTTTCATGCGGTACCTGCTGGATGGAGACGTGGCCTCCAACACCCTGAATTGGCGTTCGGTAGCCGGTCTGCAGACCAAGGGGAAGCATCACGTCGCCACCGCCCGAGCCATTGAGAAGTACACCAAAGGCCGCTTCAATCCGAGCGGAAAGCTGGCCCTGTCTCCAGTGCCGTTGAGCGGCCCCGGCAGCCCTCCTTACCTGCCTCCAATAGATTTTCCGTTTACCGTCAGTGACAAGGTGGGGGAGGACTACGCCCTCTTTATTACTCTTGATGATCTAGCCCCGGAAGTGGGCTCGATCTCGGGAATGAAGCCTGCACTGGTGATCGCCCTGGGGCCCGATGAAGGGGATATGCCCTGGAGCCCTTCCGCCCGGGTCATCGAGTTCCAATCCGAGGCCCTGCGGGATGCCAGGGAGCGGGCCGAGGCGCACTTCGGTTGTCCCAGCGTGGAGTTGAAGTTGGGTGAAGATCCGGCCGCGGCCTTGCAGGCGCTTATGAAGGAGAGGGGATTGAACTCGCTGGTCTACTATGAGCCTTTCGTGGGCCCCTGGAAAGAGCCCGTTGCCAAGATGAGTAGCCGGGATGTGGGGGTCAAGTTCTTCCCCCTCCGGCGATCCTGGGATGGGCTTCTCTTTCCTCACGCTGTCAAGAGCTATTTGCACTTCAGAAAGTACGCTTTGCCCCAGATCGTGCGCACCAAAAGGCTCACCAGGACTTAAGTTCTTCTTTGAGTTCCGTCTTCTTGGATTGGTTCCATTCCACCCCGGCAAACTTTCGGGCAGCTTGGATGGCTCGCTGGTGAAGGGGCTGGAGCCGTTCACTCTTGACCCCATAAAGCCCCTGAACCTGTTTGAGCATAAGCTCGCGAGAGGAGTCCACCAGAACCCGAAAATCCTCAGCGGGGCGATTGGCCTCGGACAAAGTGTTCAACAGATCCGAGAAGCCTTCCAGTAGGATCTGATACTCCGCTTCGTCCAGGGTGACCACGTCTTCCAACTCCAAGATCGTTTCTCGTTGACGCTGGGGCGTGGAGAGGCGGTAGATTCCCCTGGCCCCGTTTCGTCCGGACATCTCTGAATAAAGTTGAAGGAGATAGTGACAATCGGGCCGGGCCGGCGCCGAAGTGGTCTGCTCGGGGGCCGCAGATTCCGGCTTCTTGCCAAGGGCCAGAAAGGCTCCGTCTTTAGCCAGGACATCGGCTCGCTCGTTCCATTTGGTACCGACGTGGGCGCGGGTCCAGCGGAAGATGATACGCACCTTCGCCGCCCGGGCTACACACATGAGCTGGTCGAAGCGCTTCCAGAGGTCTTTGTTTTTGTGCTTCTTCCACTTACCTTGAGCACAGTTGACCACGTACTGGGAGTCGCAAACGATCTCCACCTCGACCGGCAGACTATCGCCCGCGCTCTTCAGTTGGTGGAGCACCTCCAGGATGGAAAGCACTCCCGCGATCTCGGCTCGGTTGTTGCTGGTGGCAGGCTCGGTCTTCCGTCCGGGAGTCCCTCCGAAGAGTTCCCAGGCGGCAGACTTACTCAGAACAAAGACAGCCGAGAACCCGATCGCACCGCCGGGGTTTTTGATGGGAGCAGAGCCGTCGGTGTAGACCTCCCAACGGCTCAACTTTTGCAGACCTTGCCACTCGGAGGGTTGGCTCTCTCGTGCTCGCTCCAGGGCCTGACTGACCGCAGTGAGTTCGGGTATGGCAGCGGTAGACATTACAGTTTCTTTCCCAGGTGTTCAACACACCTTAGAAACAGCTCAACACCCAGAGGAAGTGAATCTTCATCGATGGTGAACTTGGGATGGTGGTGGTTGTAGCAGGCCCCGATCTGCTCGTTGTGGGCTCCCAGAAAGA
>JBAYRN010000298.1:0-2583 GCA_041676625.1 Vulcanimicrobiota bacterium
CGCTATTGTCGATGCGGGAGAAAGAGGCCTCGGCCTCAGCCATCGAGATCGCCGTCCACCGCAGAAACATCCGCCCGCTACGCCATCGACAGACGCGCCTCGCTCGGTCGGCCACATAGCCGTTTAACGACTCAATAGGATTGGTCGTCACCAAACTCCGTGTGAGATCGCAGTCCGAAGGAAGTCCTAGGAAATTGCAGGCCAGCGTATCGGATAGCCCTTCTCTCAGGCTGCGAGCGGCTCTTCGGCGCCCTCTGGCCTCCAGGTTTCGAGCGGTTAGCTCCAGCAGTCGCTTGGCCTGCCGAGGGTCGGCTTCGCTCCAAGCCCTCTGCAGGTAGCGTTTCAGGTGGTCACGCTCACACTCAGGCACCTTCTCCAGCACGTTTCTTGTCTTGTGGGCTCGGCAGCGCTGAATGATTGCTTTGTGCCCAAAGGTTGACCGAACAGCTGACGCCAGGCCCTTACCGCCGTCGATAACAGCCAGAAAGCCTCTGCTCACATCAAGACCGCGAGAGAGAAGATTGGTGAACAACTCCTGGCAGACCTCATGCGAGGGCTGGCAAAGCCAGGCCAATCTCAACTTCTCCGTCCCCATGTTTGGGTCCGGACCGTTGCAGTCCCTCAATCTCATCTACTCGAGCCTGAACTTCTGGCGCGGACCGGGTTCTTTAGGGCACGGATGGAACTCCCAGGGGTCGGACTGCATCAGCGAGCCTGATTCCGACGCGATCGTGCTTCGGAGTGCCTCAGGGATCGTCCGACGTTGGCACGACGACGGCAACGGAAACTATCTGCCCGTTCGGGAAGACAACTTCGCCGAAGTGGTCAAGGATACCGGTAGCAATGACGCCCGCTTTGTGGTGAGGTTTCAAGACCAGACGGTGCAAGAGTTTCAGGCCGATGGACGGCTCAAGAGAGAGCTTGACCGCCATGGAAACAGTCTCACTTACGCCTACTCCGGCAATCAGCTTTCTTCGATAACCGATAGCCGGGGACACGTCCTTCACTACAGCTACGGCAGCCGAACCGACGGCCAGCCCACCGAGATTCGCTCCGGTTCTTCACCTCATGAACGGGTGGTCCAACTCGAGTACTTTCCAGACACCGACCCGGTCTCTCCGGACAGGCTCCGGAGTATCACGGACCCGGAAGGGCAGGTCGTGGAATTGGCCTACGACCTGCGAGGTCGCCTGACCAATACGACCACGCTTCGGCCCACTCGCGGAGACCTGGAAGTCAGCTATCAGTACGACGACACCGACCGGCTCTACTTGGAAAGCATTCACGGGCTACTCTACCGAACGCATGACCGAAGCGAAACCATTACGGTAGGCGGTCCGAGAACCCTCATCACGACCATCCCTTTCGACCCCAACGGAGCCCCTCTCCACGATGAAGAGCGAAACGAGCACTTCATTCGACGAGAGTATGGCCGCATCCGCGAATATCATATCAACTACACCCTCGCACTTCCCACCTAGAAAGGAAAATACCATGACTCGATACTTTAGTTCTTCAGAAGGAATCTCCACCTACTTCTCTCACAACGACCCTGTCAATCCGTTTTTGGTCACCCAGAGAATCGACGACAACGGGGCGATTACCAAATACACTCACAAGACCAATGGCGATCTCGCCAGTGTAGAGGATGCCCTGGGCAATGTGACCACCTATCTCTACGCCGAAGACCTGGACCCGGCCCCCATCAACCCCAAGCATCAGCATCTGCTTCGCAAGATCCAGCGGGCTGAGGTGACTTTGAAAGAGGGTGCCCCCGACGAGAGTCAGGTGACCTACCAAGCCACCGAACTGCAGTACGACACCAACGGAAATCTCATCAAGATCATCGACGCCAAGAATCAGGAAACCCTCCTGACCTACACCGCCGAGGGCATGGTCGAGAGCGTGACCGACCGCCGGGGCCACACCACCGAGTTTGTCTACGAGGGCACCGCTTTCGACGGTTCCTACCGCAGGCTCTTGCAGCTCAAGGTACCCAAGGGGTTGCAAACGACAGATGGATTTCGCACCGTGAATTTCGGTTACAACGACGCCGACAATCCCGACAACGTGACCAGCATCACCAACGACTTGGGCCACAGCGTGCTTACCGAGTACGATATCAAGGACCGGGTGACCAAGGTGACCGACGCCCGAGGCAAATCCACGGAATTCACCTTCCTGGACGGCCTCTTGGATGAGGTCCACCTACCCGCCAACAACGGGACGAGTGGTGAACCCAGGAGCATCTCTCTGGTCTACGACCCGCACGCTCGCCTGACCGAGGTTCGGCGTGACATCGACGCGAACAATCAACAGATGATCGTGAAGTACGCCTATAACGGATTCTCCGAGCTGGAAAAGCTGATTCGGCTGAAAGATACCGTGGAAAAGAGCTTTGCCTTTACCCGCAACGCTCTGGGCCGGGAACTCACGGTGGAAGACCCTCTGCAAAAGATCACCCAAACCGTGTGGCAGTCCTCCTGTTACGGCAACAGCCGAACCTCTGCTCGGGGAGTTCGGGTCAAGACCGGGGTGGACATGTTGTGCCGTATCAGCGAAATCGAGGCAGGCGATCCTGAG
>JBAYRN010000299.1:0-2576 GCA_041676625.1 Vulcanimicrobiota bacterium
CTGGCCTTCCCGATCTCCCCAATCGGCCAGTTTTCCCAGGCTATCGGCCAGGTTACCGGTCCGTTCGCCGGTGGTGATGAGGGCGACGTGGATGGGGGAGAAGAGTCGGGGAAACCAGGCGAAGACCCCGCTGAGCGTATAACCCTGGGCGATTTTTACGCCGATCTCTTCGATGGCTCTTCCAAACTGAGGGTCCTCAGGCTGATTGCTCAGAGTGTCGATCGACATATGGAGAGGTACGCCGGATGCTAAGAGGATGGACAGTTGGCGTAAGAAAAGGACGAGGTTCGCGTGGGAAACTTTGACTTTCTTTCGCCACGCATCTTCCCTATCTTGAGCAACTTTTTTCAACGGACCCCGACACCTCCTTACTTTTTCCCAGGACGGAGTTGAAATCCTTTGCGCCTGGCAGCCCATGTGACTCACACGGACTCTCAGGAAAGGGAACGCGAATGTTTATCGAATAGAGGAAGTCATGGGTCATCCGGGTTGTTCCAGCAAAGCGGGGTCTACCTTGCTTGAAACCGTGATCGCAATGTTTCTCTTGACGGCGGCGGCATTTTCCATTCTTCAGCTTTTGGATAGGGGGGTCGTTTACCTCAGCCGGACTTCCCAGATGACCCAGGCGGTTCTGGTAGCTGAGAACCGTCTGGCCCGTCTTCGGGCGGCCGCCGAGGACCCTGCGGTTTATCGGTCTGGTCTGAGCGGGCACCTGGGGTCCGGACTGACCGAACCCGGTTTCCCCGGATTTCTCATTACCCTGGAGAGGGCTCCGGGAGATCGGACCACCTTCACCCCTTCAACAGCCATGGAATCCCAGTACCCGGCAGGGGAGAAGAGAGAGATTGAAGGAGGGGTCATCCCGGTCAAGTGCACCGTCGCCTGGGGGAGTGGTCAATCCCTTGAGGTCATGACCTACCTCTCAGAGCCGCCTGCTGCCATCGATCCTCTTACGGCTGTGCGGGTGACCGGGGGTGGAGCAGTGGGTGCTTTCGGGAGTTCAAATTTCGGTGCCACCTTCCACGATGCCGGCGGAGCCCAGATCCCGGGTGTGACCTTTTCCTGGTCGGTGGAATCGGTCGACGGTAACGGGACCATCCTGGAAGAAGATAGCCATCGGTCGGGAAGCTCTGCCGTCTTGGAAAACAAGTACGCCTATAACTTCCGTACCGGCACCTGGGGCTTGAGGCCCGGTAGAGCCCGAATGCGGGCTACGGCCCGCTATAACGGGGTGGAATACGTGGGCTACTCCAGCGACATCCAGTTTGGAGGTCCCTGATTTGCTCAAGCAGCAGAACTCTCGAGGGTTGACGATAGCGGAGGGTCTGGTCTCCATGGGACTGGTGCTTCTGCTGATGGGCATCATTACCCACATAGTGGGGCGCTGGAGCCACGTCTTTCGGTTTACCGACGACCGGTTGGAGCGCATCGAGACAGTGGGAACAGCCATGGCCACCATCCGGGGGGAGGTGGAAGGCGCTCAAACAGTCGATATCTCTTCCCCTACTCAGTTGGTCCTGCGGCAGACCGTACCTCGCTTCAGCTTTCCCGATCCGCTTCGTCCGGCCCCGGCGGGATGGACCTGGGACGAGATCACCGTGAGTGAGATCACCTACCTGTTCGACGCGCAAGCTCTGCGCCGGCTCGAAGACTCTGGAACGGATCGGCTGATCACCGATGAATTGGCCGGGTTCGCGGCGGCTCAACTGGCCAACGAAAACGTTCAGGTTAGGCTGTCCATCGACACCGATGGGGTGCTGCAGGTCTTTTCTATGGAGATCTGGAGACCATGACGAGAGCACGCGGGTCGATCCTGATCGTGGTGTTGATGTTGATCACCGTGCTCCTGGTCATGGGGATGGGCTTTCTGGCCTCCCGCGTGGGAGAGTATCGAGCAGCGCGCCAGGCTGTGCTCTCGGTTCAGGCCAAGGGACTCGCCATGGCCGGTATGGAGGAGACCCGGGTCAAACTTCTCAAGGATTTTGATTTTCCCCCGATAGCGGCCATCGACCAGCCGGCGTATCAGGTAGTGGAACCGGTCCACGATCTGGACGGGACGACCGTTCTGGGGTTTTACGAAGCGACCGTGGAGACGGATAAGATCGCGCCTCCCTACTACCTGCTCACCGTCGACTCGGTAGGCTTGGTGGGCTCTGACCGTACCGCTCCCCAGGCGCGGCGAAGACTTCGTGCTAGAATAGATCTTAGGGATCCGGACACCAATCCGAATTACTTCAAGGTGGTCGGTATTCAGGATTTTGGAGAGCTGTAATGACGAGGGGTAAGATACGTGGGTTCAGTCTTTTAGAACTCCTGGTAGGGCTGGGGCTCCTGATCATTTTGCTGGGCTTGAGTTTCTATCGTTTCAAGAGCACCGGGGGAGACAGTAAAGCAGCGGCCAACATCATGGCAGCCGAGCTCAAAGCTGCCAGGCAACTGGCCCGGAGCAGCAATGAACCGGTGGCCGTTGCCTTCCCCACCACCCCGGACAGTGTGCCGCACGCCACCGGTTTTCTGATTTTTCAGGGCTGGACCCAGCCCCGGCCCCACCGAGGGTTTTCTCTGCAGGCCGATGC
>JBAYRN010000300.1:0-2507 GCA_041676625.1 Vulcanimicrobiota bacterium
AAACATATTACGATACCTCCAGGGGAATTTATTTTCAGAGAACCTTTCGTTGTGTTCTCTTGTCTTCTGAGCCAATCTTCACTTCCGGAAAGCGTTCATCTAGATCGTTTTTGTAAACGTTATATTAACTCTTGTCAGGACTAGAATAATAGCGTGTTGGCAATAAAATGAAGACACTATGCAGTGTCTGCAGTTTGTTAAGTATGAGGCTTGTAAGGCAAACAGAGCCGCGACCCTTGACGCGCTGACAAATCGTGTGAATATAGAAGCAAGGACAACAACTTTGCTCACCACAAACCGGAAAATATCTTTCAAAGCCACCTACGAGGCTTCCCGGTGTCGTCGGCGCCGCGACCGGCAAACCATCAGCCCCAGCGCTATCACTTGCTGGAGTGAGTACGATGCTCCTACTCGGGTCACGTCCATCGAAATTGATTCTCGGGGTGCTCGTCTGCTGCTCCCCTGGGAATCGGCTCCCGGTGAGAACATCAAAGTTTCCCTGGCCAACGAAATGGGTGAGTATCGCACCACCACCGCTCGCGTGGTCTGGACCCAACCTCTGCAAAATTCCACTCGGGTCATCGCCGGCCTCTGCTTTGAGGAGGAAGTTAGGCTGCACGAAAGCAAGCTAGCGGCTTAATCAAACAAGAAAGAGCCTCCCATGCCAGACACACTTACCCGGGCCCGAGACCTCCTGGAAGCTCAGGACTTCGAAACCGCCCTAAACCTTTTGCACCAGGTCAGCCCGGTCACCTCCGAAGTCAAATCCTCGGTGGCTCGTGCGCTCTCCGGGTTGGGTCGCTGGCAAGAGGCCCACGCACTTTTTTCAGAAGTGGTCGGCGAGGATCCCGGTTGCAGTGAGGGTTTTGCCGGTCGAGGGCTTCTTTATTTCTTCACCGGTCAGTTCGAGAAGGCCCGCAACGACTACGATCAGGCCATCGAGTTGGAGCCGGAAAACGGTCGCTACCACGGCTTGCGCGGGGTGCTTTCGGGAGAGCTGGGAGACGCTGTGAACGCCCTTTCGGATCTGGAAACAGCCTATCAACTGGGCGATCAGGACCCCTCCTACATCCTGGCTCGGGCTCAATTGCTACTGGCCACCAATCAACTACCTGAGGCGGAGGAAGCATTGCAGCTGGCTGAGCAGCACGATGCCGATTCGGCGGCTCTGAGTTCGTTGGAGGGGGCTTTGAGCATGCTCAAGGGCAATCCCAAGGAGGCCCTGGCCAGCTATCGCTTTGCCGTGGAGCAGTCGCCCCAGGTGATCGACAACTGGATGAACATGCTGGCCCTGACCGCCCGACTGGACCGACCCCGGTTGCTGGAGGAGGTCACCCGGGCCCTGGAGAGTCACCCCGACAACGAAGAGTTTCTCCAATTGGCGGTGGGGGCTATGGTGGAGGCCGGCCAACCGAAGGAAGCGTTCAACCTCTTAAACGAGGCCATCGAGCGCAACCCTGAGAGCCCGCTCTTGCATTTTCAGATGGGAATGGGCCTGGCCGGCTCCGGTCACTTTGAAAAGGCGGTGGAGCATCTGAGCAAGGCTTTGGAGCTCCGGCCTCGCTTCCCCCGTGCGTTGGATGCCCGGGGTAACTGTCTGGAGCGTCTGAGCAAAGAGCAAGAGGCTCAGGCCGATTTCGAAGAGTCTGCTCGCATTCGTACTGAAGACGCGGAAAGAGCCTAAAGCAAAACAACCAACAGGCCCTAATAAGAGCAGAAGTTCTGGGTCAAATAGTAGGTGTTGCCGCTTTTTCCCACCCCCACCCCGATGTGGGTGAACATCGGATTCAGGATATTCTTGCGGTGAGGAGGGCTGTCCATCCAACCCTGGACCGCGTTACGAGCCAGAGTCTGCAAAGGGTAGGAGTCGAACAAGGCGATATTCTCTCCAGTCGCCCGGGGCTGGATCCCGGTCAGCAATATACGGTCTCGGGGTGCGGCTCGACCTTGAACCGGCGAATTGTGGCTGAAGTAATTCAATTGCGCCATCTCCCGGGAGTGCCCGGTGGCGGCTTCCTCCAGATTGGCATCCGCCTGCAGCGGCAAGGCACCGTACTTTTCCCGCTCGAGATTGGTGAGGCGAACGATCTCGTCCAGCACCAGGCGGAAGTTTCCGGTGCTTTCGATGGGGGTTTCGGCTTGCTCGGATTGCGCCACTGCCACGGCCGACAAGCAGAACCAGAGTAAGAGAAGACGGAATATCAAGGTCGGTAGGCTTCCTGAAAAAGTGGTGCTGCCAGCGGCCAGGAGAGTTCCACCGAAGGAGTACCGGCCGCGTACGGGGCAACCTGATAGCTGTTGAAGATCACCCGGACCCCTTCCTGGTGGGGGACCACCAGAGCAAAGTTTTCCGGCGTGGGGGCGGTGCCCTGGATCATCCACTCGTCTTCGGGATCAAAGTCTTGTTCGACCAGAGCCTTTCGACTCAGTTCAGAGAGCGTGTCATAGGCTCCGTCTTTCAACAGCTGTTCCTGAGGGATCTGCTCCAAGGTTTCGGGATCGAAGTA
>JBAYRN010000301.1:0-2506 GCA_041676625.1 Vulcanimicrobiota bacterium
GCTTACTGATCGACTTCGTCCGAAACAAGTGATCGACTTCCCGCGAAATGGGTGATCGACTTCCCGCGTTTTGAGTGATCGACATGCTGCGTTTTAGGTGATCGACATGCCGCGAAATCTCCATCGGAGGAAGGGCAGAGAAGATCTAGAGAGGCTTCTTCGTTGCCCTGGTCATCGGTGATGGTCCAGCGGAAGTGTTGGGCTTGGCCATCGGGGTTGGCACCGCCGCGGAGGCCTATCTTTTTGAAGTTCTGCTCGAGAGTGCGATAGCTTTCGACATCTTCGACATCGACCGGATTGAGGACTAGGTCGATGTCGGTGGTTCCGACGTGGTCTGCGTTATCGAAGAGGAGAGAGGGCACCAGGCCGCCGACCAAAATGAGCTTCTCGCTCCAAGGACCGCTCATCCGGAGGAGTGTGATCAGGAGCTGTCGGCAAGCCTGGGTCCGACCTCTATCATATCCGAGCCGGCTTTCGGGCTTGTGCATCAGAACTTGATCCTTTCTTTCCGGAGGTGCTCCGCTTGCTCTTTGCCGCGACGAGGCCAGGAGTGGAGGTCGAGGTAGAGCTGGATGGGACTGACCATCCAGATACTTTCGACCTTCTGACGGCCGAGAAAAGTGCTTCTTTCATTGGTAGTCAGGATTCTGAGGTTCTCACCGCTTCGGACTTCGCGATATCCATTGTTTTGGGCGGCCTGACACAAGTCGTAAGCGGCTTCTTCGGGAATCGTTACGGTCATGACAGAGGGGAGCTTGGTGAGCAGGGGAGCGTAAGCCTCCGCAGCGTGCTCGAGCGTGACCGCCCAGGTCTCGTCTTCGATGTTCGACATCAAACTGACCAGTTGCTGTTTCTGAGCCTCGATGTTGGGGGCGAACTGGTGGAATCGGAGACTCTGGTTCTCGTTTTCGTAGTCGTTTGCCCAGGCGTCGAGGATTGTTCCGGGCTTCTTGACATGTCGAACGGTGTGAGGGCCGCGACCGGTTCTGGAGACCCAGAGCTGCTTTTCGAGATAGTCCAGCGTTTTTTGGGACGTGAAGGCTGAGACTTCCGCCTCCTCTGCTAATTTCGTTACTTTCCATTCTTTGTTGGGATCGAGCAACAAAGTGTGGACCACTTGGGCCGTGCTGCCCTTGAAGACGTGGCGGGGTTCTCTGCCCTCTTTGGGTTGAGGCAAAGGGGGGTGCTCTACAGAATAGAGCGCGTTTGGTAGTTCAAGATAGAGACTATTACTGGCATCCCAGAAGCCGAATCCTTGCTCGCGAAGAAGCGCTCTTGAGGCTTCGGAGAGGGACGGGGCGACAAGCATCTTGAGCCCATCCAAACCTCGCAGGTCTCGGACAACCTTGTGCGCTGTTTTCGGGTGGACCGCACCAGTCTGGATATCCACTGCAACCCTGTAGTTTTGGTCACGACAAAGGACATCCAGGAAGAGATCGATTTCTCTTTCACCTGGCCTTGCTTCCAGGTCTGTTTCGAGAACCTGGAAATGAGGGAGCTCGTTAAGAGCCTTTACGAGAGAGGCGGCGAGGTCGCGAGAGCTCTGCTGTATCCTATCTAGATCGATATTTGCCTTGCTCGCCATATTTGCACTTTAGCAAATATGGAATGAAAAGCAAATATCAATTTTAGGACTTCACCGTCGCGGGCTCGGAGGTACGTATCCCCCGTGATCAAAGTTCGCTAGCTCTGCCGGTCGCGAGCGATTGCACAAACGACGCGGCAGGCCTTCGTCTGGATTACTCCAAGCTGAAGAGCAAAGTCGCCGCCGGGTCTGCCACCTGCGCCGAAAAGAAAGCGATGATGGTAGCAACTTCCCGGCAGCCTCGGCTGAGAACGTCGAAGACGTATTTGACTCGGGTTTGCTGAGTCGTGGAACTGCCCTCTTGCAGGAGTTCGGTCATACGGCCCCGTTGGTGTTGTATTGGAATTCGGTTGGTTCATAAATGACTTCGACCCCGTCGACGATGACCGTGGGCGGCTGGATATAACGCACGAGGTTTCGGTGTTTTGGACTGAGTGGAGGCGATAGAATCAAGTCCGCTAGGCTGGGATTCTCTCGTTGAGGGCCACACTCTTCTGATTGGAACAGACGGGGGGCGACTTCGGACAAGGAGGCCGGAAGACGGCGTAGATATTTTCTCTCCAGGCCAGCGGACCCGAGGCTACAGGCTCTCGCCCTCAAACACCCCTTCAGGAGCCGCTCAAAGCCTCTCTGCGACACCCCTTCAATCTTTTGGAAATTTCTGTCATTAGCCTCTTTTTAGAGTCCTTAGATCATCTCTGAAAAATCTTTCAAACGGCTTGGTTGTGCGGTTTGTTTGCTGTCTATTTTTTGACTAGGATGGCCCGTGTGGGTTAAAATGGGGTATGAAATCTCACATCACTAACCCCGCTTATTTTCGTCTGGACATGCTGCTCACTCTGGGGGTGTCGCAGGTTCATGAGTTTGCCCGCAGAGCCACCGCCACTCTGACCACTTATCGCCTGATCCTTGGCCGTTGCC